>NZ_JBDIUY010000028.1:0-213143 GCF_040212315.1 Brevibacterium litoralis | reverse complement strand
GCGAGATGGTCCACGTGGAGCCCGGCGACAAGGTGACCCACGAGTCCTTCGGTCTCGGCGCGGTCGTCGAGGTCAAGGGCGCAGGTGACAAGACGGTTGCTGTCGTCGACTTCGGCTCCGCCGGCACCAAGCGCCTGCTCATGCGCTACGCCCCGGTCGAGAAACTCTGACCACCCGGCGGCAGGCCGTCCCGGCCCGCTGAATGCGCAAGGCCCCCTGAGATGAACATCTCAGGGGGCCTTGCGCATTCAGCGGGCCGGGACGGCCTGCCGCCGGGTGGTCAGAGTTTCTCGACCGGGGCGTAGCGCATGAGCAGGCGCTTGGTGCCGGCGGAGCCGAAGTCGACGACAGCAACCGTCTTGTCACCTGCGCCCTTGACCTCGACGACCGCGCCGAGACCGAAGGACTCGTGGGTCACCTTGTCGCCGGGCTCCACGTGGACCATCTCGCGGTTGGGGCGGATGCGGTTGGGGAACCCACCGGCAGGCGAGGAACTGTTCGCCTTCGAGCGGGAGCCGCGACCACCGGCGCCACCGCGGGCCGGGCCCCGACCGGGACCCGCGTAGCTACCGGTGTACCCGCCGGAACGGCCACCACCGAAGGCGTTGCCGCCGTACGACGCACCGAACCCGTCCTCGTCCCCGTAGCCGGGCCCACCGGAGAGTGCCCCGGCACCCCCGGTGAAGGATCCCAGTCGCTTCCAGTCGATGAGGTTCTCCGGGATCTCCCCGAGGAACCGGCTGGGCGGGTTGTACCGCGGCTGGCCCCACATGCTGCGGGTCTCCGCCCGGGTGAGGTACAGCCGCTTCTTGGCCCGGGTGAGGCCGACATAGGCGAGGCGGCGTTCCTCGTTCATCTCCGTGCGGGTGTCGAAGGACCGCTGGTGCGGGAAGGTGCCGTCCTCCATGCCCGTGAGGAACACGACGGGGAACTCCAGTCCCTTGGCCGTGTGGAGTGTCATGAGGGTGACCTCGCCGGCCTCCGGGTCCGGGATGTTGTCCGTGTCCGAGGCGAGGGCCACCTGTTCGAGGAAGTCGTCGAGGGTCGCCTCGGGGTCGTTGCGGTGGAACTCCTCGGCGACGGCCACGAGCTCGGCGAGGTTGTCGACCCGGGACTCGTCCTGCGGGTCGGTGCTCGTGTGGAGCTCCGCCAGGTAGCCCGACTGTTCGAGGATCGCCTCGAGGACACGGGAGGGCGCGGTCGCCCCCTCGGTCAGGGCCCGGAGGTCGTCCATGAGTGCGAGGAAGGTCTGCAGCGGCTTGAGGGTGCGGGTGGAGACACCCGGGGCCTCCTCGGCCCGGCGCAGCGCTTCCCAGAAGCTGATCCGTTCCCGCTCGGCGAAGGAGCCGATGAGCGCCTCGGAACGGTCACCGATCCCGCGCTTGGGGACGTTCAGGATCCGGCGCAGGTTGACGTCGTCGTCCGGGTTCGCGACGACGCGCAGGTACGCCATCGCGTCCTTGATCTCCTTGCGCTCGTAGAACCGCGTGCCCCCGACGACCTTGTAGGGCAGCCCGGCGCGCACCAGGGCGTCCTCGATCGACCGGGACTGGGCGTTCGTCCGGTAGAAGACCGCGAAGTCGCCGTAGGTGAGGCCGTCGGTGTCCATGAGGTCGTCGATCGTCTCGACGACGAACCGGCCCTCGTCCTGTTCGGTGTCGGCGACGTAGCCGACCACCGGTTCCCCGGCTCCGCTGTCGGTCCACAGGTTCTTGGCCTTGCGGTCGTCGTTGTGGCCGATGACGGCATTGGCCGCCGACAGGATGTTCTGTGTGGACCGGTAGTTCTGCTCCAGCAGGATGGTCTCCGCCTGGGGGAAGTCCTCCTCGAACTCGACGATGTTGCGTACCGTCGCCCCGCGGAAGGCGTAGATAGACTGGTCGGCGTCACCGACGACGGTGAGTTCCGCGGTCGGCTGTGGGAGGTCCGCCCCGGCGAGTGCACGGATCAGCTCGTACTGCGCCGGGTTCGTGTCCTGGTACTCGTCGACGAGGATGTGCGCGAACCGGCTGCGGTAGTAGGCGGCGACGTCGTCGAAGGCCCCGAGCAGGTGGACCGTCTCCATGATGAGGTCGTCGAAGTCGAAGGCGTTGGCCAGCCGCAACCGCTCCTGGTAGCGCCGGTAGACCTCCAACACCGTGCGGTCCGCGGGGTTGTTCTCCTGGGCCCGGGCTGAGAAGTCGTCGACCGTGAGCAGGTCGTTCTTGAGGTTCGAGATCCGGTTCTGCACCGACCGCGGGGTGAACTTCTTCGAGTCGAGCCCGGCCTCCCGCATCACCTGGGTGATGAGCCGCTGGGAGTCCTGCGAGTCGTAGATGGTGAAGTTCGACTTCATGCCCAGCGTCTTCGCCTCCCGCCGGAGGATCCGGACGCAGGCCGAGTGGAAGGTCGAGATCCACATCGACCGGGCGCGGGGCCCCACGAGGTCGGTGATGCGCTCCTGCATCTCCCGCGCGGCCTTGTTCGTGAAGGTGATCGCCAGTACCTGACCCGGGTGAGCCTGCCCGGTCCGCAAGGCATGGGCGATCCTGCGGGTGAGGACCGTCGTCTTGCCGGACCCGGCGCCGGCGACGATGAGCAAGGGCCCACCGTTGTACTCGACCGCCCGGGCCTGCTGCGGGTTGAGGCCCTCCATGAGGTCCGCCGCTCCCGAGGCGCCCTGTCCCGCCGACTCCACGTCCGTCCCCGGCCGGTCCGTGACCGGTGGCACGGGTGCGGCAGGGGTGGACGTCGAGGCGGGCGCGTTGAGGAAATCGAACGGTGAAGTCATGGTGCCGTGAAGTCTAGGGGACGCCTCGGACACGCTCCTGCCCCGGACGGGGTGTCGGCCCCGGACACGACGACGCCCCGTCCGAGAAGGACGGGGCGTCGGGGATCGGGTCAGGGCACCTCGGGAGCGGGGGAGGTCAGAGGACGAACACGGCGACGATGACGGCGAGGACCGCCGCGCCGCCGGTGAGGTGCGAGAAGAGCGCGGAGGGGTGCGGGGAGGCGTCCGGGTCGGCGGCCTTCTCCTTGCGGCGACCGAGGAACGCGAAGACCCACACCGCGACGGCGAGGAGCACCTTGAGCGTGACGGCCACATGGTTGAGATCCGCGCCCATGACGGACAGGATCGCGACCATCGCGAGGCCGGTGACGAGCTGCAGGTAGGTGCCGTGCAGCATGCCGGCCACCACCTTGGGGGACTTCACGTGGGCGAAGTAGGAACCGACGATGATAGCCATTCCGAGCAGGTGCAGCAGTACGAGCACGTCCATGAGGATTTCCATGCCCCGAAGTCTAGTGGCAGGATGGATGACGTCCGCGCTCGGCCGGCGGGCCCCGACGGTCCCGTCCGCCCGGGACCGTGCACCGGCCCGCTCGCGCGTGGTCCGCCCTGGTGTAATGGCAGCACGCCGGCCTTTGGAGCCGTGCAGTAAAGGTTCGAATCCTTTGGGCGGAGCGACACCGACCCGGTGACAGGAGAATCCACACATGACCCAGCACCGTCCAGCCGCCGTGATCGTCCTCGCCGCAGGGCAGGGCACGCGGATGAAGTCCTCCACCCCCAAGGTGATGCATCCGATCGGCGGCAGGTCGCTGCTGCACCACGCGATCTCCGCGGCGGCACGGTCGGGCCCCGAGCACCTGGTCGTCGTGCTGCGGCACGCCCGTGAGCAGGTCGCCGAGCACGTGGCCGGTATCTCCGAGGTCCTCGACCGGTCGGTCCTCGTCGCCGACCAGGACGACGTCCCGGGCACCGGCCGGGCCGCCGAGTGCGCGCTCACCCAGTTGCCGGACGACCTGACCGGCACCGTCGTCGTCACCTACGGCGACGTCCCGCTGCTCACCTCGGCCACGCTCGGGCACCTGGTGGCCTTCCACGAGGACAACGGCCACGCCGTCACCGTCCTTTCCGCCGAGGTGTCCCGCCCCCGTGGCTACGGCCGCATCGTCCGCGACGCGGCCGGGGCCCTGGAACGGATCGTCGAGGAGAAGGACGCGAGCGAGGACGAGAAGGCGATCACCGAGATCAACTCCGGGATCTACGCCTTCGACGCCGCCGTGCTCCGCGACGCACTGCCGCGGGTCACCACCGACAACGCGCAGAACGAGAAGTATCTCACCGACGTCATCGGGATCGCCCGCGGCGACGGGGGAGCTGTGTCCGCGCTCACCACCGAGGACGTGTGGCAGGTCGAGGGCGCGAACGACCGTGTGCAGTTGGCCACGCTCGGCAAGGAGCTCAATCGGCGGATCGTCGAGGACTGGATGCGCGCCGGCGTCACCGTCGTCGACCCGGACACCACGTGGATCGACGCGGACGTCACCCTCGCCGAGGACGTGACGATCCTGCCCGGCGTCCAGCTCCACGGCGCCTGCGACGTGGCGACCGGCGCCGTCGTCGGCCCGGACACGACGCTCACCGACACCGAGGTGCACGCATACGCCCAGGTGGTGCGGACCCACGGGAACCTCGCCGTCGTGGGTGAGAACGCGACCGTCGGGCCCTTCGCCTACCTGCGGCCGGGCACGGTGCTCGGCATCGAGGGCAAGATCGGCGCCTTCGTCGAGACGAAGAACGCACGGATCGGGACCGGGTCGAAGGTGCCGCACCTCAGCTACGTGGGTGACGCGACGATCGGTGAGCACTCGAACATCGGAGCCTCCTCCGTCTTCGTCAACTACGACGGGGTGAACAAGCACCACACGACGATCGGCTCACACGTGCGCACCGGCTCGGACACGATGTTCGTTGCACCTGTCACAGTGGGCGACGGCGCCTACTCCGGTGCCGGTACAGTGATCCGGAAGGACGTGCCCGCAGGCGCGCTCGCCCAGACCTACGCCCCTCAGCGCATCACCGAGGGCTGGGTCCTGGACAAGCGTCCGGGTACACCCGCCGCCGAGGCCGCCCGAGCGGCCCTGGAGGCAGAAGACACCGCACGGACTGCGCAGAACGGGTCTGCACAGAAGGACACGGAGGACAAGTGAGCGCGTCGATCACGACCCCGGGCGAGAAGAGTCTCGCCCTCGTCACCGGTAGGGCGAACATGGAGCTGGCGGAGCAGGTCGCCGCCGAGCTCGGCACGGAGCTACTGCCCACGGACGTCTACAACTTCGCCAACGGCGAGATCTACGTGCGGTTCGGCGAGTCCGTGCGCGGCAAGGACGTCTTCGTCATGCAGTCGCACTGCTCGCCCATCAACGACTGGGTGATGGAGCAGCTCATCATGCTCGACGCGCTCAAGCGTGCGTCGGCCAAGCGGATCACCGTCATCGCGCCCTTCTTCCCCTACGCCCGCCAGGACAAGAAGCACCGCGGCCGCGAGCCCATCTCGGCCCGTCTCATGGCGGACCTGTTCAAGACCGCCGGTGCCGACCGCGTCATCACGGTCGACCTGCACACCGCCCAGATCCAGGGCTTCTTCGACGGACCCGTGGACCACCTGGTCGCCCTGCCGATCCTCGCCAACTATGTGCGCGACAAATACTCGCAGCACGACCTGGCGGTCGTCTCCCCGGACGCCGGTCGCATCAAGGTCGCGGAGAACTGGTCGGCCTCGCTCGGTGGCGCACCGCTGTCCTTCATCCACAAGACCCGTGACATCAACCGGCCGAACCAGACGAAGGCCAACCGCGTCGTCGGTGACGTCGCCGGCCGCATGTGCGTGCTCGTCGACGACATGATCGACACCGGTGGCACGATCGTCCAGGCCGCCGAGGCCTGCATGAACGCCGGCGCCAAGGGCGTGGTCATCGTCTCGACGCACGCCGTGTTCTCCGGCCCCGCCGTCGAGCGCCTGTCGAACTCGGTCGCCGAGGAGGTCATCGTGACGAACACGCTGCCCCTCGACGAGGAGAAGAAGTTCGACAAGCTCACCGAGCTGTCCATCGCTCCGCTGCTCGCCAGCGCCGTGCAGCAGGTGTTCGTCGACGGTTCGGTCACCTCGCTGTTCAACATCTGAGTCGGGTCGCCGCGGTGTGAGCCGCGGATCCCGGCATGCAGAAGGGATGCATCTCCACTGTGAGGTGCATCCCTTCTGCATGTGCAGGATTTCGCTCCCGAGGTGCCCTGCCCTATCCTTGAACGGTTGCCTCGGCGAGGGAGGCCCTTCACGGGCTTCCGTGATCGACGCGGTTCTGCAGCCGGAACACACCGTGCCCGGTGCCCGACCAGGTGGTCGGCGCCCATGGTTCGCTCCGACACGCACGACCTCGTTCGCCGTGGTGTCGAAGAAGAACATCACACGAAGGAGTTCCCATGGCTGACTACACTCTCCAGGTCGAGCTGCGCGAGGAGTTCGGCAAGGGCGCCGCCCGCCGTCTCCGCCGCGCCGGCAAGGTCCCCGCGGTCCTCTACGGCCACGGCACCGACCCGGTCCACCTGGTCCTCGACGGCCACGCCACGATGATGGCCATGAAGCTGTCGAACCCGCTGCTCAAGCTCGAGGGTCCGAACAAGACCGAGCAGGCCGTCGTCAAGGACTACCAGTACCACCCGATCCACCGCTCCTACCAGCACCTGGACCTCGTCCTCGTGAAGAAGGGCGAGAAGATCGAGGTCGAGGTCCCGCTGCACGTCGAGGGCGAGCCGTTCTCCGGCAACCTGTCCTCCGTCGAGCAGAACACCGTCACGGTGCTCGCCGAGGCCACCCACCTCCCGGATTCCTTCACGGTCTCCATCGAGGGCAAGGAAGCCGGCGAGCACGTGCTCGCCGGTGACGTCGAGCTGCCCGCCGGCATCGAGCTGGCGCAGGACGCCGACTCCCTGCTCGTCAACATCTTCGCCGAGGTCGAGCAGGACCTGGGCGAGGAGTCGGACGAGGCCGCCGAGGGCGAGACCGCCGAGGGCGAAGAGAAGTCCGAGGACTGATCACGGCCCTCCTCTTCCGACCGGGTCCGCGCGCTGAGCGTAGGTCGGACGGGAGAGGACACCGACCGGGGCGGGTACCGTATGACGGTGCCCGCCCCGAGTCGTGTGCGGGGTCCGGGAGTACGAGAGAAGGACAGCGGGAGACGTGAGCGACGACAGGTGGATCGTCATCGGCCTGGGCAATCCGGGCGACAGGTATGCGGCGACGCGGCACAACATCGGCCACATGGTGATCGACGAGCTGGTGGCGCGGACCGGTGGGAAGCTGGGCCGCAGCAAGGCGCGGGCCGTCGTGAGCGAGGGGCGGTTGGGCTCGAACGGCGGGCTGCCGGGTCCGCGAGTGGTGCTCGCCAAGTCGCTCACGTACATGAACGAGTCGGGTGGGCCGGTCTCGCAGTTGGCGAACTTCTACTCGGTCGATCCCGAGCACGTCGTGGCGATCCACGACGACGTCGACCTGCCGTTCGACTCGATCAAGCTCAAGCGTGGCGGCGGCGAGGGTGGCCACAACGGTCTGCGGTCGATGACGAAGTCGTTGGGGACCAAGGACTACCTGCGGGTGCGTGCCGGTGTGGGTCGGCCCCCGGGGCGCCAGGACACCGCGGACTACGTGCTCAAGCCCTTCTCGGCCGCCGAGCGCAAGGACCTGCCGATCTTCGTCTCCGACATCGCCGACGCCGTCGAGATGCTGCTCACCGAGGGCCTCACGGAGACCCAGCAGAAGTACCACTCCCGCTGAGGGGTGCCCGCCGGCGGGGTGTGGTCCGGGATGACGAGGTAGATGTCGTTTCGCAGGACTCTTGTCTCGTCGTCGTCCAGGACTACGAGACTTCTGCTTCGTCGAACGACATCTCTCTCGTAGGCGGGTCAGCGTCCGACACGAGTGGCCTAATCTGGCGGTATGACGACACCGATCGCCGCTGACGCCCATGACGAGATCCGGGTCCACGGGGCCCGCGAGAACAACCTCACCGGGTTCGACCTCACGATCCTCAAACGGCGCCTGACGGTCTTCACCGGAGTGTCTGGTTCGGGCAAGAGCTCGCTCGTGTTCGGCACCCTCGCCGCGGAATCGCAGCGGCTCATCAACGAGACGTACAGCGCCTTCGTCCAGGGCTTCATGCCGCAGGTCGCCCGGCCCGACGTCGACCACCTGGAAGGGTTGACACCGGCGATCGTCGTCGACCAGGAACGTCTGACACCCAACAACCGGTCGACGGTCGGGACGGTCTCGGACGCGTACACGCTGTTGCGCCTCCTCTATGCGAAGAAGGCGGAACCCCACGTCGGTGGTCCGGCGGCCTTCTCGTTCAACACCGCCTCGGTGTCGGCGGCGGGTGCCGCGACCGTGCACCGGAACACGAAGGCGAAGAAGGAGAAGACCACCTACTTCCGGCAGGGCGGTATGTGCGCCGGCTGTGAGGGGACGGGCGAGGTCTCGGACATCGACATCTCCGGGATCATCGACGAGGACCTGAGCCTCAACGACGGCGCGGTGCTCATCCCGGGGTACAAGCCCGGCGGCTGGTCGGTCCGGTCCCTCACGGAGACCGGGTTCTTCGATCCGGACAAGAAGATCCGGGACTACACGGCCCAGGAGCGTCACGACCTCCTGGAACGCGAGCCCGGCAAGGTGAACATCTCCGGGACGAACTTCACGTACGAGGGCCTGCTCTCGAGGGTGCAGAAGTCCTTCCTGTCGAAGGACCGGGACGCCCTGCAACCGCACGTGCGTGCCTTCGTCGACCGGATCGCCGTGTTCCGGACCTGTCCGGATTGCGAGGGGTACCGGCTGAACGAGGTCTCGCGCTCGGCGCTCATCGGCGGTCTGCACATCGGGCAGGTGACGGAACGGCAGATCAGCGACCTGCCGGAATGGCTGGAGTCGGTCGACACGACCGGGGTCGAACCCCTCGTGGCGACACTCGTCGAGACGGTCGACGCCTTCCGGGAGGTGGGCCTCGGCTACCTGTCACTCGACCGGCCCAGTGGCACGCTCTCCGGCGGCGAGGCGCAGCGGGTCAAGCTCGTGCGTCACCTGGGATCGAGCCTCACCGACATCACCTACGTCTTCGACGAACCGACGGTCGGACTCCACCCGCACGACATCCACCGGATGAACGATCTGCTCCTGCGTCTGCGGGACAAGGGCAACACGGTGCTCGTCGTCGAGCACAAGCCGGAGACGATCCGGATCGCCGACCACGTCGTCGACCTGGGCCCACGCGCCGGCACGGAGGGTGGTTCCCTCCAGTACGAGGGGACCGTCGACGGGCTGCTGGAGTCGGGGACGCTCACCGGCGAACACCTCGGGTACCGGGCGGAGCTCAAGGACACCGTGCGGCCTGCGACCGGGGTCCTGTCCGTGCGCGGGGCCGGGCGGAACAACCTGCGTGACGTCGACGTGGACGTGCCGCTCGGGGTCCTCTGCGCCGTCACCGGGGTGGCCGGATCCGGCAAGAGCACGCTCGTCGACGAGGGGATCGTCCACGACGGGACCGCCCCACGAGAGGACGTCGTCGTCCTCGACCAGTCGGCCATCCGCGGTTCGAGGCGCTCCAACCCGGGGACCTACACCGGGGTCCTCGACCCGATCAGGTCGTCCTTCGCGAAGGCCAACGGGGTGAAGCCCGGTCTGTTCAGCGCCAACTCGGACGGTGCCTGTGAGAATTGCAAGGGTGCCGGTCAGGTGTTCGTCGACCTGGGTCTCATGGCGGGTACTGCCGGTCCCTGCGAGGTCTGCGAGGGCCGTCGGTTCAAGGACGAGGTGCTCGACATGCGTCTGGGCGGCAGGAACATCGCCGAGGTCCTCGACATGTCCGTCGCACAGGCCCGGGCCTTCGTCGCGAAGAAGTCGGAGGGTGGCGAGGCGCCGGTCCCGAAGGCACATACGGTTCTCAGTCGCCTCGACGAGGTGGGGCTCGGGTACGTGAAGCTCGGGCAGTCGCTCAACACCCTGTCCGGGGGTGAGCGGCAGCGACTGAAGCTCGCGGTCGCGCTCGGCGAGAAGGGGAAGGTACTCGTCCTCGACGAGCCGACGACCGGTCTCCACCTCGCGGACGTCGCAGCCCTGCTCGATCTCCTCGACCGTCTGGTCGACGGCGGTCGGTCGGTCATCGTCGTCGAGCACCACCTGGCGGTCGTCGCCCATGCCGATCACGTCATCGACCTCGGCCCAGGAGCAGGCCGCGAGGGTGGCCGGATCGTCTTCGAGGGCACGCCCCGGCAGATGGTCGAGGCGGCGGATTCGACGGTGACCGGTGAGTTCCTGGCCGCGTACGTCGGCTGAGCGCGGAGCCCTCCCGTGCGAGATTGCGAGGTCGACGTCGTTCGACGAGGCAGATGTCCCGTAGTCGTACAGGACTACGAGACAAGAGCCCTGCGTGACGACGTTTCCCTCGCAGTCGGGAACCAGTGCGGGTCGCGCAGGCGTCTCAGACCGTCGACGCGTTCGCCGGGGCAGTCGTCGCGCCCGTGCGGCGCCTGTTCCACGTCGCGATGAGATAGGCGGCCGGTCCGATGAGGGGGAAGATCACGAAGGCTGCAATCGTGACGAGGTCCGTGAGGACGGAGTTCGAATGGGACCGGATGCGGAACCACCGGACGAGAGCCCAGACGAGGAGCACCAGGGCGATCACGGAACCGCACGTCCAGACGATGTCGTAGGCAGCGGGGAGGAGCGGGTTCTCTCCGGTCACGGCGGGCCTTCCTCGTCAGCGGTTCACCGGTGTCTGGGGCTGGTGCCGGTGAGTGTGTCGGTCTTCATCAGTCTCCCACTGCACGTGCCCTGTCGGTACCTTCCTGACCACGACGGTGCGCAATCGTGATGTGGACGAACCGCCGATCGTGCGTGGCCGAAGAGCCGGAAGTCGTATTGAATGGCGTTCGGACAGAGTATGGCGACGAACCCCCAGGTCACAGGTCCAGGACTGTGATCTCCCCAGGTGTGGACAACCGCGTGACCATGTGTGTCCCGTCCTGTGGACCGCGAGCGGGCGATCCACAGGCCGAGGACGGGGCGTGACGGTGAGAGATGTGCAGGACAAGGTCGGGACATGACTCTCGTGCTCTCGTCCCGCAAACTCGTCGACCGTGGGGTGACCCGGAAAGGTCGGGAACACCTGCTCCGGTGTTGTCTGGAGCCGGTTCTCCGCGGTGTGTACCGCATCAACCGTGAATGTCGGAGGCATTCTCAGACCAGCGACCTGCTGGACAAGAAGGATCTCACGGTCCTCAAACGACTTGCGTCGGGGTCGCCTGTCGTCCGCGACAAACTGATGCGCACGGTGCTCATTCACGCCTTCGAGGTGTCGCCGCAGCGAGATGCCGTGGCTGCTCGGGGCACCTGGTTCTACTCGCATCGCACGGCGGCACACCTCCTGGGGCTCGAATCCGCCCTGCCCTCCGCGCCCACGATCGATGTGACCCGGCCGGGGAGAAATCAATCGAGTGGGGTCGTCCGGTGGTTCGGGATGGACGAGATCTCGCCCGGGCACATGGTGGAGGTCGGAGGACGTGCGATGACGAGCATTGCGCGGACGTGTCTGGACATCGGGGCGGACGAAGGTCTGAAACTGGGACTCCCGATGGCGGACGCGGCGATCCGCGCCGAGAAGTTGGAGCGGGTCGATCTGGAATCGTGTCTGGTGGACCATCCGCGCGCACACCGCCGCGATGTCCGGGCCGTCGCTGCGCTGGCGAGCGGCCTGTCGGAGAGCGTCGGTGAATCACTGACCCGGGTGGCGCTCCACAGACTCGGCATCGTCGACCAATGGGGACAACAGGTGTGGATCGAGACGGACATCGGTCGCCGTCGCATCGACTTCGCGAATCACTCGACGCGTGTGGCACTGGAGTTCGACGGGTACGGGAAGTACTTCGAAAAGACCCCCGAGGGTCGGGCGAGTCTCAAAGAGCAGTACAGGCGTGACCAGGCGCTCCTCCGTGCCGGCTGGTTCCCGGTCCACGTCGACTGGGAGACGGTTCTCGACCTCGACCTCTTCCGACGGACTCTCCAGAACGCCCGGAAGTGATACCGCCCCGGGTCGACTGCGAGGTTGATGTCGTTCGACGGGGCAGATGTCTCGTCGTCGTGCAGGACCGCGAGACAAGAGCTCTGCGAAATGACGATTACCTCGCAAACATGGGTCGACGCCGCGCCGAGCCGCCTGAGCGAGGGTGCGGACCAGCGGCAGACGCCTCCGGGACCGGCCGGACCCGGATCAGGATCCGGCGCTCGCCTCCTTGCGGGGGCGGAAGAGCCAGACGGCCAGGCCGCCGCCGACCGCGCCGAAGAAGTGTGCCTGCCAACTGATGCCCTGATGGATCGGCAGGATCCCGACGACCATCGAGCTGCCGTAGGCGACCCCGACCACGAGAGCGATGACCGCGTAGAGGATCGCGTGCCCGAGCGAGCGGGCGATGAAGGCACGGACCAGCAGGTACCCGAAGTACCCGAACACCAACCCCGAGGCCCCGACCGTGAGCGTCCCCGGCACGTTCACCACCCAGGTCCCGACCGCCGAGACGACCGCGACGATCACCGTGACGAGCCAGAAGCGGCGCACCCCGTCCAGGGCGACGAGCAGCCCGAGCACCAGGAACGGCACCGTGTTCGAGATGAGGTGCGGCCACCCGGAGTGCAGGACCGGAGAGGCGACGATCCCGAACACACTCGTCGGGTCCCAGGACCGGATGCCGTAGGTGTTGAAGGTGCCCGGCAGCACCCAGTCGAAGGCTCGGATCAACCACATGAACACGAGCAGGCCGACCGGCTGCGCGAGCCGGACGACCGAGGTGCGTGCGGTGCTCCGGACCATCTCGCCACGAGAGGATCCGGCGGACCCTCCCCGAGAGCCGGACGGGCCGTACGCGTTCAGCGGGTTCTGCGAGCTCATGCGCCCCAGTGTCCCAGACCACCCCGCACGCCACCCGGGGGTTCTCCGGACATCCCCGGGGAATCCGAAAACCCCCGAGGTCCTAGACTGGTGGGCGTGTCTTTGACGGGTCTGCACTCCACGACGTCCACCGAACCCGCGATCGCCACCGCGATCGCCGAACTGTCCGACGGGACGTCCCCCGGGGGTTCCATCGGCGTGGTGAAGGGACTGCGCCCCCTCCTCCTCGCCGGCGCCACCGGCATCACCGGCACCTCCACCACGAACGGCACCGCCGCCGAGGCGCCCTCCACCCCCGACACCCTCACCGACGGCACCACCCCCGGCATCGTCCTCGCCGTCACCGCCACCGGACGTGAGGCCGAGGAACTCTCCACGGCGCTGAAGGACCACCTGCCCGACGACTCGGTCGCGTTCTTCCCCAGTTGGGAGACCCTGCCGCACGAGAAGCTCTCGCCCCGCTCCGACACCGTCGGCCAGCGTCTGTCCGTGCTCCGGCGCCTGGCCCACGCCTCGGACCGCGCGCGGTTGCGGGTCGTCACAGCCCCCGTCCGCGCCCTGCTCCAGCCGCTGGTCAAGGGTCTGGGTGAGCTCGAACCCGTCCACCTGCGCGTGGGCGACCGGGCGGACCTGCCCGACCTGGCCGAACGTCTCTCCTCGCTCGCGTACAGCCGTGTCGACATGGTCTCGCGGCGGGGTGAGTACGCGGTCCGCGGCGGGATCCTCGACATCTTCCCGCCGACGGACGACCACGCCCTGCGCATCGAGTTCTTCGACGACGAGATCGACGAGATCCGCCCCTTCTCCGTGGCCGACCAGCGGTCGATGCCGACCGCCGAGGGTGCCGAGTACACCCTGTGGGCCCCGGCCTGCCGCGAGGTCCTCCTCTCGGCCTCCGTCCGCGACCGCGCCCGGACGCTCGCCGATCAGTTGCCCGGCGCCCGGGACATGCTGGAGAAGCTCGCCGAGGGCATCGCGGTCGAGGGCATGGAGTCCCTCGCCCCGGTCCTCGCCGACGGCATGGAGCCCCTCCTCGCCGTCGTCCCGGAGCACAGCCGCGTCGTCCTCGTCTCCCCGGAGAAGGTCGAGGCCCGCGCCGAGGACCTCGTGTCCACGACCGAGGAGTTCCTCGAGGCCGCCTGGGCCTCGGCCGCCGGCGGGGGAGACGCCCCCATCGACCTGTCCGCCGCGAGCTTCCGCACCCTCGACCAGACCCGCGAGGCCGCGGGCGTCCTCGGTCTGCCCTGGTGGGAGATGGGCGGACTCGGGGTCGACGCGGAACTCGCGGGCGCCTCGGCAGCGGGGGACGGCGCCGCCGAGGCGCCCGGCACCCCCGCCGGGAACCGCCGCGTCCTCGAGGTGCCGGGCCGGGAACCGCGCGGCTACGCCGGTGACGTCGAGGCGGTGCTCGCCGACCTGCGCGGCCTCGTCCACGCGGAGTGGACGGTCCACGTGCTCACCGAGGGCATGGGCCCGGCCAAGCGCCTGGTGGAGGTGTTCGGCGAGGCCGAGGTGCCCGCCTCACTCCACGACGACCTCACCTCGGAGGGGACCCCTGGCACGGTGTCGGTGACGACGGCCGCGGCCTACGGCGGGTTCGTGTTGGAGAACCTCAAGCTCGCGGTCCTCACGGAGGCCGACGTCCTCGGGCGGGCGGCCGCCGCCTCGACGCGGGACATGCGCCGCCTTCCCGCGCGCCGCAAGCGCAACCAGGTCGACCCGCTGGACCTGCGGCCCGGGGACTTCATCGTCCACGAGCAGCACGGTGTGGGCCGGTTCGTCGAGATGGTCCAGCGGACCATGGGTCGGCGCGGCGAGCAGCACACGCGGGAGTACCTGGTCGTCGAGTACGCCTCGTCGAAGCGGGGGCAGCCCGGTGACCGCCTGTACGTGCCCTCGGACGCGCTCGACCAGGTCACCCGGTACGTGGGTGGTGAGAACCCGAGCCTCAACAAGATGGGCGGGGCCGACTGGCAGAAGACGAAGTCGAAGGCGAAGAAGGCGGTCAAGGAGATCGCCGGGGAGCTCATCCGGCTCTACTCCGCCCGGCAGGCCACGAAGGGCCACGCCTTCAGCCCGGACACCCCGTGGCAGCGGGAGCTGGAGGACGCCTTCGCGTACAACGAGACGCCGGACCAGCTCACCACGATCGACGAGGTCAAGGCCGACATGGAGAAGACCGTGCCGATGGACCGTCTGGTCTGCGGCGACGTCGGCTACGGCAAGACGGAGGTCGCGGTGCGTACGGCCTTCAAGGCGGTGCAGGACGGCAAACAGGTGGCGGTGCTCGTGCCCACCACGCTGCTCGTCCAGCAGCACCTGCAGACCTTCACCGAGCGGTACTCCGGATTCCCGGTGAACGTCGGGTACCTCTCGCGCTTCCAGTCGAACGCGGAGGCGGAGAAGGTGAAGAAGGACCTGGCCGACGGGAAGATCGACGTCGTCATCGGAACGCACCGCCTGCTCTCCGGGGAGGTGCGGTTCAAGGACTTGGGGCTCGTCATCATCGACGAGGAGCAGCGGTTCGGTGTCGAGCACAAGGAGACGCTCACGCAGCTGCGCACCAACGTCGACGTGCTCGCCATGTCCGCCACCCCGATCCCACGCACCCTGGAGATGGCCGTCACCGGCATCCGTGAGATGTCGACGCTCGCGACCCCGCCGGAGGAACGTCACCCCGTCCTCACCTATGTCGGCAAGTACGAGGACAAACAGGTGACCGCGGCGATCCGGCGTGAGCTGATGCGCGAGGGCCAGGTGTTCTACGTCCACAACAAGGTCCAGGACATCGAGCGGGTGGCCGGCCACCTGGCGGAACTCGTGCCGGAGGCCCGGATCGCGGTGGCCCACGGCAAGATGAGCGAGCAGCGCCTGGAGCAGGTGATCGTCGACTTCTGGGAGAAGAAGTACGACGTGCTGGTGTGCACGACGATCGTCGAGACGGGCCTCGACATCGCGAACGCGAACACCCTCATCATCGACCGTGCCGACCGGATGGGCCTGTCCCAGCTCCACCAGTTGCGTGGCCGTGTGGGCCGCGGGCGTGAGCGGGCGTACTCGTACTTCCTGTGGCCGGGCGACCAGACCCTCACGGAGACGGCCTACGACCGTCTGCAGACGCTGGCCAGCCACACGGAGCTCGGTGCGGGCATGCAGATCGCGATGAAGGACCTGGAGATCCGCGGCGCGGGCAACCTGCTGGGCGGCCAGCAGTCCGGCCACATCGAGGGCGTCGGCTTCGACCTCTACGTGCGTCTGGTCGGCGAGGCGGTCGCGAACTTCCGTGGCGAGGGCGAGGAGGAAGAGGCGGAGATGCGCATCGAGCTGCCCATCGACGCCCACCTGCCCACCGACTACGTCGAGCACGAGCGGCTGCGCCTGGAGGCCTACCGCAAGCTCGCCGGTGCCGCGGACGAGGACCAGGTGCAGGAGGTGCTGGCGGAACTCGTCGACCGGTACGGGCCCTACCCGGACGCCGTGGCGGTCCTCGCCGACGTCGCCCGGCTGCGGATCCGGGCGCGCGCCTCGGGCGTCCACGAGATCGTCAAACAGGGCAACAACATCCGCTTCGGGCCGGTCGAACTCGCCGAGTCGCAGATCGCCCGCCTCAAGCGCATGTACCCCAAGTCGTTGCTCAAGCCCGCGGTCCGCTCGATCGTCGTCCCGGCGCCGAAGGACGGGGAGGGTTTCACGGCGAACGAACTCACCGACGCCGCGCTCCTGCGCTGGACCACCCAGTTCCTCGACGCGATCCTGCCGCTGCCGAAGCCGGAGACCGCCGCATGACGGGCGGCCCGGTGTCCATGGATGAGGTACCCACGGGGTCAGCGCGCACCTGGGACCGCCCCGACGTGGCGTCCCTCGACCTGCCCGCCGTCATGGGGTACATCCGTGACCGTTGCCCGTGGGCCTCGGCGCACACGCACCACTCGCTCCAGAAGTTCCTGCTGGAGGAGACCCACGAACTGCTGGCCGCCCTCGACCACGGGGAGCGCACGGAGATCGAGAACGAATTGGGCGACGTGCTCTACCAGGTTCTCTTCCACGCCTCGCTCATCGACGAGGCGGCGGGGGAACCGGGCAGCGGTGCGGCGTTCCGGCGCGTCCAGGAGGGCCTGCGGGCCAAGCTGGTCCGTCGTCACCCGCACGTCTTCGACTCCGACGGGCCGGTGCCGATCGACGAGGTCGAGCGCCGTTACGAGGCGGTGAAGGCCGCCGAACGCGCGGAGAAGGTCGCCGGCACATCCGCCGCCGAGGCGCCCTCCCCGTCCGCCGACACCGTGGCCTCCCGGCTGCGGCAGTCCTTCGACTCGGTGCCGCGCTCGGTGCCGGCGCTCAGCCGGGCGCACGCGGTGCTCGACCGGGTCGAACGCCTGGAGGCGAGGAACGCGCCGATCGCGGGCGTCGACCTGGGGGAGCGGTTGCTCGCGCTCGTCGCGGAGGCGAAGGAGGCGGGGATCGACCCTGAGGCGGCGCTGCGGAACGCCACCGAGGAGCACGAACGACGTACCGTCGAGGTCAACACCCCCGAGGAGTCCCATGACTGACGGCACCACCACGGAAACCGCGACCGAGCCCGATCTGCCCATCCACGTGCCCCTGGAGGGCACCTTCAACGTCCGTGACGTCGGCGGCTGGGCGACGGCCGACGGTCACCGGGTCCGCACCGGGCTCGTTCACCGGGCCGACGGGCTGGCCAACCTCACCGACGGTGACCGGGCCGAACTCGTGGCCCGGGGCGTGCGGACGGTCCTCGACCTGCGGGAGACCCAGGAAGGGCGGCACGCACCGGATGCTCTCGACGGCACCGACATCGAGCACCTCGGTATGCCGGTGTTCCTCGACCGCTACTACCCGATGGACCCGGAGGACGCGCTCGCCTTCCGCCTGCCCGACCGGTCCCTGCCCACCATCTACGGGCTCATGATCGAGGAGGCGGGGGAGCGGTTCGCGGAGATCCTCACGGTGCTCGCCGAGGCTGAGGACCCTGCGGTCTTCCACTGCTCGGCGGGTAAGGATCGGACGGGGATGGTCGCGGCGTTCCTGCTCGAACTCCTCGGTGTCGGGCGCCAGACGGTGCTCGACGACTACGCGGCGACGGAGAGGTTCCTCGGGGCGGACTTCGTCGCGGCGCTCCAGACGCGGTTCGCGGCGGCCGGCATCGTCGCCGACCTGTCGAAGACCGCCACCCAGGCGCCGCGCGAACTCATGGAGTCGACGCTCGCGGGAATCGACGACCGGTTCGGGTCAGTCGAGGGCTACCTGCTCGAGCACGGCCTGGACGACCGCGTCCCCGGCCGCCTCCGAGACCGTCTCCTGGGGTGAGGGTAGTCGCGCGTACGTGACCTGGACCGGGAATTCGAGAGGAGCCCGGTGCCGGAGCGACACGGTGTCCGGCCCCTCCACTAGAGTGTGATGCGGTATGTCACCCCCGCACCGTGGGGTCCACGCAGGTCCGCCGAGCGAGCGGACGGACGAAGGAGAGATCACGTGGCCGAGATCATCGCAGCCAACGCACGAGAGATTCTGGATTCCCGCGGCAACCCCACCATCGAGGTGGAGGTCCTGCTCGAAGACGGTTCGGTGGGGCGTGCGGACGTCCCCTCGGGCGCCTCGACCGGTGAATGGGAGGCCGTCGAACTGCGTGACGGCGACTCCGGCCGGTACCTGGGCAAGGGTGTCGAGAAGGCCGTGGACGCGGTCCTCGACGAGATCCACGAGGCGATCGCCGGGATCGACGCCGACGACCAGCGCCTGGTCGACCAGTCGATGATCGACCTGGACGGCACCGAGAACAAGGCCCGCCTGGGCGCCAACGCCATCCTCGGCACCTCCCTGGCCGTGGCCCGCGCCGCCGCGAACTCCGCCGATCTGCCGCTGTACAAGTACCTGGGCGGTCCGAACGCCCACGTGCTGCCGGTGCCGATGATGAACATCCTCAACGGTGGGTCCCACGCGGACTCCAACGTCGACATCCAGGAGTTCATGATCGCGCCGATCGGTGCGGCCACCTTCCGCGAGGCGCTGCGCTGGGGCGCCGAGGTGTACCACGCCCTCAAGGCCGTCCTCAAGGAGCGCGGCCTGTCCACCGGCCTCGGTGACGAGGGCGGTTTCGCCCCGAACCTCGACTCCAACGCCGAGGCCCTCGACCTCATCGTCGAGGCGATCCAGAAGGCCGGCCGCAAGCCCGGCGAGGAGATCGCGCTCGCCCTCGACGTCGCCTCCTCCGAGTTCTTCTCCGAGGGCGGCTACTCCTTCGAGGGCACGACCAAGTCCGCCCAGGACATGAGCGACTACTACGCCGACCTCGTCGCCACGTACCCCCTCGTCTCCATCGAGGACCCGCTGGACGAGAACGACTGGGACGGCTGGGTGACGCTCACCTCCGCCATCGGCGACAAGGTGCAGATCGTGGGCGACGACCTGTTCGTCACCAACCCCTCCCGCCTGCGCCGTGGCATCGACGAGGGTGCGGCCAACTCGCTGCTCGTCAAGGTCAACCAGATCGGTTCGCTCACCGAGACCTTCGACGCCATCTCGATGGCGCAGACCCACCAGTACACCGCGATGGTCTCCCACCGCTCCGGCGAGACCGAGGACACGACCATCGCCGACCTGGCCGTCGCCACGAACGCCGGCCAGATCAAGACCGGTGCCCCGGCCCGCTCCGAGCGTGTGGCCAAGTACAACCAGCTGCTGCGCATCGAGGAGCAGCTGGGCGACCAGGCGCGCTACGCCGGCCGCTCCGCCTTCCCCCGCTTCCGCGGCTGAGCCGAACGCCGCCCGAGCCCCGGCACCCCACCGGCTGAGCCGAACGCCGCCCGAGCCCCGGCACCCCACCGGCTGAACCGAACGCCGCCGAGGCGCCTCGGCGGCGCGACACACCCACCGCACCTCCGGCGGGTGAGAAGGAGGGCACGACAGGGTCATTCTGTCGTTCCTCCCTGCCCGCCCGCCGGAGGTGCGGCGGGTGTGTCGCGCCGCCGAGGCGCCTCGGCGGCGCGACACACCCACCGCACCTCCGGCGGGTGAGCAGGAGGGCACGACAGAATGACCCTGTCGTGCCCTCCTTCTTCTTCCCCGACTCGCACCGGGCACGGCGAGGACGTGGTGGCATGAACAGCACTCGACCCTCCGGTCGTGTCCGGGACCGTCTGCGCCGCTCACTGGGCCAGGGCGTCCAGGACGTGCAGGTGGGCAACCGGACCGGACGCATCGAACGCCCGGTCGTCGGTCTCGACCCCGACCGGTTGGACCGTACGGCGGCCGGCCGGCGGTTCTCTCTGCGCACCCTCGTGCTCGTCGGTCTTGGTATCCTTCTCGTCGCGATGTTCGCCCCGAGTGTGAACACCGGGATCCGCCAGTGGCAGCAGATCTCCGCACTCGAACGCGACATCGCCGCCACCGAGGGCGAGGTCGAGGCGCTGCAGGCCAAACAGGAGCAGCTCACCGATCCCGCCTACCTGGCCGCCCGGGCCCGCGAGGAACAGCACTACGTGAAACCGGGGGAGGAACTGTACATCGTCATCGACGACACGGGTGCCGCCGACGAGGCGGACGCCGCGACGACCGACACCGACCGGGTGGACGTCCCCGTCCGCGACCGCCCGTGGTACACCGAACTGCTCGACGACCTCCAGGCCATCGGTTTCACCACGGAACAGCAGGCCGCGGCCCGCGAGGTCGCGAACGACGACACGGAGCACGAGTGATCACCGAATGCACACCCACGGACATCGAGACCGTCCGTGAACAGCTGGGCCGCGTCCCGCGCGGGGTCGTGGGCATCGCCGCCCGCGCCACCGACGGGACCCCGCTCGTCGTCGCCACCGCGCCCCGCCTGCCCGACGGCACGCCGTTCCCCACGACCTTCTACCTGTCCCACCCGGACTACGTGGCCGAGTGTTCCCGGCTGGAGGCCTCGGGCATCATGGCCGACTGGACGACCGAGGTGCAGACCGACACCGAGCTCGCCGCACGGTACGCCGCCGCCCACCGTGCCTACCTGGACACCCGTGCACAGCTGGGCATCGACTCCGGCGTCGGCGAGGTGCCCGAGATCTCCGACTTCTCCGCCGGTGGCATGCCCACCCGCGTCAAGTGCCTGCACGCCCTCGTCGGCCACGCGCTGAGCGCCGGACCCGGTGTCAACCCGATCGGTGACCGCGCCATCGGCCTGTTCTCCGGTGTGCCCGCCGTCGAGGGCCACGAGTGGCCCGCGCTCGAGGCTCCGGCGGACCTGCCGGCATCCGGCGGCCGAGGCGCCGAGAAGTCGGTATGACCACCGTCGCGGCCGTCGACTGCGGCACGAACTCCATCCGCCTCCTCGTCGCCGAGGTCGGCGCCGACGGCGGGCTCGTCGAACTCCACCGCGACACCCGGATCGTGAGACTGGGTCAGGGGGTCGACGCGACGGGCCGCTTCGACCCGGCGGCACTGGACCGCACCTTCGCCGCCTGTGACGAGTACGCACAGGTGCTCGCCGAACACCGTCCCGCCGCCCTGCGGTTCATCGCGACCTCGGCGACCCGCGACGCGAAGAACCGGGAGGAGTTCTTCGCCGGGGTCCGTGACCGTCTGGGTGTGACGCCCGAGGTCATCACCGGCGACGAGGAGGCGCGTCTGTCCTTCCTCGGTGCGGCGACCGGTGTCGAGGCGGCCGCCCGCGTGCCGGTGCAGCCGCCCTACCTCGTCATGGACCTGGGTGGCGGTTCGACCGAGCTCGTGCTCGGCGGCGGGGGAGAGGGTGCGACCTCCGTCGAGTCAGCACTGTCCGTAGAAGCAGCGCTGAGCATGGACATCGGGAGCGTGCGGCTCACCGAGCGGTTCCTCCACACCCATGACCACGACGGTGCACCGGAGCCGGCCGCCGTCGCGGCCGCCCGCGCCGAGGTCGACACCTGGTACGACCGGGCACGGACGACGGTCGACACCTCCCGGGCCCGCACCCTCGTGGGCGTGGCCGGGACCCTCACGACCTTGACGGCCGCGGTCCTCGACCTCCCGGCCTACGACCGGGCACAGGTCCACGGCGCACATCTGCCGATCGACGCGCTGCAGCACACCGTCGACGCGTTCCTCCGCATGGACCGGGCCGCACGACAGGCACTGTCGTACCTGCACCCGGGCCGGGTCGACGTGATCCCGGCCGGTGCACTCATCCTCGGCCGCCTGGTCGAACGCCTGCAGACCGATGTCGAGGCCGCAGGTGGCACCCTCACGATCGTCACGAGCGAGTCCGACATCCTGGACGGCACCGCGATGGACCTCGTGTCTTCCGTATCCTGATCGGATGATCCGTACCCGTCGACGTCCACCCCGGACCCGCGCCGTGTCACGCGCGGGGACGGTACGGCGCGTGGGTGCGGTGCTCGGCGTCGTTGCCCTGCTGGCGGGTACCACCGGGACGGCCGGAGCCGGCGCGGTTCCGGAGACCCGGTCGGTCCCGGAGGTCCCCGCGATCTCCGACCTGCGGACGGTCTCCGCGGTGCAGGGCGCCTCGGCGGCGACGAACGCGGTGGCGATGGACGCGGTGGCGCCGGAACGACCGGAGAAGCTCCCCGAGGAACCGGCCCCCGACGAGGAGGACGCAGATTCCGGCCCGCAGGCCGGGCCCGGACAGTGGTATGTCGAGCCCTACGGACTCCAGAAGGCCTGGGAGACGACGACCGGTGCAGGTGTCACCGTCGCGGTCATCGACTCCGGGATCGACGACGACCACGATGACCTGCGGGGCACCGTGACCGGGGCGAAGGACTTCAGCGGTGTCGGCACCGACGGGACGACACCTGTCGGACCGGACGCCACGATCCACCACGGCACCGCGGTCGCCGGTGTCATCGCCGGGCAGGGCGAGGGCGTGGCCCCCACGGGGGTCGCCCCCGACGCGGACCTGCTCTCGGCCTCGATGTGGCTGGGCAGCGGACTGCCCGAGGGTGCGGTGTCGTCGCGGACCCAGGCGGCGCAGGCCCTGCGGTGGGCGGTCGACTCCGGAGCGGACGTGGTGAACATGTCGCTCGGGTGGTCGGACCCCGCCTGGAGCAGCGACTGGGACGAGGCTTTCGCCCACGCCCACGAGAACGACGTCGTCGTGATCGCCTGCGTGGGCAACCGCTCGCAGGGGGCGACCCGGGCCTGGGCGCCCTCGACGGTGCCCGGTGTCGTCGGGGTCGGCGGGCTCAGTACCGACGGGACCGTGTACCAACCCGGCAGCGCGCCGGGCACGGCCGTCGACCTCATGGGGCCTGCGCAGGACATCCCCGTGCCCTGGTACGAGGGCGGGGTCGCGAACGCGGAGGGGTGTTCCTTCGCTGCGCCCTTCGTCGCCGGGGTCGCCGCGCTCGTCCGGTCCGATCGCCCGGACCTCAGCGCCGATCAGGTGGTCGCGCTCCTCGAATCGACCGCGAAGCCGGTGCAGGGTCACACCCACACGCCGCATCCGGGGGATCCGCAGGCGCCGGACCCGATCGTGGGGCACGGCCGTGTCGATCCCGTCGCGGCGCTGGACGCCGAGGTGCCCGCGAGCGTGCCGAGTGCCGCGACCGAACTGCAGGACTGGATCCGGATGCACCGGCGGGCCGATCCACAGGCCGCGACTGCGGGTGGCGGGTCCACCGGCGAGGACGGTACCGCGGACGTCGCGGGGACCCCGGGTCCCACGGACGGGGCCACGTCGTCGTCCGGCGCGGACGGGTCCGCGGGCGAGTCCGGTGGGCAGGGCGCCTCGGCGGGTGCCCAGACCGGGGAGGTCGGCCCCGGGGAGAGCGCCGAGGTGGAGCCGGCGGGGGTGAACCCGCTGGGACCCGTGCTGCTCGTGGGATCCGGCCTCGTGGCCCTCGGACTGCTGGGCGGTGCCGTGGTACCGGTGGTGCGCCGGAAGCGTGGTGTCCGGTCCGGCGGAACAGAGGTCGTGAAAACTTTCACAAGGTCTCGACCACGGGGTTAGGATGAGCCCATGGCTCTCATTCGAAACAGCAAGCTGCGCCCCCGTGTCCTCGTCGTCGGTGGTGGTTACCTGGGTCTCGTGACGGCCCAGAACCTCCTGAAGAACCTGGGTCGGGGTGAGGCCACCGTGACCGTGGTCGACCCGAACCCGTACATGACCTACCAGCCGTTCCTGCCCGAGGTCGCCGGTGGCTCCATCGAGCCGCGCCACGCCGTCGTGTCGCTGCGCCGCAACCTCAAAGGTGCCGAGGTCGTCACCGGTGCGGTCACCAGCATCAACCACGCCGACAAGTACGTGGTCGTGGAGCCCGAGGGTGACGAGCCCTTCGAGCTCGACTACGACCAGATCGTGCTCGCCGCCGGCTCCGTGCCGCGCGCCCTGCCGATCCCCGGCCTCAAGGAGGAGGCCATCGGCCTCAAGGCGATCGAGGAGGCCGTGTACCTGCGCGACCACATCCTCGACCAGATCTCCAAGGCCTCCCTCATGGAGGACGACGAGGAGCGCCGTCGCGCGCTCACCTTCGTCAACGTCGGCGGTGGCTTCGCCGGCATCGAGACCATCACGGAGCTCGAGGACCTGGCCCGCTCGGCCGTCGCCCAGTACGAGACCCTCACCGAGGCGGACATCCGCTTCGTCATGGTCGAGGCCATGGGTCGTGTGATGCCCGAGGTCGGCGAGTCGCAGGCCGAGTGGGTCGTCGAGCACATGCGTGAGCGCGGCATCGACGTGTACCTGGAGACCTTCCTCCAGGACTGCACCGACAAGCTGTGCAAGCTCTCCAACGGCGAGGAATTCTACGCCGACACGATCATCTGGAACGCCGGCGTCAAGGCGAACCCGGTGCTCGTCGACTCCGACCTGCCGCTCGACGACCGCGGCCGCGTGACCGTCCGCGCCGACCTGCGGGTCGAGGGCGAGGACGGCGTGGTCGAAGGCGCCTGGGCCGCCGGTGACAACGCCGCCGTCCCGGACCTCTCCGGTGGCGGTGTGGGCGGCTTCTGCGTGCCGAACGCCCAGCACGCCGTCCGTCAGGCCCCGGTGCTCGCCGAGAACCTGCTCGCCGCTCTCCGTGGAGAGACCGAGTTCAAGCAGTACTTCCACAAGACCATCGGTTCGGTGGCGGGCTTCGGTCTGTACAAGGGTGTGTCCCAGATGGGCGACTTCGAGGCCCGCGGCTTCCTCGCCTGGCTCATGCACCGTGGCTACCACGGCTACGCGATCCCGACTGTCGACCGCAAGGTCCGCGTCTTCGGCAACTGGGTGCTCAACTTCGCCCTCGGCCGGGACCTCATGCCGCTGAAGAACCTGGACGTGCCGTTCAAGGCCTTCGTCGACGCGGCGAACTCCAAGCCGGCACCGAAGAAGGAGCCCGCGAAGGCCTGAGGCCCTCGTATTTCTTCCGTCGGACACGCGTCCGGCAATCACGAGGAGGCCCGTCCCACGCACCGCGCGGGACGGGCCTCCTCGTGTGTGAGCAGGACTTCCAGTGGGGGACGGATGGCGTTCCCGAGGCACTCGAACGCCAATCGTTCCCCACTGGACGGTGAGGGCTCAGGGGACGAGGGAGGCGAGGATGTCGGCCACGGGGGCCGCGCGGGTGGTGCGCCAGCCGGTGCCGGCCCACAGATGGAGGCCGTCGGGGTCTCCGGCCTGCGTGGCCGCGGTGCGCAGCGGCTTGGTGAGGTGGTGGAGTGCCGGGTAGCCACTGGGTGCCTGGTCGTCGTGCTCGCGGACGAACCTGTTCACGAGTGCGCGGGCCGGCCGGCCGGTGAAGGCGCGGGTGAGGGTCGTCTCCGTGAAGCGCGGGTCGGAGAGCGCCTGCTGGTGGACGGGATTCGTCCCGGCCTCCGTGGCACGCAGGAGCGAGGTCCCGACGGACACCGCCGCGGCGCCTGCGGCGAGGACCCGGGCGACCGCCTCGGCGTCGGCGATCCCGCCGGCGGCCACGACCGGGAGGTCGACGGTCGAACGCACCTCGGTGACGAGGTCGGTGAGCGCCACGTCCGCCGGGAGGGTGTCCCGGGCCCAGATGCCGGAATGTCCACCGGCCCCGGGTCCCTGGACGAGGAGGAGGTCGGCGCCGGCCTCGGAAGCACGGAGCGCCTCGGCGGCGGAGGTGACCGTCTGGACGGTGCGGGTGCCGACGGCCCGGAAGGAATCGAAGACGGAAGGCTCGGGGAGACCGAACGTGAAGCTCACGACGGGCACCGGGTCGGACAGCAGTGCGGCGACCTTCGAGTCCCAGTCGTCCTCGTCCTCGCGGATGTCGGGGAGTGGGTCGGTGAGACCGAACCGGTCGGCCTCGGCGGCGAGTTCGGCGGCATAGGCGGAGTAGGCGGCCGGCTCGACCGGGTGGGGTTCGGGCACGAAGAGGTTGACACCGAAGGTCCCGATGTCGGCGGCGCGGACGGCCGTGATCCTCTCGGCGAGCGCGGTGGCGGAGAGGTAGCCTGCGGCGAGCTGCGCGAAATGGCCCGCGCGGGCAGCGGCGATCACGAGTTGCGGGGTGGTGGGGCCACCGGCCATCGGCGCGGCCCAGACGGGTGAGAAGGAATCGAGCAGTGTGGGGAGTGCGGGTGCGGTCATCCGGTGGGGCTCCTTCGGCGTGGGCGTACTAGGCTTGGAGCGTACGCCCCCATAGCCCAATCGGTAGAGGCAGCCGACTTAAAATCGGCTCAGTGTCGGTTCGAGTCCGACTGGGGGTACGAACACCAGGACCGGAAGCACCGCCGGGGTCCTGTGGACGTGGTCAGGGCGCCTCGTCGTCGTCACACTCGATCGCGGTACGGCGGGCCAACTGCTCCAGGCCGGATTCCTGGCCGAGCGGCACCCGTGGCAGGAAGATCACGGCGACGAACGTGACGAGCGCGACCGGCACCGAGAACAGGTTGACGGTGGTGAACCCCTCGGCATAGGCGGCGGAGACGATCTCCGCGACCGGGGCCGCGAGTGTGGCGAGATCGGGGACCGTGCCGCCTGCGACCGGCTCCACGGGTGTGTCGAGAGCGGCGAGCCCCGCGGTGGTCCGGCGATCGACGGTGTGCGAGAGAAGGGCGCCGAAGGTCGACAGCGCGAGGGTGCCGCCGAGGCTGCGGAAGAATTCGACGGACGAGGTGCCGATGCCGGTCCGCTCGACGGGCAGGGTGTTCTGCACGACGATCACGAGGTTCTGCATGAGCGTGCCGATCCCCAGCCCGAGCAGTGCGAGGTAGGTGCCGACGAGGACGAGCGGGGTGTCGGTGTCCATCGTCGACAGGAGCAGGAGTGCCGTCGGCATGAGCGCGGCCCCGACGAGCAGGATCGCCTTGTACCGACCGGTGCGGGCGATCAGGCGCCCCGTGGTGTTCGACCCGAGGAACATGCCCAGCGCGATCGGGATCATGAGGAGTCCACTGCCGGTGGGGCTGAGCCCGCGGCCGAGCTGCAGGAACTGGGCGAGGAATACGACGGTGGAGAACAGCGCCATCCCGACCCCGATCGAGGCGACGAGCCCGAGGGTGAAGGAACGGTCGCGGAAGAGGTCGATCGGGACGATCGGATCGGGATGTCGGCGTTCGACGAGGGCCGTGGCACCCAACAGCAGCACGATGAGGGAGACGGCCACGACGGACTGCCAGGAGATCCAGGGGTATTCGTGGCCGGCGAAGGTGACCCACAGGAGCAGGAGCGCGACACCGGCGGAGAGCAGGGCCGCACCGAGGAAGTCGATCCGGGTGTTCCTGCCCGGCCGGTGGGGGAGGTGGAGCGTGCGGTGGAGGAGCACCATGGCGGCCAGAGCGATCGGGACGGCGGTGAAGAAGTTCCACCGCCAGCCGAAGGCATCGGTGATGAGACCACCGGCGAGCGGCCCGCCGATCTGGGCACAGGCCATCACCCCACCGACGATGCCCATGTACTTCCCCCGCTCCCGGGGCGAGGTGATGTCGGAGATGAGGACGAAACCGAGCGACATGAGACCGCCGGCACCGATCCCCTGGAAGGCGCGGCACGTGATGAGCACGCCCGTGTTCGGGGAGAACCCGGCGGCCGTGGCGGCCACCGCGGTGAGCCCGAGGGCCGCGAGGATGAGGGTCTTGCGGGAGACCCGGTCGGCGAAGGTTCCCCACAGGGGAGTGGAGAGCGCCGAGGTGAGCATCGTCGCCGTCGGGATCCACGTGTAGGTCTGCTGGTTGCCGCCCAGATCGCTCACGATCCGCGGCAGCGCCGGCGACACGATGAGGATCGCCAGGAGCGCGACGAACATGCCCATGACGATGCCGAGGACCGCCTGGATCTTGGCGCGCGGGGTCATCGCGGGGGCGGGTGCGTCCTGAGCCGCGGCGTGGGTGTCGGGCGTTCCGTCGTCGTCGACGGGGTGCTGTGGCATGGAGAGGGGGCTTTCGTCGTCGCACACCCGGGTGGTGCGCTGGTGCTACTCCTCGGATCCTACGCCGGGGCGGATCCCGGACCCACGGCCGGGTCGTCGAGGTGCGCGCGGGCGAGATCGAGGACCTGCGCGCACACCGGTGGCCACCCCTCGGCGTCGACGATCCGGTCCGTGAGGACGACGATGGTGGCGCCGGTGCGCGAACCGGCGACCGCTCCCGAGGCGCCTGCCGCATCGGCAGCAGTGCCCGGGCCCGGCAGGTTCCGCCAGATCGAACCGAACCCGCCGTCCCAGCCGTAGGAGCCGTCGGGGTGGACGGCCAGGCCGTACCCCCACCCGAGGCCCTCGCCGAGGAGGCCCTGCGGGTCCGTCGCCCGGCGTTGGTCCGGGGTCAGCCGGTCGGAGAGCATCCGGTCCCGCAGGTCCGTCGGCAGTCCCGGCGTGTCGCCGGCCAACAGCCGACGCCCGGCCTCCAGGCAGTCGTCGACCGTCGAGAGGAGCCCGGCGGCCGCGTCGTGGAACGCCGGTTCCCGGGTCCACACGCTCGAGCCGGCCACCCCCGCCGCCGAGGCGCCCAGCCCGTCGACGAGTCCGGGTCCGTCGACGACCGCGAGGCCGTCCGCGGTCGTCTCGTACACGGGCCCGAGCCGGTTGCGCTCGCCCTCGGTGGTGGCGGTGAAGGTCGTGTCGGGGAGACCCCAGGGATCGAGCAAGTATCTGCGTAGAGCTGTCTCCAGATCGAGACCCGTGTGCCGTTCGATCCACGCACCGAGGACGTGGGACCCGGAGCTGTACCACCAGCGTTCACCCGGTTCGGTGAGGAGCGGGAGCCCACTGAGACGCGTGAGCCACGTGTCCCGGTCGAGCCCGGTGCGGGGAACCGGTGGCCCGAAGGTGTGCAGGTCCTCCGCGGCGGCGAAGACCGGCCACGGGTCCCCGGCGCCGGCGGCGGCGAACATCGGCATGTCCATGCCGAATCCCCACGTGTAGGTGAGCAGGTCCTCGAAGGTCGGTGCCCGTCGCGGCGGATGGGTCCGGTCGAGCGGGCCGTCCGGAGCATCGAGCACCGGCATGTCGGCGAGTTCCGGAAGCAGATCGCCGAGAGGGGTGTCGAAGGGGAGGGCGGCGCGCTCGGCGAGGACGAGTGCGCAGGCGGTGGTGAGCGGCTTCGTCATCGAGGAGATGCGGAAGAGCGCATCGCGGGAACACCCCGCAGTGGCGACGTGGCGAGCGGTGGTGACGTGGCGGGTGGCGGTCGGGTCGTCCGGACCGGCGGGCCCCGGTTCCTCGTGGAACACGACGCCGGCGGCCACAGCGGTCACGGTCCCGCTTCCGACTGCCCCCTCGACGAGGGCACTCAGTTCCTCGTGGAAGGAACGCTGTGCCTCGTCGAGGGAGGGGCGGTCGGGAGGGGAGGGCGCCTCGGGAGCGGACACGGTCAGCTCCGGTCCTGGGAGGGAACGGCCCCGGCGCGGAGGTCGGGGAGGAGTGTGTCGAGGACCTCGAAGGCCTCCGACCAGCCGCGGAAGACGCTGTGGGGGTGGTCGGGGTCGCCGTCGACGCCGAGGAGGTGGAAGGTCATGGTGCAGGCCTCGGGGCCGGACTCGGCGAGGTCGACGGTGACGACGGGGGCGGCGGTCTCCCCGTCGCCGGGCATGCCCCAGGTGAAGCGGAGGCGGTGGGGCGGGTCGATCTCCAGGAACGACCCGGAGGTGGGGAACTCCTGCCCGCCGGGGACGACCATCGTGTAGGCGTAGGTGCCGCCGACGCGCAGGTCGGTGTGGACGCTGTCCGGGGCGATCGTCACCTGGTGCGGGTGCCACCAGCGGACGGTGAGGGTGGGGTCCGTCCAGGCCTGCCACACGAGGTCGCGGGGTGCGGCGAAGTCGCGGGTGATCGTGAACTGCGGGGTGGTGTCCGTGGACGTGGTGGTGTCGGTCGGGGTGTTCATGGCGACTCCTTCGTCGGCTCGGCGGTGGGTGTCGGTTCGGTGGGTGTGTCGTCGGGGGCGGGGAGATCACCCGCGGGGTGATCCGCAGCGGCGCGGTCTGCTGATGCGCGGTCGGCGACGGCGCGGAGGTCGTGGAGGACCTCGTCGAAGACGTCGAACCGGGCGTTCCACGCCGCGCGCTGGCGTTCGACCCAGGCATCGGCGGCTTCGAGTCCCGTCGGGTCGACGGTGCACATGCGGAACCGGCCGCGGGTGCTGCGGGACACGAGGTGGGCGGCCTCCAGGACGGCCAGGTGCTGGGAGACGGCCGGCCGGCTGACCGGCAGGGGTTCCGCGAGTTCGGTGACCGTGGCGTCGCCGCGGCCCAAGCGTTCGAGCAGAGCCCGGCGGGTGGGATCGGCGAGGGCGTGGAAGACCCGGGAGAGCGGGTCGTCCTCCGGGGGCGTGCCGGGGCGGTCAGTCATGTCGGGTGTCTGTCGTGACGGGTGTCGGACATGGTGGGTGTCGGACATGGTGATCGGCTTTCGTGTAAGCAACTCCTTACGTAAGGAATTGCTTACACGATCCTCCGCGTACCGCCCGACGTCAAGGGTTTCGCGAGAACTCGTCCCTCACCTGGGACGACGCTGCGGGTCCTGGAGCAACGCGGAAGGGCCGTGAGAGGCTCGCGCTACATGATCCCCATGGCGAACCAGATGTCGAGCTGCTCGAAGGCCTCCGACCAGCCCTGGCCCACCGGCCCCTCCTCGGTCACATCGGCACCCGCGGGCGCGTGCGTGACGTCGAGCGTGAAGTCCATCCGGGTGAGCCCGTGGGCGGTGGGGGAGAGGTCGACGGTGAGCACCGCGTCGATGCGGGCCTCCGGGGAATCCGGGCGGTACGACCAGTCGGCCACCAGACGACGCTCGGGCTCGAGGACACGGTAGATGCCGCGGACGGGCGCCTCGGCGGCGACGGGCACCGACCCTTCCGGCGCCCCTTTCATCACATAGGAGAACTCCCCGCCCACGCGGGGGTCGATCGTGGGCCGGCCGCCCCGGATCCGGGCGTCGAAGGGGTGCCACCAGCGGCGCGCGAGTGCCGGGTCCGTCCAGGCGCGCCAGACGAGGTCGGCGGGGGCGTCGAAGGTGCGGGCGAGGGTGATCACCGGGACTCCTGGGGCTCGTCAAGGGCGTCCACGGACTGGGACGCCGCGTGGCGGTGGTGACCACCACGTATCCATCCTAGGATCCCGCCGCGTACCCTGACGGAGAGGCGGCAGACGCGTGTGAGGACGCGGTGGACCGTGACGACCCGCAGGAGGTGCGCATGAACCCACTGGCCTGGGACGACGCGCCCGTCGTGGCCGTCTGGACCGCGCTCTTCGCCATCGCCTTCCTGCGCGGGGGAGCCACCCACCTGGTCGGGCGGTTGGCCCGGCGCGGAGCGGTGCGGTGGCAGTCGGTCCGCCGCCGTCTGGCCGCACCCGGGTACCGCCGCGCCGAGGCGGCCCTCAACCGGTACAGCGCGCCCGTCGTGTCCCTCGGGTTCCTCACCATCGGGTTCCAGACGATGGTGAATCTCGCCTCCGGCACCACCCGCATGCCCGCCCTCCGCTACGTCCCGGCACTCGCCGTCGGTGCCGCTCTCTGGGCGACCGTCTACGCGACCGTCGGGTTCGTCGGCCTCCGTGCCGTCGGGCTCGCGTACGGCCGGTGGCCGATCGCCACCCTCACGGTGGCCGGGGTGCTTCTGCTCGCCGCGCTCGCCGTCACCCTGCTGTTCCTCCGCCGCCGAGGCGCCCCTCCCTCCTCGGACCCGCGCGGTGAGGCTGCCGGTCCCGACGACCGGACGACACCTGCCGTCACCCCGCCGTTCACCGCCGCGTCGTACGATTCGCGCGGACCGGGCGCGGGCCGTACTCCCACGACCACCGAGACCACCACCCACGCACACGAGGAACCCCGATGACTGATTTCCCCGCCGTTCCGGGCACCGACGACAAGCGCCCCGACAACTTCAGCCTGCGCGAGTACATCGACACGCTGCGGCTGGAGGGCTACACGGTGCGCGGTGGGCACACCAACGACCCCGACCTCATCGATCCGCACGGCAACGCCGTCGAGACCTGGCAGGACGGGTACCCCTACGAGAAGCTCATGGGGCGGCAGGAGTACGAACTGGAGAAGTACAAGCTCCAGATCGAGCTGCTGAAGTTCCAGTACTGGACGCAGGACACCGGGCACAAGCACATCATCGTGTTCGAGGGCCGTGACGCCGCCGGCAAGGGTGGCACCATCAAGCGGTTCACCGAGTACCTCAATCCGCGTGCCGCCCGCGTCGTCGCGCTCAACAAGCCCTCGGACCGAGAGGCCGGTCAGTGGTACTTCCAGCGCTACATCCAGCACCTGCCCACCAACGGTGAGATCGTCATGTTCGACCGCTCCTGGTACAACCGGGCGAACGTCGAACGGGTCATGGGCTTCTGCACCGACGAGGAGTACGAGGTCTTCATGAACCAGGCCCCGGTCTTCGAGAAGATGCTCGTCGACTCCGGGATCTCGGTGACGAAGTTCTGGTTCTCCGTGAGCCAGCGGGAGCAGCGCACGCGGTTCGCCATCCGCCAGATCGACCCGGTCCGGCAGTGGAAGCTCTCGCCCATGGACCTGGAGTCCCTGGGCCGCTGGGACGACTACACGGCCGCGAAGGAGTCGACCTTCCTGCGCACCGACAAGGACTGGGCCCCGTGGACGGTCCTGAAGTCGAACGACAAGAAGCGGGCGCGGCTCAACGCCATGCGTCACTTCCTCGACCAGTTCGACTACGAGGGCAAGGACCCCGAGGTCGTCTACCGGGCCGACCCCAAGCTCGTCATGCGCGGCCGGGACGCCGTCGACGACTGAGTTCGACGCCGCCCGGGCCCCGGCACCCCACCGACGACTGACAGAAAATGAGTGCGAGGTCGGTGGCGGATTCCCGTCGGGGAACCGCCACGGACCTCGCACTCGATGGGGTTTCAGGCCTTCGCGGCGGCGCGGCGGGCGGCGGCGCGCTTCTTGTGGCCGGCGAAGCTCCAGACGAAGGTGAGCACGACGCCGATGAGCACCATGACGCCCACGCCGATCCCCGCATCGACCCAGAACTGCGGCGGGAAGAGGCGGATGAGCGAGTCGTCGAGGTAGAACTGCCAGGTCCCGTCGGCGAAGAAGATCTCGTGGAAGCGCGTGAAGAAGGTGTCCCAACCGAGGATGGCGAGGACCGCGAGCGCGCCGAACAGGACGAGGGTGAACACCGAACCCAGGCGGTAACCCATGCGGATGCCGGGGCCGGTGCGCCGCGACTGGATCAGGCCGAAGACCACACAGCCGATCGCGCCCACGATGGCGATCGTGAACAGCAGGCTCACCAGGGATTTCACGTCGGCCATGTGGGAGACCTCGGCGGCGCGGAAGAGCGGGATGCCCTCCGGGAAGACGATGTCCTCCAGGTACCGGGACCCGTCCTGGTTGTGCAGGTAGTCGACGGCGTAGGAGCCGTAGTGCAGGCGGTCGGCGGCGGAGAAGCCGTACTCGTCGGCGGGGAAGGCCGGGTTCCACAGGTACTCGAAGCGCAGGAACCAGCCGCTGGCGATCGCGCGGATCGCGACGGCCAGGAGCATGAACGGGACGGCGATCGTGGTCCACACGATGCCGATGACGTCGACGACGGTGCGCCTGGTCGCCGGGACCGCACGGAACCCCGCCGCCGAGGCGCCCCCTGCGGTGGCAGCGGCCGTGCCGGTTGCTCCGGCTGCCGCACCGGCGGTGGCTGCGGCGCCGCGACCCTTCTTGCCGCGCTTGGCCTTCTTGCCGGCCTTTCCCTTGGCCGCAGAACCGTCGCCGGTCGCCGAGTCGTCGGCGGAGCGAGGACCACCGGTGATGAGGGCCCACTCCTCCTCGGAGAAGAGGTCGGGCTTGCCCGCGGACTTCCCGGTACCGCTCGCGTCACTGGTCGGGCCCGGGTCCGCGGGCGTCTTCGCACCGGCGGTCCTGGGCACGGACGCGGTGGAGTCCGGATCCGAGGCCTTCGAGATCACGGGTCGGCCCTTCCGGCCACCCTTCGCGCCGTTTCCTCGATCCGAGGAGCCGGAACCGGAGCTGCCGGAGTCGGGGGCGAGCGCGTCGAACTCCGCGGTCGCCTCGCTGGGCTCCGCGTCGAAGGACGGTGCCGAGGGCGAGCCGGACTTCATCCGGCGGCTCAGCAGGTCATCGGGGTCTGTCGATTCGTTCTCGGCCACGGTCGTCATTCTCCCCGCCCGCGGGGGTCGAGCCCGGTTCCGACACGCAGCGCGACCCGGACGGGCCGACGGGGGACCTTCCTCGAACTTCAGCCGCCGAAGAGGATCGCGACGAGCATGATCGCCGGGACCGACAGCACCGTCGTGATGAACACCGCGTCCCGGGTGAGCCTCTCGGACTGGTTGTAGGCGAGCGAGTAGACGAACACGTTCTGCGCCGTCGGCAGGGCACACGTGACGACGATGCCGAACAGCTCCAACCCGTCGTACCCGAGCACCGGCCCCGCGATCAGCCAGGCGAGCACCGGTGAGACGACCAGACGCAGTACCGTGATGAGGGAGAGCTGGCGACGCGTGCCCGCGGCGGGCAGCTTCCACCCGTCCTTGAGCGAGATCCCGAAGGCGAGCAGGGCGCCGGGGACCGCGATCGCCGCGAGCATCTCGATCGGGTCGCCGACCACCGCCGGCAGCCGGAATCCCGTCACCGAGCACACGATCCCCAAGCTCGCGCCGATGAGGATCGGGTTCTTCACGACCGGGAGGAAGGCCTTGTACCAGCGGAACTCGCCGGGCGGGGACTTCGCGCTGTCGAGGAACGCCACCCCGATCGGCGCAAGGATGAGCAGCTGGAACAGCATGACCGGCGCGACGAAGCTCAGGTCCCCGATCACATAGGTAGCGATGGGGATGCCGAGGTTGCCGATGTTCACGTAGCTCACCGACCACGCACTGATCGTCGCCTCGCCGTTGCCCCGTCGGAACCCGAACCGCGTGAGCAGGAACATCGTGACGGCCAGCAGCGACACCGTGCCCCCGGTGGCGATGAGCGCAGGGCTGAAGATCCGCCCGATCTCGGTGTCGCTGATCGTCGTGAACAGCAGGCTCGGCGTCGCCGCCCAGAACACGAGCTTGGCGATCACCTGTTGGCCGGCGGGTCCGAGCACGCCGGTCCGCCCGAGCACGATGCCCACCGCGATGACGAATGCGATGACACCGAACCCCTCGAAGACGCCGATCATGCGTCGACCCCGGGGCAGGGGAGGGAACAGCAAGCGACGGACCAGGTGGGGACGGACCAGGTGGGGACGGGGGAGGGGAGGAGGGGAGAGCGCACGCGCCCACAGTACTCCGCGCTCCGTGGCCGGTACCCTGGACAGGCGATGAACGACGAGACGACGAACGGTTCCGGCGCGAACGGCGACGACAGCACCCCTCCCCGGAAGAAGCGCCGGTCCGGCCGCGGATCCCGCTCCCGCGGGGCCCGCGACTCCCGGCCCAACCGCCGCGACGAGGGCCGCCGCGACCAGAACCGCGGGGGCCGGGGCCGCCGCGACGAGAGCCGCCGCAATCACGACCGCCGTGGTCCGGACCGGGCCCGCCTGGAGGCGAAGCGGGAGAGTCGGTCCCTCGTCGACTTCGACATCACCTACCCGCCGCTGCCGGTGAGTGAACACCGGCAGGAGATCTCGGACGCGATCCGCGACCACCAGGTCGTCGTCATCGCCGGTGAGACCGGCTCGGGCAAGACGACGCAGATCCCCAAGATCTGTCTGGAGCTCGGCCTCGGCGTGACCGGCATGATCGGCCACACGCAGCCGCGCCGGATCGCGGCCCGGGCGGTCGCCCAGCGGTTGGCCGACGAACTCGGCGAGGAACTGGGCCAGGGAATCGGCTACCAGGTGCGGTTCACCTCGCAGGTCGAGGACCACACACGGGTGAAGGTCATGACCGACGGCATCCTGCTCGCCGAGCTCCAGCACGACCCGCTGCTCAGCGAGTACGAGGTCATCGTCATCGACGAGGCGCACGAGCGCAGCCTCAACATCGACTTCCTCCTCGGCTACCTCGCCCGGCTGCTGCCGAAACGGCCGGACCTCAAACTCATCATCACCTCGGCGACGATCGACCCGGAGTCCTTCGCCGCGCACTTCGGCAAGGCCGCCGACGCCCAGGTGCCCGTCATCTCGGTCTCGGGCCGGACCTTCCCCGTCGAGGTCCGCTACCGTCCCCTCGCCGGTGACGAGCCGGAGGCCGACGACGACACGGACGGCCCCGGCCGGGACGGCGACTACGAGGCCGGCGCGGCCGACCAGACGGAGGGGATCCTCGCTGCCTGGGACGAACTGGCCGGTGAGGCGCCCGGCGACGTCCTCGTGTTCCTGTCGGGGGAGCGGGAGATCCGCGACACCGCCGAGGCGCTCACCGACCACATGGCCCGGCGTGGTGGGCGGTTCGCGCAGTGGGAGGTCGTGCCGTTGTTCGGCCGGCTGTCCGCGCAGGAACAGCAACGGGTGTTCGCCCCGCACGAGCGGCCGCGCGTGGTGCTCGCGACGAACGTGGCGGAGACCTCGCTCACGGTGCCGGGCATCAAGTACGTGATCGACGTCGGCACGGCACGGATCTCGCGGTACTCGAACCGGACGAAGGTGCAGCGGCTGCCGATCGAGCGGATCTCGCAGGCGAGTGCGAACCAGCGGAAGGGCCGGTCGGGCCGCACGAGCGAGGGCATCTGTATCCGGCTGTACTCGGAAGCCGACTTCGAGGCGCGTCCGGAGTTCACGGACCCGGAGATCCTGCGCACCAACCTCGCGAGTGTCATCCTGCAGATGGCCTCGCTCGGGTTCGCGAAGACGGAGAAGGACGTCACCGAGTTCCCGTTCCTCACCCCGCCGGACGCCCGGGCGGTACGCGACGGACGCGTCCTGCTCACGGAGCTCGGCGCGCTCGAGGTGGTCGACGGGCAGTTGCGGATGACGCGACTGGGCCGGCAGCTCTCGCGGCTGCCGATCGACCCGCGACTGGCGCGCATGGTGATCGCCGGGGCCGAGAACGGGGTCGGGGGAGAGGTCGCGACGATCGTCGCCGCCCTGTCGATCCAGGACGTCCGCGAGCGGCCGACCGCCGTGCGCGCGGAGGCCGACGAACTGCACGCGCGGTTCACCCACCCGGAGTCCGACTTCCTCAGTCTGCTCACCCTGTGGAACCACGTGCAGGACCTGAGCGCGGACCTGTCGAGCTCGAAGTTCCGGCGGCAGGTGAAGAAGGAGTTCCTCAACTTCGTGCGGCTGCGCGAGTGGCAGGACCTCGTCGGGCAGTTGCGGTCGATGCTCGGGAGTTCGCGGGTCCACGTGGAACGGTCCTCGTGGCGGATCGACGACACGGACGCCGTGGCCCGGGCCGAGCAGATCCACCGGGCCCTGCTCACGGGTCTGCTCTCGATGATCGGGTCGCGGATCGAGGTCGACACGGCGGCGGGACGCCCGGGAGCGGACGGCCGTGGAGGGCAGGGCGCCTCGGGAGCGGACCGGCGTGGGCGCCGGAAATTGAACGAGTACCAGGGCGCGCGGGGCACGAAGTTCATGATCTTCCCCGGGTCCGGGCTGTTCAAGGCCCGGCCGGACGTCGTCATGGCGGCGGAACTCGTGGAGACCTCCCGGCTGTGGGCGCGGACGGTCGCGTCGATCGAGCCGGAGTGGATCGTCGAGGCGGCCGGCTCCCTCGTCCACCGGACCTACAGCGAACCGCGGTGGTCGAAGAAGCGTGCCTCGGCGGTCGCGGAGGAGCGGGTGACGCTCTACGGCGTGACGCTCGTGAGCGACCGGACGGTCGGGTACGGGAAGATCGATCCGGTCACCAGCCGCGACCTGTTCATCCGGCAGGCGCTCATCGAGGGTGACTGGCAGGCCCACCACGCCTTCCTCGCGCGCAATGCGCAGACGCTGCGGAAGGCCGAGAACCTCGCCTCGCGTGTGCGGGACCGGCGGCTGCTCGCCGGTGACGAGGTCCTCCACGCCTTCTACGAGGAGCGGATCCCCGAGGAGGTCGTCTCCGGGGCACATTTCGACGCCTGGTGGAAGAAGAAGTCGCGGGAGGACAAGCACTTCCTCGACATCACCGAGGACATGCTCATCGCGGAGGACCGCAGCGGGGGGTTCGAGGAGTCCCTGGAGACGGTGGCCGGCGACTACCCGCTCGACTGGGAACTGCCGGACGGGAGGAAGGCGAAGCTGCGGTACTCCTTCGACCCGGGCTCGCGCTCCGACGGTGTGACGGTCGAGATCCCCGAACACTCGGTCGCGAGTGCCGACGCGGCCGAGTTCTCCTGGCAGGTCCCGGGCCTGCGCGGGGAACTCGTCACCGCGCTCATCCGGTCGCTGCCGAAGGCCAAGCGCAAGTACTTCGTGCCCGCGCCCGACGTCGCCCGCGAGGTGTCCGCCGAGCTGGAGCCCTACGTCGGGTCCCTGCCGGAGGTCCTCGCCGAGGCGCTCACCCGCCGGGCCGGGGGCGGCGGACTCATGGACCGCGTGCCGATCACCGTCGAGGCGACCGACTTCGACCGCGACCGCCTGCCCGTCCACCTCGTCATGGACTTCGTCGCGGTGCGCGGGCGCAAGCGGGTCTCGAAGGTGTACCGGTCGCTGGCCGAGTTGCAGGCCGCCGTCGGGTCGCTCGACGCGGCCGAACGGGCGGCGCGGGCCGGGGTGCCGGGTCCTGGTGGCGCAGGTCGTGCCGGTGTGCCTGGTGGTGCTGGTGTGCGCGGTGGTGCCGGTGGGGCTGCCGGGGCCGCGGGTGGCGGTGATGGCCGAGGCGCCTCGGGAGCGGGTGCCGCCGGGGCCGGTGCCGCCGGTGGGCGAGGTGCAGGTCCGGGTAGTGGAGGTCCGGGCGGGGCGCGGTTCGTCGAGCGGACCGGGCTTGTGACCTGGGACTTCGAGCTCGACCTGAGCCCCTTGAACACCGGTGGGTCGACGTATGTGTACCCGGGACTGCGGGACGAACCGGCGGCGGCCGCTGGGTCCGGGGGCACCGGTCGGTCCGGTGGGTCGGCCGGTTCGGCGCGGGGTGCGGTGGCACTCACCGCCTACGACACAGCGGAGGAGGCGCTCGTCGGGACGCGGGCGGGGCTCGTGCGGCTCGTCGCGCTGGCGCTCGCCGACCGGGCCGACTACGTGGCCGAGCATCTGTCGAACACGGAGAAGCTGGTGCTCGCCGGGTACCGGAAGGGCCGGCCGGACCTCGTGCCCTCGCTCGTGCGGGCGGCGGTCGACGGGCTCGTGCCGGTCGGTGCCGAGACCCGGGTGCGGACGGCCGAGGACTTCCGGGCACTCGTCCGGGAGGTCGACGCGCGGGTCATCGAGGCGGGGACCCAGGCGGTGGACCTGGCCGTGCGGGCGATGCAGAGGGCGACGGACCTGGAGAAGGCCGTGAGCACGGCGTCCTCGCTCGTGATCCTGCAGAACCTGGCCGACGTGAAGGCCTGGGCGGCGGACCTGCTGGCGGGTCCCGTGTTCGACCGGGTGACCTTCGCGCGGCTGCGGCGTCTGCCGGTGTACCTGGACGCAGGCCTGCACCGGGTGCAGAAGATGCAGGAGAACCCGACGCGGGACAAGCAGCTCATGGACCGGATGGCCGGGGTGGGGGTACAGGTGGAGAAGAAGCTCGCCGCGAGGTTCCCGAAGGTGCTGGAAGGACTGAAGTCTACGGCCGAACGTGCCGCGGTGCTGCCGGCCGGATGGGCCACCGTCCTGTGGGACCTGCAGGAGTTGCGGATCGGCCTGTTCGCCGAGCACCTGCGCACCGCGCACCCGGTCTCCGAGCATCGGATCACGAAGGCCCTGGCGAAGTTGGGCTGAGGGCCGGCCGGCCTGGACGTGGCGGCGGAAGAAGGTCTGCAGGCCGGTCGCCCGAAGTGAGATGTCGGGGTTCTTGTGAGATGTCGTGTTCGAACACGGCATCTCACAAGAACCCCGACATCTCACCATCCGGCGGTCTTCGTGGACATCGTCGGCCGAGTCGCCGGCACCCGGCAGGATGCCCTGACTGTTCGCCGGTGGTGCCGATGGGCGGAATGTCTCGCCCCACGGGACCCCGGACGGGGATACGGTGGCGGGCATGAAACAGATCGTCGTACACGCACCCGGTGGACTGGACCGACTGGAACTCGTGAATGCGGTGGACCCGGGGCACCCCGGTCCCGGGCAGATCCGTGTGCGATTGCACGCCAGTTCGCTCAACTTCCACGACTACCTGGTCGTCTCCGGTCCCTCGACCCCACGCGACGACCGGGTCCCGATGGCCGACGGCGCGGGCGTCGTCGAGTCCGTCGGCGAGGGCGTGACCGAGTTCGCCGAGGGTGACTCCGTCGTCTCCGGCTTCTTCCCGCTGTGGCCCGCCGGTCCCGCGCTCGACGCCGATTTCACCCGGGTCCCCGGCGACGGGATGGACGGCTATGCCCGCGAGTGCGTCGTCACGGACGCCACCTGGTTCACCCACGCACCGCGCGACTGGTCCCACGCCGAGGCCGCCACCATCACGACCGCCGGCCTCACCGCCTGGCGCGCGCTCGTCGTCAACGGCGACCTCAAGGCCGGTGACACCGTCCTCACCCTCGGCAGCGGCGGGGTGTCCGTCTACGCGATCCAGCTCGCCAAAGCGATGGGCGCGCACGTCATCGCGACGACGGGCCACCAGGAGAAGATCGACACCCTCCGCGAGCTCGGTGCCGACCACGTCATCGACTACCGCGAGGACCCCGAGTGGGGCACGACGGTCATGGAACTCACCGGCGGCCGAGGCGCCGACCACGTCATCGAGGTCGGCGGAGCGGTCACGCTCCCGCAGTCCATCCGCGCGGTGTCGATCGGTGGGCACATCTCGCTCATCGGTGTGCTGTCCGGCCGCGGCGGTGACATCCCGACCGGCCTCCTCATGGCCAAGCAGGCGCGGCTGGAAGGGTTGATCGTCGGCAGCCGCCGGGACCAGCAGGACTTCGTCCGGGCCCTGGAGTCGACGGGCCTCCGTCCGGTGATCGACCGCAGCTTCTCGCTCGAGGAGATCGCCGCGGCCTTCCGCCACCAGGAGTCACAGAACCACGTGGGCAAGATCGTCCTCGAGTGGTGAGACCCGTGCCATGAAGGAGAGCGAGGCGAGGCGCCTCATCGACATGGCATGAATCGTCGGATCCGAGGCCGAGATCCGACCATATGTGCCACCTCGATCCCGCCGCCGGAACACCCGGCAGGCCGCGCCCAGCTCACCCACCCATGCCGAGGATCGGGAAACTCGCGGGGAGCGCGCCGGCACACAGGAGCGCGAGCAACGTCGTCACCCACGGCCACCGGGTCCGCGCCCGGACGAAGGCGAGCCACAGGAACACGAGCGTGCCCACCAGGCCCACGAACCCGAGTGCCGTGAGCACCACGACCCCGATCTTCGTCCCGGCGTCCCCGTCGAGCGCGAACACGTAGTACCCGATGCTGCCGACCTCCAGCGAGAAGGTCACCGACAGCCACAGCAGCGGCACGGCGAGCACTGCGACGACGAACACGGGGATCCGCCGGATCCACCTCTCGCGCGTGCCGGGATCGCGGGCCACCCGCGTGTACTCAGCAGTTTCCCGCGCCGCGGAGGCGCCCGCCCGTCGTCGAGGCGACCGATCACTCCCGGCCTCCTCGGTGTCCACCCCGTCGGACGGTCCGTCCGCGAAGGCCTGGGAGATCCGGGTGTACTCCGGCGAGTTCCGCGCGCGCTTCCTCCTGCTCATCGGACCACAGACTAGCGGCCGGAGCTGTGTCCCGATCGGAGTCGCCGTGCAGTCATACCTGCGGTCGAGTGCGAGGTGGATGGCGGATCACCCGGCACGGGGAAGTGCCACTGACCTCGCACTCGGGCAATGCCACCCCACCCACGTCGGGCAGGTCACGGACCCCACTCGGTCAGCGGAGGCCCGCGGCCGTTAGAATGGTGCGGTGAATTCCGGGCCTGACACCATCGAAGCGTCGAACATCCCTGCCAAGACCATCCGTGAGGAGGCCGCGCGCAGGCGCACCTTCGCGGTGATCTCGCACCCCGACGCCGGTAAGTCGACACTCACGGAGGCCCTCGCCCTCCACGCCCGGGCCATCGGCCAGGCGGGTGCCACGCACGGCAAGGCCGGTCGCCGGCACACCGTCTCCGACTGGATGCAGATGGAGCAGGACCGCGGCATCTCGATCTCCTCGGCCGCGCTGCAGTTCGAGTACCGCGACACCGTCGTCAACCTCGTCGACACCCCCGGTCACGCCGACTTCTCCGAAGACACCTACCGCGTGCTGTCCTCCGTCGACTCCGCCGTCATGCTCGTGGACGCCGCCAAGGGCATGGAGGCGCAGACCATGAAGCTCTTCGAAGTCTGTCGCCACCGTGGCATCCCGATCATCACGGTCATCAACAAGTGGGACCGCCCCGGCATCGACGCGCTCGCCCTCATGGACGAGATCCGCGAGAAGACCGGCCTGGTTCCCACCCCGATCACCTGGCCCGTCGGCCAGTCCGGCGACTTCCGCGGCGTGCTCGACCGCCTCACCGGCGACTACACCAAGTACACGCGCACCGACGACGGGGGCGCCTCGATCGCGGGGGAGGAGTCCATGGACCCCGCTGCCGCCGAGGCGCTCGAAGGCGATGCCTGGACCACCGCCGTCGACGAATCCGACCTCCTCGAACTCGAGGAGCAGGACCACGACCAGGAGTCCTTCCTCGCCGGTCGCACGACCCCGGTGATGTTCGGTTCGGCCGTCCTCAACTTCGGCGTCCACCGGATCCTCGACGCCCTCGTCGACATCGCGCCCGAGGCGACCGCACGCCCCGACGAGAACGACGCCCCGCGCCCCGTCGACAAGCCCTTTTCCGGCTTCGTCTTCAAGGTGCAGGCCGGCATGGACCGCAACCACCGCGACCGCCTGGCCTACATCCGCGTGTGCTCCGGCGTGTTCGAGCGAGGCATGGTGGCGACCCACGCGGCCACCGGGAAGCCCTTCGCCACCAAGTACGCCCAGCAGGTGTTCGGCCGCGGCCGCGAGGTCGTCGACCAGGCCTTCCCCGGCGACATCGTCGGGCTCGTGAACGCGAGCGCCCTGCGCGTCGGTGACTCCCTCTACCTCGACGAGAAGGTCGTCTTCCCCGGCATCCCGACCTTCTCCCCGGAACACTTCATGGTCATCCGCGCCAAGGACTCCTCGAAGTACAAGCAGTTCCGCCGGGGCATCGAGCAGCTCGACCACGAGGGCGTCGTCCAGGTCCTGCGCTCGGACCTGCGCGGCGACCAGGCCCCCGTGCTCGGCGCCGTCGGCCCCATGCAGTTCGAGGTCGCCGAGGACCGCATGAACAACGAGTTCAACGCGCCGGTGAAACTGGAATCGCTCGCCTACTCCATCGCCCGCCGCACCACCCCCGAGTGCGTGCCCACGCTCGCCCGCGAACGCAGCGTCGAGGTGCTCTCCCGCTCCGACGGCGAACTCCTCGCGCTCTTCAGCGACCGCTGGCGTCTGCAGGGTGTCGAGCGGGCCCACCCCGACCTCGTCCTCGAACCGCTCGTCGTGAGCTGAGGTCGTCCCCAGCCGCCGAGGCGCCCCGGAGGTCCCGGCCTCCCCACGGGCCCGACGTGACCCCTGTCCCATCCACGTTTGACGATTCAAGTCCGCCGTGAACGAGGAGTACGATGGTGGATCGTGCCGAGACCGCCGGGCCACGGATCGCCGAGGACGCTCCCCGGTTCCACCCGCCCGATCCCCGCGCTCACGGCACCACCGCAGAAGTTCCTTCGAAGGAGAGTTCGTCCACGTGGCTACCAATCCGATCCGCGTCGCCATCGCCGGCCTCGGCAACTGCGCGACCTCGCTCATCCAGGGCGTCGAGTACTACAAGGACGCGAAGCCCGGTGACGAGGTCCCCGGCCTCATGCACGTCCAGTTCGGCGACTACCACGTGAGCGACCTCGACTTCGTCGCCGCCTTCGACGTCGACGCCAAGAAGGTGGGCCTCGACATCGCCGAGGCCATCGAGGCGAGCGAGAACAACACGATCAAGATCGCGGACGTCCCCACCACCGGCGTCACCGTCGACCGCGGTCCCACGCACGACGGCCTGGGCAAGTACTACCGCGAGACGATCGAGGAGTCGGAGGCCGAGCCGGTCGACGTCACCCAGGTGCTCAAGGACCGCGCCGTCGACGTCCTCGTCTGCTACCTGCCCGTCGGATCGCAGAAGGCCACCGAGTACTACGCGCAGGCCGCGCTCGACGCCGGTGTCGCCTTCGTCAACGCCCTGCCGGTGTTCATCGCCGGGACGAAGGAGTGGGACGACAAGTTCCGCGCCGCCGGTGTCCCCATCGTCGGCGACGACATCAAGAGCCAGATCGGCGCGACGATCACCCACCGCGTCATGGCCAAGCTGTTCGAGTCCCGCGGGGTCGTCCTCGACCGGACCTACCAGCTCAACGTCGGCGGCAACATGGACTTCAAGAACATGCTCGAGCGCGAGCGCCTGGAGTCGAAAAAGATCTCGAAGACGCAGGCCGTCACCTCGAACACGAACGCGCACCTGGAGGACAAGGACGTCCACATCGGCCCGTCCGACTACGTCTCCTGGCTCGACGACCGCAAGTGGGCGTTCGTCCGCCTCGAGGGCCGCAACTTCGGCGACGCCCCCGTCTCCCTGGAGTACAAGCTCGAGGTCTGGGACTCCCCGAATTCCGCCGGCGTCATCATCGACGCCGTCCGCGCCGCGAAGATCGGCCTGGACCGCGGAGTCGGCGGCGCGCTCATCAGCCCGTCCTCCTACTTCATGAAGTCCCCGCCCGAGCAGCAGGCCGACGACCTCGCCCACGAGGCCGTCGAGGCGTTCATCCGCGGCGACATCGAGCGCTGAGTCCGACGCCGCCCGAACCCCGGCACCCCACCGCTGAGTCGATCGCCCGGCCCACGGGCCGGTGACCGCTCCCGAGGCGCCCGCCACCCGCACACCACATGTGCGGGAGGCGGGCGCCTCGGCGTCGTGGGAGGCGTTCCCCCTGTGAGGTGACGCACAAGGCGTGTTGCTGCTAGCGTGCGCCCGTGGCACGCGGGAAATCCCCCTCTCCCCATCCCCTCCTGCGCGCACGAACCCCTGAAGAAGGAATCCCCATGTCCTCCGTGAGCACCACTGCGCCCCCACTGAACGGGGAGCGTCTGGGCCCGCTCATGCGTGCCCTCGTCGTCATCGAGAAGGTCGGCAACAAGCTGCCGCACCCCTTCTGGCTGTTCCTCGGCCTCGCCGTGATCGTCATGGTGCTGTCCTCGGTCCTCCATGCGGTCGGCGTCTCCGCAGTGAACCCCGCGACGGAGGAGACGGTCACGGCCGTGAACCTCCTGAGCATGGAGAACCTGCGGTCGATCGTCTCCGGCGTCGTCGACAACTACACCGCCTTCCCGGCGCTCGGGCTCGTGCTCGTCGTCATGTTCGGTGTCGCCGTGGCCGAGCGGTCGGGGCTCATCCCGACCCTCATGCGCGGGGCGCTCGTGAAGACGAACCCGCGGTACATCACCGTCGTCGTCGCGCTCGTCGGTGCGGCCGGCTCGATGGCCTCGGACGCCTCGTACATGATCGTGATCCCGCTCGGTGGCCTGGCCTTCCGGGCCGTCGGACGGAACCCGGTGATCGGCTGCGCCGTCGCGTACGCGGCGACCTCAGGCGGGTACTCCGCCGCGCCCTTCGTCAACAGCCTCGACGCGATCCTCGGTGGCATCTCGACCTCGGCGGCGCACATCATCGACGAGTCCTACACGGTCACCCCGGTGGCCAACCTGTTCTTCAACTTCGTCTCGATGTTCGCCGTCGCCATCGGCGTCACCCTCGTCACCGAGCTGCTGCTCAACAAGCGCGGGCAGCAGATGACGATCGACGCGGACATTCAGGAGACCGAGGAGGACCACCGGCTCTCCGAGATCACGCCGGAGGAGAAGCGCGGCATGGTCGTCGCCGCGATCGGCCTGGTCATCAGCATCGGCATCGTCGTCGCACTCGCGTGGCCGGCGAACTCGTTCCTGCGGGACGCCGAGGGCGGCTTCGGCCCCGAGTCCGGCCTCATGGCGGGGATCGCGGCGATCATCGGGTTCGGGTTCTGGATCCTCGGCATCATGTACGGCGTCGCGGTGAAGACGATCCGGAAGTGGGACGACGTCCCGGAGATGATGGTCAAGGGACTGGCACCGTTCATCCAGGTGCTCGTCCTGTTCTTCGCGGCCTCGCAGTTCCTGGCCCTGTTCAAGATGTCCTCGCTCGGCGAGATCCTCGCGATCAAGGGAGCGGAACTGTTCCAGTCGATGGGGGCGAGCACCTTCGTCATCCTGCTCGGCACGTACTTCCTCGTGGCGATCGCCGCGCTGTTCATCACCTCGGGCTCGGGTCTGTGGACTCTGCTCGCCCCGGTGCTCGTGCCCATGCTCATGCTGCTGGGGATCTCCCCGGAGACCACCCAGGCCGTGTACCGCATCGGTGACTCGACGGTGAACATCATCTCGCCCATGAGCCCGTACTTCATCATGATCCTGGGCTTCATCCAGCGCTACAAGAAGGACGCGGGTATCGGCACGCTCCTGTCGCTCACGATCCCGTTGAGTTTCGGTATGTTCATCACCTGGGGCATCCTCTTCTTCGCCTGGTGGGCGACGGGCATCCCCTTCGGCCCGGGCGCGGCGACGAGCTACAGCCTCGGCGGGTGACGGCCGTTCGGCGCACCGCGGGCGAGGTACCCGGGGCAGGGCACCTCGGCAGCAGGAGATCGTTATCGAACGTTCACCCGCGGGGGAGCCGTCCCCAGGCGGATGTCAGGTGTGACCAGTAGGATTCTTGCAATCCGACACGACTCTCACGGAGGTACAGTGAGCAACCCCCTCATGGGCCGTATGGTCAAGCAGGGCGTGCGCGATGCACGCTCTCCCCAGTACACCGACATGGACGCCGCGCGTCTGCAGGAGATGTACTCCGCCCCGGCTGCCGGGCCGGAGGCACGCCCGCAGAAGGAGCGCGCGCTCCAGTTCGACGACGTCATCATGAAGACGGCGATCAACTTCGCGATCCTGCTCGTCGGTGCCGCCGTCGGGTGGATGGTGCCGATCCTCGGGCTGCCCGCGATGCTCGTGGGCCTCGTGCTCGCGCTCATCATCTGCTTCAAGAAGGAACCGAGCAAGGGCCTGGTCATCGCGTACTCCGCGGTCGAGGGCGTGTTCCTCGGTGGCATCTCCGCGCTGTTCGACGCCATGTACCCGGGCATCGTCGTCCAGGCGGTGCTCGCCACGCTGAGTGTCGCGGCCGTCTGCTTCGGTCTCTACAAGTTCCGTATCGTCCGCGTGACGAGCGGCTTCAACAAGTTCCTGCTCTTCGCGGTCGGCGGCTACGCCGTCTTCTCGCTGGTGAACTTCGTGTTCGCGATGGCCACCGGCACCGGCGGTGCGCGCACCATGGAGATCTCGATCATGGGCATCGACATGCCGCTGGGCATCCTCATCTCCGGCATCGCCGTGATCCTCGCGTCGATGACGCTCATCTCCGACTTCAACCAGGTCGAGGTGGCCGTGCAGAACCAGGTGCCCGAGAAGTACTCGTGGTTCTTCGCGTTCTCCCTCATGACGACGCTCATCTGGCTGTACATCGAGATCCTCCGGATCCTCAGTTACATCCGGGGTGGCGACTGATACATCCGGGGTGGCGGCTGACACCCTTCCGGCCCGCGGATAGACTGGGCACATGAACGACGCAGCGGCGGATCTCCTCCAGGAGATCCGCCGTTTGCGTGTCCGGATGGCCGGGATCAAGCCCGCCGACCTCGAGGCCGGCGGTCGCGTGCGGATCCAGGAGGCACTGGCGTCCCTGTCGGCACTCGCGGCGGACGCCCGACCGGTGCCGGACCTCGGCGACCGGGTGCTCGGCGACCAACTGGTCGTCCTCCTCACCGACTGCCTGCCGGAGTACGGTGCCGAGGAGTCGACCACCCGTCGCGCCCTCGCCGTGGCGACGCAACTCCGTCAGGAGCTCTGAGAGTCGAGGAGGGCGGCGCTCAGCCCTCGGATTCCTCTTCCACGATGTAGTCGTGGACGGCGTCGACGTGGCGGCGCATGACCCGGCCGACCTTCTCGACGTCCCGGGCGACGAGTCCGTCGATGAGGGCGGTGTGCTCGGAACTCCACCAGCTCACCTTGGACTGCGGCATGTCGACCAGCGCCCCGCCCACGCGGGTCTGGTCACGCAGACGCCGGACCGTGGCCGTGAGACGGGCGTTGTCCAACAGCCCGATGAGGAACATGTGCATGTCCTGGTCGGCGTCGAGGTAGCGCACGGTGTGGGGGAGGGGCTCGTCGGACAGGGCCGCCTCGTCGGTGTCACCGGGGGAGGGTTCGACGGTCGCGGCACACAGCCGGCGCGCCTGAACGATCTCGGCGTCCGTGAGCCCGCGTTCGGCCAGTCGCTGCATGGCCGTCACCTCGATGATCGACCGCATCTGGTGGATCTCCCGGCGGTCGTCCTCGGAGTTCTCGTGCACCCGGAATCCCCGGTTGCGGACGACCTCGAGGAGTCCCTCGCCCACGAGGTCCATGAGCGCCTCGCGGACCGGGCTGTTGGACATGTCCAGTTCGGTCGAGATCGCATTCGCGGAGAGCACGCGCCCCGGCTTGACCTCGCCCGCGAGCAGGGCGTGTTTGATGAGGTCGTAGGCCTCCTGCCGCAGCGTGTACCGCGGGGTCGGGGCGTTCCTGGCGAAGAGTGACACGGGGGTCCTGTTCCTCCTGGTGAGTCGGGTTCGGCGAGGTCCCGCCGGCCACCTTGCCGGTCGATCCTGGGCGTCACGTGAATCGTACGGCCTCGTCACCCCGGACGGCCTGGAACGCCCGGGTGACGGGACGGATGACCTCCGCCACGTTTCCGTTCCTCCCCGCGTTGCGATGTGTCCGACGGCTGCACTCCGATGTGTCCCGCACGTTTCGACCGGCTGCTGCTTCCACCGGGGAACGGGGCAGCACTCCTCTCCGCAGTGACATTTGTGTAACGGAATCCACTGGGACCACTAAGTGATTTGACGCACTCGGAGAGCCTCGTGAAAGGTAATCGATAACACGCAATGTGAGGTGGGTTACCAGCGGTGGATCAGTGCACCGGACCCGCCCCACACCATGAGGAGACGAGAGACGACATGAAGAAAGTGTTCGCTGTGTCCGCTGCCGCCGTGCTGGCCGGCATCACCCTGACCGCCTGCGAGTCGACCGAGCCGGACACGGAGGCCGGCGGCGGCGAGGTCGCCGAGGACTGCACCCCCGCGTACGAGTTCACCACCGTGGCGGAGGGCCAGCTCACCGTGGCCGTGCCGGAGTTCCCGCCCTACTCGTCGCCCGGCGGCGAGGGCATGGAGAACGACATGATGGAGCAGATCGCGGCGGACAACTGCCTGACGGTCGCCTACGAGGAGGTCACCTACGCGAACACGGTGCCCACGGTCCAGCAGGGCCGTGCGGACATCGGCATCGGTGACTACTACCGCACCGTCGAGCGCTCCGAGGTCATCACCTTCTCGACCCCCACCTTCCTCGACGAGATGGCGATCATCTCCACCGACGGACTCACGACCGTCTCCGACATCGAGTCGATGAAGGTCGGCACGGTCGACGGCTACCTGTGGGTCCCGGACATGCAGGACGTCATGGGTGCCGACAACCTGCAGATCTACCCCTCGAACGTCGAGATGAAGAACGACCTCGAGGCCGGCCGCATCGACGTGGGTCTCGACAGCTTCGGTGCCGCGATCCCGGCCTTCGAGGGCTCGGACTACGAGGTCGCCGCCATCGAGCCCGACGACCGCGTCGCCTCCTCGGTCGAGGCCGCCCAGTCCGGTTTCATCATGTCCTCCGACGACCAGTACGCGGACTTCCGTGAGGCCGTCGACGCCACCGTCACCACCTGGCACGAGGACGGCACCATGGTCGAGTTCCTCGAGTCCTACGGCCTGCCCGCCTCCTCCGCCGAGGTCGGCGAACCGCGCCTGATCGAGTGACCTCGCCACTCCCGGCACGCCGAGGCGCCACGTGGTCACCGACCCCGTGGCGCCTCGGCCGTCCCCTCCCATCCCTTTCCGTGATCTCCACCCCGGAGATCTCCCGACCGAGGAGAACCCTCTCGTGATCGAGAACCCGAAGGACCGGTTCCCCGACCGGAAGCCGGTCGTCGAGGTGAAGAACCTCGCCAAGGCGTTCGGCGACAACGTCGTGTTGGAGAACGTCAACCTGTCCGTCCTCGAAGGCACCGTGACCGCCATGATCGGTCCCTCCGGCGCCGGCAAGTCCACCGTGCTCCGCTGCCTCAACTACCTGGAGCGTCCCGACTCCGGCACGATCGAGATCGCCGGGCACAGCGTGGACGCCGGGACGAAGTTCACGAAGAACGAGCTCTACGGCCTGCGCCGCACCGCGGGTATGGTCTTCCAGCACTTCAACCTGTTTCCGCACATGACGGTGATGAAGAACATCGCCCTGCCGCAGCAGCGGATCCTCGGTCGGTCGAAGGCCGCGGCGGAGGAACGTGCCCAGCAGCTCCTCGAACGCATGGGGCTCGGCGACAAGGGTCCGGAGTACCCCAACCGGTGCTCCGGTGGTCAGCAGCAGCGCATCGCCATCGCCCGGGCGCTCGCCCTCGATCCGGAGGTCATGCTCTTCGACGAGCCGACCTCGGCCCTCGACCCCGAGGTGGGCGTCGAGGTCCTCGAGGTCATGAAGGAACTCGCCTCCGATGGCATGACGATGATCGTCGTCACCCACGAGATGGCCTTCGCCCGCGACGTCTCCGACGACCTCGTCGTCATGGCCGACGGTCACATCATCGAGCAGGGGGACCCCCAGCGGATCATGGCGGACCCGCAGACCGAGCGGGCACAGTCGTTCCTCCATGCCGTCCTGCAGAGGTGAGTGTCGTGCCCGACGTCCTCCTCGCAGTCATCACCGGTGTCCCGCTCACGTTGGCGGTCACCGTCGTGGCCATGGCACTCGGTACGGTGCTCGCCCTGCCGCTGCTCGGCCTGTCCCTCTCGCCCTTCGCGCCCCTGCGCGGCCTGTCCCGGGCGATCATCGACCTCATCCGCGGCGTCCCGATCGTCGTGTGGCTGTTCATCCTCTACTTCGGCCTCGACTTCGGTGACTTCAAGCTCTCGTCCTTCGGCGCCGCCGTCCTGGGCCTGGGCATCATCAGTGCCGCCTACCTCTCCGAGGTGTTCCGCGGCGCGGTCGGGTCCGTGAACGTCGGCCAGTTCGAGGCCTCCCGGGCGCTCGGCATGACCGACTTCGACACGTGGAAGTCGATCGTCGCACCGCAGGCCTGGCGCGTGGCGATCCCCGGCTACACGACCTACGGCATCGGACTCCTCAAGGACTCCTCGATCGCCTCGACGATCGGCGTGGCGGAGATCGTGTTCCTGTCGAACAACTACGCCCGCAGCGGCGGTGACGGACTCACCGTCTTCGCCCTCGCCGGTCTGGTCTATGTCCTCATCAGTATCCCCGTCGGGCTGTTGTCCCGCGTGGCCGACGAGAAGCTCAGTGCGGTGGTGGCGAAATGACGACCCTGCTCGAACTCGCAGCCGAATGGCTGCCGAACCAGCTCGGGGGTCTCAAGACCTCCGCCCTGCTCACGCTCGTGGCGCTGGCCCTCGGTCTGCCCCTGGCGACCGTGCTCGCCTTCGCGGCCCGCGCGAAGAACAACGTGCTCCGCATCGCGGCGATCGTCGTCATCGAGGTGGGCCGTGGCCTGCCGGCCCTCGTGCTCCTGTACTTCATGTACTTCGGGCTGCCCGAGGCGGGCCTCACCCTCTCGGCGTTCCTGTCCTCCGGCGTGGCCCTGTCGATCATGGTCGGAGCCTATTGCGCCGAGTACCTGCGCGGCGGGTTCTCCGCCGTCTCCCAGAACGAGATCGAGGGCGCCGAGGCGCTCGGGATGACGGAGCTCGACACCATGCGGTACATCATCCTGCCGCAGGGCTGGCGGATCGCACTGCCGGGGATCATGGGCTTCGCGATCCTCACCTTCCAGTCGACCTCGCTCGCCTACACGGTGACGGTCCGCGAACTCATGGCGATCACCTACTCCGCCTCGGCGCAGAACTTCCAGCACCTCTACATGTTCATCATGGCCGGCCTGCTCTACGCGATGGTGAGCATCCCGGCCTCGTGGCTGTCGGTGCTCGTCGAGAAACGGATGAGCAAGCACCTGGCCTGATTCCCGCTGCCGAGGCGCCGTGGTCCGATCCCCGACGCAACCGGATCGTTCCGGCCCGGCGCTCGTTGCCGAGGCGCCCTGGTCCGATCCCCGACGCAACCGGATCGTTGCGGCCCGGCGCTCGTTGCCGAGGCGCCCAGGTCCGATCCCCGACGCAACCGGATCGTTCCGGCCCGGCGCTCGCTGCCGAGGTGCCCTGCACTTCTCATCTGACGTGCAGGGCGCCTCGTCGTCGGTTCGGGTGATACGAATGTGCTCTGGGAACAACTCGGGAACGAAAGGGAGTGGGGTATGCACGTCATCGTCGTGGGTGCCGGGATCGTGGGACTCGCCTCGGCGGTGAATCTCGCCGCCCGGGGTGCCCGGGTCACGGTGCTCGATCGGGAGCCGGTCGGGGGAGCGGATCTCGCACACCGGGCGAGCTGGGGCAACGCCGGATGGGTGTCTCCCGGCCTCGTCGTACCCCTGGCCGAACCCGGGGCCTGGAAGCACGGGATCACCGCATTCACCGACCGGGACGCCCCGCTGTCGATCCCGCGCCTCACACCGCGCCTGGCCGTGTTCCTCGCGCGGTTCGCCTCCCAGATGACCGAGCGGAGGTTCCACCAGGCGATCGATGCCGCCGCGTCCTGGACGACCCAGGCGCTCGCCGCCTACGACCGCCTGGCCGAACGCGGTGTGCGGGAGCCGATCGTGCGGGCACCCTTCACGATCGGGACGACCTCCGAGGACGACCTGGCGGCCTTCGCACACGAGGTCGAGGTCCTCGCGGCGACCGGTGTGGACGTCGCGGCGAGCCGGGTCGACGCGGGGAAGCCGTGGTTCTCCGGGCGGGTCACCCACGCGCTCGAACTCACCGGCCAGGCGTACATGGACCCGGGCGCCTACTGCGCGGACCTCGTCCGACTGGCCCGGGAACTGGGCGTGGAGTTCCACGGCGGGGTCGAGGTCGTCACCGGCCACGAGGGGACGAAGACGGTGGGACTCGTCGATTCGACCGGTGCCACGTGGAACGCTGACCGGGTGCTCGTGGCCGCAGGTGCCTGGTCCGACGACCTGGTCGCCCGGATCTGGGGCCGACGTGCCCGGACGGGCCAGGCCAGCGGTCGGGGGTACTCGTTCACGGTCCCGGTCGAGGAGTCCCACATGCCGCCCGGTCCGGTGTACCTACCGGCCCAGCGCGTCGTGCTCACGCCCTACCGCGGCGGGATGCGGGTGGCCGGGACCATGGAGTTCGCCGACCCGGACGCGCCCCTCGACCCGCGCCGCATCGAGGGGATCGTCCGGACGCTCGAGCCCTGCGTCGAGGGACTCGACCTGCACGCGCGCACCGACGAGTGGGTGGGCGCCCGCCCGGTGCCCACCGACGGCCGCCCGGCGCTGCGACGTGTGGGTGGTCGCGGCTACCTGTGCTCCGGGATGGGCATGTGGGGAATCGTCCTCGGCGCGGTGGCCGGAGAACGCACCGCCGATCTGGTGCTCCGCTGAGCGACGCCGCCCCGGCTGTGCTTGACTCCGCCCCCACCCCGGAACCCCACCGCCCCGATATCGTTGACGACCCCCGATATGTGCTGACATATCGGGGGTCGTCAACGATATCGGGGCGGTTCCGGTTACGGAAGGGCGGTTCAGGGCACTGTGGGCACCTCGTCAGCGGGTGAGGGCCCGGGTGAGCGTGTCGAGCCCGACGGAGCCGAGCGACAGGGCGTCCATGTGGAACGCCTTGAGGTCGAAGGTGCGGCCGGACGCCTCGGCAGCGGCCCGGGCGGTGTCCCGCGACTGCTCCCACAGGCGCTGCCCGATCTTGTACGAGGGCGCCTGGCCCGGCCAGCCGAGGTACCGGTCGAGCTCGAAGGCCAGGAAGCTCCGGTCCATCGCGACGTTGTCGGTGAGGAACGTCCAGGCGTTCTCGGCGTTCCACGTGCCCCCGCCGATCGAGGCCGGGGCCTGCAACCCCAGGTGCACGCCGATGTCCAGGCACACCCGCGCGGTGCGCAGCCGCTGCGAGTCGAGCACACCCATGTAGTCACCCGGCTCGTCCATGAGACCGAGCTCGGCCATGAGCTTCTCCGAGTACAGCGCCCAGCCCTCACCGTGGCCGGAGACCCAGCACAGGCTGCGGCGCCAGGTGTTGAGCGTGTCCTGGAGGTACGTGGCCAGGCCGATCTGCAGGTGGTGGCCGGGCACGCCCTCGTGGTTGACGGTCGTGCGCTCCTGCCAGGTGGTGAACTCCTCGACGCCCGTCGGCACCGACCACCACATGCGGCCGGGACGGCTGAAGTCCGAGGACGGCGCGGTGTAGTAGATGCCGCCGGTGCCGTCGGGCAGGACCATCGCCTCGATCGTGCGCATGGGTTCCGGGATGTCGAAGTGCGTGCCGTCGACGGCGGCCAGCGCCTCGTCGGCGGTGCGCTGCATCCATTCCCGCAGCCCGTCGAGTCCGTGGAGCTTGCGGGCGGGGTCGGCGTCGAGGCGGGCCATGGCGCCGGAGACCGCGTTCTCGTCGGAGAACTCACCGGGGTAGAGACGGTGGGCGATCTCCTTCTGCTCGGCATCGATCCGCACGAGCTCTTCGAGGCCCCAGGCGTAGGTCTCCTCGAGGTCGACGTCGGCACCGAGGAAGTACCGGCTGTGGATCGCGTACTCGTCACGGCCCACGGCATCGGTCTCCCGCGCGAGGGGTGCGACCTCGTCGCGCAGGAACCGCGCGGTCTCCGCGTAGGCGGCACGGGCCTCGGCAGCGGCAACGGCGAGCTCGGTCTGCAACGCGTCCGAGGCGCCTGCCTCGGTGGCACCGGCGACGAACCGGTCGAAGTGACCGCCCTCCTCCGCCGCGGCCGCCGCCTGCTCGGCGACCTTGAGCACCTGGCGGCGGGCCGGGACCCGGTCGAGTTCGCGGTGGGTGGCGAGGATGTCCTCGCGGTGACCGGTCAGTGCCTGCCCGACCTGCCGGAGACGGGCGGCGTTGTGTTCCCAGTCGGTGACGGTCGCGGTCGGCACGAGGTCGAAGAAGTCACGGATCCGCTGGACGGGGGAGTGGATGACGTTGACGACGCCACGGTCGAGTCCGGCGGTGTGCATGTCGTCCTCGACGCCCAGACGCTCGCGCATGGCGTCGAGGGTGACCTCGTCGACGGCGTCGAGGGTGCCGGCGGCCCGGGCCCGGTCCTCGGCGGCGGCCAGCTCGGAGAGAGTTCTCGCGCGCAGTTGCGCCTCGGCGGCGGAGGCGGCCGGGGAGAAGTCGTCGAGCTCGGTCTCCCTGCCCGGGACGCCGAGTTCGACGTGGAGCGAGGGGTGCAGGTCGAGGAGGCCCTGGGCGTGGGCCTCGGCGACGGCATCGACGGGGGACGGGGTGCGCTGGGGGAGTTCTGTCATGGGGTTCACTCTAATCAGACGTCCGGTCGACGGACCTGCTCCGGGCCGGCGTGGTGATTCTCGTTCCATTATCGACCGCCCCGCCTCCTCCCTCCGGGAATCGGAGTAATCTCCGCACGGTGTCCCCGGTATACACGGAGACGGAGAATCCGAGACGGAGAGCCGGGGACGGAGAGTCACGGAGAGGACGGACGACGAGCACATGGAACAGGCGCGACACGCGGACCGGGACGCCATCTGGACCAGGGATTTCGCGCTCGCCTTCGCGTTCACCGCGTGTCTCGCCTTCGTCTTCTACCTGCTCGTCTCCGCGGTCGCCGGGTACGCGGTGGCGACCTTCGGGGTCGGCGACTCGGTGTCCGGTTTCGCCGCCACCGGGTTCGTCGTCGGGGCGCTGGGTGCCCGGATGTTCGTCGGGCCGCTCATGGACGTCGTCGGTCGCTACAGGCTCATGCTCGTCGGGGCTCTCGCCTCCGTCGTGTTCTGCCTGCTCTACCCGTTCGCGCCCACGGTGGGGCTCTTCATCGTCCTGCGCCTGCTCCACGGCCTGGCCTACGGGGTCGCGCACACGACGGTGTCCGCCGCAGTACAGTCGCTCATCCCGGCACACCGTCGGGCCGAGGGGACCGGCTACTTCATGACCTCGACCGTGCTCGCGACGGCCTTCGGCCCGCTCCTCGGAGTGGTGCTCGTCAACGGGCCGGGACACGTCTGGCTGTTCGCCTGTGCCACGGCCTTCGCCCTCCTGGCCGTCGTGGTGCTCCTCTTCATCCGGATCCCGCAGCGGGAGTCCGAACCCTTCGCGTGGCGTGCGCTCGATCCGCGTGGGTTGTTCGATCCGGACGGTGTGCGGATGGGATCGGTCATGTTGATCGGTGGGGTCGCGTACTCCTCGATCATGGCGTTCCTCGCCGGGTACACCGCCGAGCGGGGGATGCCGAACGCCGCCGCGGTCTTCTTCCTCGTCTTCGCACTCGGGACCGTGATCGCCCGACTGTTCCTCGGGCGCGTCCAGGACCGGCTGGGTGACAACCCCGTCATGTACCCCCTCTTCGCCGTCTACGCGGCGGCCCTCCTCGTCGTGTCCGTCGACCTCGGCCCGTGGGGTGTGGCGATCGCGGGGATCCTCGCCGGAGCGGGATGGGGCACCCTCATGTCCGGACTCCAGGCCATCGCGGTGAAGGCCGCCGGTCCGGAACGCACCGGAGTGGCGACCTCTTCCTTCTTCTTCATGCTCGATGCAGGGTTCGGCGTCGGTCCCGTGCTCCTGGGGGCCGTGTCGACCGCGCTCGGCGCGCCCGGCATGTACCGGGTCGCCGCAGGTCTCGTCGTGCTCGCCGGCCTCGCCTACGCTCTGCTCCACGGCCGCAGCGCCGGCGGACGCCCGCGGCGGGTGAGGGAGAAGGTGTGAAGGCGTTCCACCGAACGATCGCTCATATTTGCACAGTGTGAAGGAATCGTCTTTCCTTCCGGACCCCGTTCTGTTCTAATGAGAAGGACGGCCCGCCGCGCACCGGTGCCCGGCGCCGTCACCTCCCGCTGTCCGCATCCCCGCCGCGTGAGAGCCGGACCACGCGGTCCGACCCGCACCGACGTCTCGCATGAAAGGTCGTCGAACACCCGTGCCCGCTGGTCGCCTGTGGACGAAGGACTTCGTCCTCGCGCTGTGCATCGCCATATTCTTCTCGTTCACCTTCTACCTGCTCATCACCTCGATGGTCGGGTACGCGGTGACCCGGTTCTCCGCCTCCGACGCGGTCGCCGGACTGGCGGCCAGCGGGTTCGTCATCGGGGCGATCGGCGCGCGCCTCATCGCCGGGCCGCTGCTCGACCTCGGCAATCGGTACCGGACGATCCTCATCGCCATCGGACTCGCGATCCTCGCCTCGTGCGCCTATCTGGTCGCCGACTCCGTGTGGTTCCTCATCGCGGTGCGGTTCGTCCACGGACTCACCTTCGGGGTTGGACACACGGGTCTCATGGCGAGCGTGCAGGACATCATCCCCGGCCCCCGGCGGGGTGAGGGAACCGGCTACTTCGCGACCTCGACGACGCTCGCCGCCGCCCTCGGACCCTTCCTCGCGATCACACTCGTCGACCGGATCGGGTACGACGCACTGTTCTTCGCGGCCATCGCGGTGACGGTCATCCCGTTCATCGGCCTGTTCTTCCTCAAGATCCCGCAAAAGGGGGAACCCCAGAAGCTGCGGCTGAAGAACTTCGGCCTGCGCCGGGTGCTCGACCGCCACGGGATTCGGATCGGGTTCATCGCGCTACTCGGCGGTATGGGCTATGCGTCCGTCATGACGTTCCTGGCCGAGTACACGAAGTCCCTGTCGATGTTCGACGTGGCGCCCCTGTTCTTCCTCTCCTTCGCGATCGTCTCGCTCATCACGCGGTTGACCCTCGGGCGGGTCCAGGACCGGTACGGCGACAACGTCGTCGTCTACCCGCTGTACCTGTGTTTCCTGGGATCCCTCGGTCTCATCCTCCTCGGCGACGCGACCTGGATGTTCGTCGTCGCCGGCGGCCTGGCCGGTGCCGGCTGGGGATCGCTCATGTCGTGCCTCCAGGCGATCACCATCAACTGCGCGGGCCTGGCCCGGTCGGGCACCGCGACGGCCTCGTTCTTCCTCATGATGGACGCCGGGTTCGGGTTCGGCCCCGTCGTCTACGGCGGGGTCCGCAGTCTGTTCGGCTACGACGGTCTGTGGCTCGCCGCGATCGTCATGGTCGTGCTCTCGATCGTGGCCTACTCCGTGCTGCACTTCGGCCGTGGCCGACGTCCGTTCCACCGCCGCGAGGACGTGGCGGGTGGCGAAGCGGGTGAGGAGAAGGAACCGGCGGAGGGTTCGACCCCGGACCGGCCCACCCGCCGGGTCATCGAGGACGACGAGGAACCCGCGCGCACACGCGCCTGAAGTCGAGAGGGCTGTGTTCAACGCCGCCCGAGTCGCACCCCACCGCTGCTGAAGGCGAGAGGGCGCACATCCGCGGATCCCTGAGTGGAATCCACGGATGTGCGCCCTCTCGATACGGGTCAGAGCCGGGCGCGCCAGGTTCCGCGCTTCGTCCGGCGGATCTGCCGCGCCGGGGCACCGTAGGGAGTCGTCCGGCGGGTCACGGTGTCACCGGGTGCCGGGGGAGCGCCCTCGGCGTTGAGCTCGGTCGGCTCCCCGTCCCCGGCGGAGGCATTCACCGCCTGCCGCAGCGCGACGATCGCGGCGACCGCCGCCTCGCGGGCCAACTGGGCCTCCCGGTCGTCCCGGGCGCCGCGCACCGGGGCACCGGCCGCGCTGCCCGAGGGGGTCACGTCCGTGCTGCCGACCGTCGCCGAGGCGCCCCCACCGGTGTCACCGGCGGGGGTCTCGGGAGGGCGGGGCGCCTCGGGAGCGGTGGGGTCCTGAGGTGCCCCGGTCACAGCGGCACGTTCCCGTGCTTGCGGGCCGGCGACTCGACGTGCTTGTTCGAGAGCGCACGCAGGCCGCGGACGATCCGCTCGCGGGTCTCGGAAGGGCGGATGACGGCGTCGATGTAGCCCTCCTCCGCGGCGAGGTAGGGATTGAGGAGTTCGTCCTCGTAGTCCTGGATGAGATCGGCCCGGAGGGCCTCGACGTCCTGGCCCGTGTCCTCGGCGGCCTTGAGGTCGCGGCGGTACAGGATGTTCGCGGCACCCTGGGCGCCCATCACGGCGATCTGCGCGCTCGGCCAGGCGAGGTTGAGGTCGGCGCCCAACTGCTTGGATCCCATGACGCAGTAGGCGCCGCCGTAGGCCTTGCGGGTGATGACGGTGATGAGGGGGACGGTCGCCTCGCCGTAGGCGTAGATGAGCTTGGCGCCCCGGCGGATGATGCCGCCGTACTCCTGGTCGGTGCCCGGCAGGAAGCCGGGGACGTCGACGAAGGTGAGGATCGGCAGGCCGAAGGCGTCGCAGAAGCGGACGAACCGGGCGGCCTTCTCCGAGGCGTCGATGTCGAGCGTGCCGGCCAGCTGCATGGGCTGGTTGGCGATGATGCCGACGCTGCGACCCTCGACCCGGGCGAACCCGGTGACGACATTGGGCGCGAAGAGTTCGCCGGTCTCGAGGAACTCGCCCTCGTCGACGACGGTGCGGACGACGTCGAGGATGTCGTAGGGCTGGTTCGCGGAGTCCGGGACGAGGGCGTCGAGCGCCTCGTCGTCGGCGGTGGCCGCGAGGTCCTGGGTGAAGGGCTCGACGGAGCCGTCGACGGAGGCCGAGTCCATGTTGTTCTGCGGCAGGAAGGACAGGAGGTCCTTCACGTAGTCGAGGGCGTCCTCCTCGTCGCTGGCGAGGTAGTGGGCGTTGCCGCTCACGGAGTTGTTGGTCCGGCCGCCGCCGAGCTCCTCGTGGCCGACCTCCTCACCGGTGACCGTGCGGATGACGTCCGGCCCGGTGATGTACATGTGCGAGGTGCCGTCGACCATGATCGTGAAGTCGGTGAGTGCCGGCGAGTACACCGCGCCCCCGGCCGAGGGACCCATGATGAGGCTGATCTGCGGGATCACACCGGAGGACTTGACGTTGTAGTGGAAGATCTCCGCGAACAGTGCGATGGAGCCGACACCCTCCTGGATGCGGGCGCCGCCGGAGTCGTTGATCCCGATGATCGGGCACCCGAGCTTGAGCGCGAGCTTCTGCGCCTTGACGATCTTGCGGCCGTTGGCCTCCGCGAGCGAACCGCCGAGCACCGTGAAGTCGTGGGCGAACACGGCGACCGTCTTGCCGTCGATCTCACCGAGACCGCACACCACGCCGTCCCCGTCGGGGCGCTTGTCGGCCATGCCGAACCGGGTGTTGTGGTGGCGGACGAACTCGTCGATCTCCTGGAACGACCCGGGGTCGAGCAACTGGTCGATCCGCTCCCGGGCGGTCTGCTTGCCCTTCCGGTGCTGGGCGGCCACGCCCTTCTCCGAACTCGTGTGCGCAGCGGCGCGGCGGTCCTCGAATGCGCTGATCCTCTCGGCCGTGGTGCGGGGGACCGTGCGCGTCTGGTCGTTCTCGATCGTCATGCGCCCCACCCTAGGCACTTCCGGCGCGCGTTGTAGCCCGCCGAGGCAATTCGGACGACCGTTGTACGCCGTCACCAAACCCTCTAAGGTGATCTGGTGCACCTCAGCCCCGAACCGCAAGGCACCCGTGTGTCCACCCCGCAGGTGACCGCACCCCGCATCGAATGGCCCGCCGAGAGCCCGTCGACCAACGACGCGCTCGCCGCCGACCTCACGGCAGGCGGCGACTGGCCGGACTTCTCCGTCTACGGCACGGCCCACCAGACCGCGGGGCACGGCCGTCTCGACCGCGTGTGGGACACCCCTGCCCACACCTGCCTGACCTTCTCGGTGCCCGTGCGCGTGCCCGCCGACTACCCCGTCGACCGGATCGGCTGGCTGCCGCTCGTGACCGGTGGGGCCGTCACCGCGGCCCTGCGTGAACTCGGCGTCGACGCCGGCCTCAAGTGGCCGAACGACGTCCTGGTCTCCGGCCGCAAGATCTGCGGGATCCTCGTCCGTGCCCTGCCGCTCGAGCGTCCCGCTCCCGAGGCGCCCGCGGGCCGGGTGCCCGCCGCCGGGTCGGGAGCCGTTGCGTCGGGAGCCGTGCCGAGCACGCTGACGGCCGTCATCGGCATCGGTCTCAACCACCTGCTCTCCACGGAGCAGCTGCCCGTGCCCACCGCCACGTCCGTCGCCCTGTGCGGCGTCGACGTCGACCGGGACACCCTCCTCGACACCGTGCTGCGGCACCTGCGGGCCGAGATCGGGCAGGCGCTGGCCGCCGGTCAGACGGTCGCCCGGTCCGCGGTCGTCGAACGACTCTCCACCCACATGATCACCCTCGGGTCCGAGGTCGCCGTCGACCTGCCCGGCGGAGAGGTTCTCAGGGGCACCGCGACCGGACTCGACGACTCGGCGGCCCTGCTCGTCGACGACGGTCGCGCCGTGCACACCGTCGGTGCCGGCGACGTCGTCCACGCGCGGACCGTGCGGGCGCAGGCTGCGACGGTGGAAGCCCCGGCGTCGACCGTGGAGTCCGTGTCCGAACCCGGGTCGGAGTCGGCGTCCGGATCCCCGAGGGCCACGCGATGAGCCACCCCGACGACGGTCGCCACGGTCGTCACGAACGGTCCGGCGGGGCCGGGCGGCCCGCGGGCGAGGACCCGGGGCAGGGCGCCTCGGACGCGGGGACGTCGGGCCCGGGCGAGGAGAACCCCGCGGAGGCGACGCCCGCGGACGGTGGCGACGGGCAGGGCGCCTCGGGCGCGGGTCCGAGGGCGACGGGCAGGCGTCGGCGCAGCTGGCGCAAGCGCCTGCGCGAGAGCTGGCTGAACCCGGGGTGGCGGTCCGAGGGGCTGCCGCGGCGCCGTGACATGCAGTTCGAGGTCCCGCGGTGGGCGGCGGCCGAGGGGATGATGGCGCTCGGCGAGGACGCCCCGCGCACGCCCACGCGCGAGGAGATCGAGAGCACCTACGACGAGGTGCGCGCCAAGCGGGAGGAGATGGCCAACCGTGAGGAGGCCGCCCGGCTCGCCGCGCTCGAGAAGCTGCGCAGCGCGACGACCGGCGAGGTGCCCGTCGTCGCCGATGCGCCGGACCCCGGTCCGGAGGGACCGCGCGGTCCCGTGACCCCCGAGGTCGCGGCCGACGCGCTCACCGAGGAGGACCGCAGCCGGCTGGAGTCGACGGTCGCCGAACTGCGGGAGGCCGCCGAGCACCTGGAGTCGCGGCTGCTCGGTGGTGACCGCGTCCTCACTCGTGCGGAGGTCGCCGGGCTCGCCGACACGAGCGTGCGCAGTGCCAGGCAGGTCTGGCGGGCGCTCGGGTTCCCCCGCATCCCCGAGGGGCAGAAGGCCTACACCGCCTCCGACGTCGAGGCGCTGCGGGACGTCGTCGACCTCACCCGGCAGGGCGACCTGCTCGACGACGAGACCGCCCTGACGCTGGCGCGGGCGATCGGGCAGACCTCCGACCGGCTCGTCGTGTGGCAGATGGAGGCGCTCGTCGAGTACCTCACCGAGTCGAAGGGGCTGGGCGACGTGCAGGCGCGTGCACAGGCCGTCGACCTGTTCGAAGGGATCATCGACCCGCTGGAGGACGTGCTCGTCTACGCGTGGCGGCGGAACCTGTCGAACGCGCTCGGCCGACTGGGGGTCAACGTGCCGACGGCGCTGGCGATGGAGAACCGGCAGGGCTGGTACGACTCGTCGATGCCGCTGGCCCGCGCGATCGGCTTCGCGGATCTCGTGTCCTACACCCGTCTGGCCCAGCAGATGGAACCGAAGGAACTGGCCGCGATGGTCAAGCGGTTCCAGAACATCGTGTACAACGTCGTGGCGACCGGCGGCGGGCGGGTCATCAAGACGATCGGCGACGAGGTGTTCTACGCCGCCGAGACCCCGCACGCCGGCGCGGAGATCGCCCTGACCCTGAGCGAACGTCTGGCCGCCGACGAGCTCATGCCGCGGACCCGGGTGGGCTTCGCCTGGGGCAAGGTGCTCTCCCGCATGGGGGACATCTTCGGGTCGACGGTCAACCTGGCCGCACGGCTGGTGGCGGTCGCGGAGCCCGGGACAGTCCTCACCGACTGGGACACCGCGCACATCATCGCGAAGACGGACGACTACGTGTTCTCCGACCGCGAGGAGATCCATCTCAAGGGTCTGGGCGACGTCGGGGTCGTCCGCATGTCCCGCGGCACGGCCACGCCCCTGTCCGTCGACATCTGAGGGGGCGGCACCCCACTGCCCCTGTGCTCGACGCCGCCCCGAACCCGGCATCCCACCGCTCCTGTCGCACATCCCCTCCCATCCCCACCCGAGAGGAAGATCCCCACATGTCATCCGCACACACCTCCGCCGATCCCGCCGTCGAGGCGCCCTCCCCGGAGCACGGCCTCCGCGACTTCTCCGCCGCGCCGAGCACCGAGGGCCCGGTCTCCGGGGAGCGGCTGCTGGCCGATCTGCAGGACCTGGCCGGTTTCGTCGCTCCCGACCTTCCCGGCTGGTCCCGGCAGGCATTCACCGAGTTCGACGTGGCCGGTCGTCACCGGGCCAAGGCCTTCATGGAGTCCGCGGGGCTCACCACCCGGATCGACGGGGCCGGGAACGTGATCGGCGTCCTCCCCGGTGACGGGACCGCCGGCGGTCGGCAGATCATGCTCGGCTCACACACCGACACCGTCGAGGGCGGCGGCCGGTTCGACGGGATCGTCGGGGTCCTCGGTGCGATCGAGGTGGTCCGGGCCCTGCGCGAGTCCGGTACCCGGCTGCACCACGACCTCGTGGTCGTCGTGTTCTTCAACGAGGAGGTCAACCGGTTCGGGATGATCTGTACCGGCTCGCACGCCTTCGCCGGTGTCCTCACGCCCGAGGCGTTCGACCTGCGTGACGAGCACGGCATGCGGATGGGCGATGCCCTGGCGCCGCAGGCGGGGATCGATCCCGAGGCGATGCTGGCGGCCCGGTACGACCTGTCGAAGGTGACGGCCTTCCTCGAACTCCACATCGAGCAGGGGCCGAACCTGGAGAACTCGGGCGTCCAACTCGGCGTCGTCGAGACGATCACCGGCATCTCCCGTTTCACCGCGCTGTTCGAGGGACGGCAGGACCACGCGGGCACGACACCCATGGACGTCCGCGCCGACGCCTGCACCGCGGCGGCCGGGACGATCCTGGCCGTCGAACGGATCGCGGGGGAGCGGCCGACCTCCCGGGGGACCTGCGGGATGCTCACCTTCACGCCGACCGCGGTCAACGTCGTCACCGAGACCGCACGGGTCCAGGGCGAGTTCCGGTCGGACTCCGGCACGTGGTTGCGCGAGGCCGAGGAGGCACTCACGGCGGCCGCCGGCACCGAGGCGTCCACCCGGGGCGTCACCCTCGACATCGACTGGTTGGAGACCTCCGACCCGCAGCCGATGGCCGGGTCCGTCATGGACACGATCACCGCGGTCGCCGACGACCGCGGCATCAGCCGGGCACGGATGTTCTCCGGTGCCGGGCACGACTCCCAGATCCTCGCGCCCTTCGTCGACACCGGCATGATCTTCGTCCCCTCGGTCGACGGCCGGTCGCACTGCCCCGAGGAGTTCACCGACACGACCGACATCGTCCGCGGTGTCGAGGTGCTCCTGGAGACAGTGCTCCGCATCGATGCCGCCTGACCCCGGAGGGATCAGAACAGGGAGGTGTCGTCCTCGTAGTCTGTGACGATCGCGGACTCGCCCTCCTCGGCGGCCTCGGCGGCGCGGGCGATCGCGGCATTGCGTGCCGCCACGTCCTCGTCGTCCCCGCCGAGGTCGAGCGGGACCGCCATGCCGCGTGTCCCCGCGGTCGTCGCACCGGATCCACCCGCTCCCGAGGCGCCCCGACCCCGGGCACCACCACCGGACTTCCGGTCGGGGCCACCACCGGTGGATCCACCGGCGGAACCTGCGCCGCCACCGTCCTCGGCGGTGGGAGAGGCCGCGGTGGATGTCGGCTCCAGGGCGCCTCGGGCGTGGGGGACCGTGCCGATCGCGTCGACCTTCGCATCCAGCGGGGTCCCGGCCCCGTCGCGGCGACCGAGTTCGGCCGGCAGGCTCCGGGCGCCCCCGGCGGCACCGGCGGCGAGCGGGGACGGCCCCGCCCAGGCGAGGACGAGGGCGGACTCGCTCTTGAGGAACCGCTGGGCGCGGACCCCACCGGTCGCACGGCCCTTGGTGGGGAACTCGGCGAGGTCGGAGACCTTGACCGAGTGCGCCGGGTCCCCGTCGAAGGTCTCGCCGAGCACGACGGTGACGACGCGGTTGTCGTCCTCGGGGTCGACGAGATCGAAGGACACGACGGAGGCGCCGGAACCGAGCTTCATCCCCGCGACACCGGCCGCGGCCCAGCCCTGGGCACGCAGCGCGTCCGTGCCGAAGGTGAGCAGCTGTGCCGAGGAGGAGACGAACACGGCGCGTGCGGCGTCGATGTCCGGCAGCTGGCCGACCCCGACCACCCGGTCGGCGCCCTTGAGCGTGATGGATTCCCAGGTGTCGGCCTTGCCGGGCTTGTCGCCACCGGCCACGCGCTTGATCACACCGCCCACGGTGCCGAGCACGAAGTCGCGGGAGAAATCGACGATCCCGACCACACGCTCCTTGCCCTCCAGCGTGAAGAAGTCGGAGATCTTCACACCCCCGGCAAGATTGGGCCGGGTGGCCTGTGGGGGCAGGGACGGCAGGTCGACGACCTCGAAGGGGACGAGGCGGCCGGTGTCGGTCACCGCGCCGAGCGTCCCGCGACTGGTCGCCGCGACCTGGGAGGTGAGCGCGTCGTGGGAGGCCCGCCGCCCCTCGGTCGCGAGCGGGGACCGGTCCTGGGTGCGGGCCAGACGGCCGGAGGTGGAGAGGAGGACCCAGCAGGGCTCGTCGGCGACGGTGAGTTCCTGTGCCTTCTTCTTGCCCTGCGCCTGGATCTCCTTGAGGGACCCCTCGACGAGGACGGTGCGGCGCGGGTCGTCCATCGCCTCGGCGGTCGCGGCGAGTTCGGAGGACACGAGGGCGCGGAGCTTGGCCGGGTCCGCGAGGATCTCCAGGAGCTCGGCGATCCGGGCCTGCAGTTCGTCCCGCTCGGCCTCGAGCTCGATGCGCGAGAACCGGGTGAGCCTGCGCAGCTGGAGGTCGAGGATGTAGGTCGCCTGGATCTCCGTGAGGTCGAAGACGTCCATGAGGCGCGTGCGTGCCGTCGCGGAGTCGTCCGAGGACCGGATGAGCTGGATGACCTCGTCGATGTCGACGATCGCGATGAGCATGCCCTCGACGAGGTGCAGGCGGTCACGGGCCTTGCCGAGCTGGAACTCGGTGCGCCGGCGGGTGACCTCCAGGCGGTGACCGAGGTAGACCCCGAGGAGGTCCTTGAGCCCCAGCGTGCGCGGCTGCCCCTCGACCAGGCACACGTTGTTGATGCCGAAGGACTCCTCCATCGGGGTGAGGCGGTAGAGCTGTTCGAGCACGGCCTCCGGGTTGAACCCGTTCTTGATGCCGATGACCAGACGCAGTCCGTGCTTGCGGTCGGAGAAGTCGTCGATCGAGGTGATGCCGGTGAGCTTCTTGGAGTTCACCGCGTCCTTGACCTTTTCGATGACCTTCTCCGGGCCCACGCCGTAGGGCAGTTCGGTCACGACGATGCCCTTGCGCCGGGCCGTGAGGTTCTCGAACTTCACCGTCGCCCGGGTGCGGAAGGTGCCCCGGCCGGTCTCGTAGGCCTCCCGGACCCCGGACAGTCCGATGATCCGCCCGCCCGAGGGCAGGTCCGGTCCCGGCACGTATCGCATGAGTTCGGACAGCGGGGCGTCCGGGTTCTCCAACAGGTGCCGGGCGGCGGCGATCACCTCGCCGGGGTTGTGCGGGGCCATGTTCGTCGCCATGCCCACCGCGATGCCGCTGGCACCGTTGATGAGGAGATTGGGGAAGGCCGCCGGCAGGACCTCCGGCTGGGTGATCGTGTTGTCGTAGTTCGGCACGAAGTCGACGACGTCCTCGTCGAGCCCGGCGATCATCGCCATCGAGGCGTCCGTGAGCTTGGCCTCGGTGTACCGGGGCGCGGCCGGACCGTCGTCGAGCGACCCGAAGTTCCCGTGTCCGTCCACGAGCGGCACCCGCATGACGAAGGGCTGCGCCTGGCGCACGAGGGCGTCGTAGATCGCCGTGTCGCCGTGCGGGTGGAGCTTGCCCATGACGTCACCGACGATGCGCGAGGACTTCACGTGCCCGCGGTCGGGCCGCAGCCCCATCTCGCCCATCTGGTGGATGATCCGTCGCTGCACGGGCTTGAGACCGTCACGCGCATCGGGCAGGGCACGCGAGTAGATCACCGAGTACGCGTACTCGAGGAAGGAGGTCTCCATCTCCTCGGACACGTCGATGTCGGTGATCTGTCCGGCGACCTGATCGGTGGTCTTCTCGGCCATGCAGCTCCTCGGATTCGTACGCGTTTGCGATGTCCGATTCTACAGTCGAACCGGGGGAGCGCCGCCGAGGCGCCCCGCCCCTGGCATGTCCCGCTCGCGGGAGCCGCGACGACGGCGGCCGGGCAGGTACGGCCCGGGTGCGTCGGGGATCGGACCAGGGCGCCCCGGGAGCGGAGTGCGGAAAACCGTTGAGTGGGCGGTTCGGGGTGGGGTGCCGGGGTTCGATCGGCGTCGAGCTCACCCGAGGAACAGGCGGCGGCGGAAGCCGTCCATCCGGTCGTTCGCGGCCACGAGCTTGACCTTGACGCTCAGCACGTGCGCCTCGGTCTCGGTGGCCATGACGGGACGCAGCTCGATGTCGCGGATGGCGGGGAAGGCGTCGACCATCGCCGAGAGCCGCAGCATGATGTCCTCCAGCGGTGCGACGTTCATGACCGGCAGGCCCTTGTACCCGAACAGGCGGGGAGCGGCGCGCAGCCCGCGGATCATCTGGCGGACGTCGACGTCGGTGAGGGGTGCCACGCGGTGGGAGACGTCGTCGAGCAGCTCTGTCGTGTCGCCGGCGAGTGAAAAGGAGACCATGGGGCCCAGCAGCGGGTCCTCGCCGGCGCGGATGACGCAGGAGGTACCGGGAGGGGCCATGGGCTGGACGTCGATCCGGTGGTCGTCCTCGGGGCCGAGGACCTGGTCGATGACCTCCTTGATGCCGTCCCAGTCGAGGCGGAGTTCCTCGTCGTCGTCGATGTTGAGCCGCACACCGCCGAGCTCCAGACGGTGGCGTAGGCGCGGGCTCACGGCCTTGAGCGCGACGGGGTAGCCGAGATCGGTGGCGTGGGCCAGCGCCTCCTCGACGGTGCTCGCCGCCCGGTAGGGCACGTGGCCGATGCCGTAGGCCCGCAGCAGCGCGGAGCACTCGTCACGTTCGAGGAAGACCCGGGTGCCGGGCTCCTTGCCCTCCAGGGCTCCGGCGACGACGGCGCGGGCGGCGTGTTCGTCGACCTCGGCGAGTTCCGGGTAGGTGCCACGGTCGGACCGCAGCCACATGGCGTACTCGGAGACCCGGGAAAGGGCGAAGACCGCGTCCTCCGGACCCATGAAGGAGGGCACGGTGTGGGACACCGTCTCACCGTCGACCGTGACGGTGTGGGCGGTGAGCTCGTCCTGCACACCGTGGACGCCGAGGAAGCAGGCCACGGTGGTCCGGCCGGCCCGGGCCGCCTCGGTCGCGACGGCCTGGGCGATCTCCGTCTCCTGCGCTCCGGAGGAGGGCGCGAACAGGACGACGACGGAGTCGAGGGTCGGGTCCTCGTACACGGACTGCAGGGCGGCGCGGAAGTCCGCGACGGAGACCTCCGGGTGGAGGGACACCGGCGGGGTGTCGACGCGCAGTCCCTCGGACCGGGCACGCTGGACGACGAGGGTCGACAGGGCGGCGGAGTTGCCGATCACCCCGACGCGCCTGCCCTCGGGCAGCGGCTGCGAGGTGAACACCTGGGCGATGTCGAAGAGCTGGTGGATCGTGTCGGCGCGGATGACACCGGCCTGTGTGAGCACCTGGTCGAGCGCCTTGCCGGACAGGGAGGACAGCCGCACGGTGTGGCCCGGGGGCAGCTCGCGGCCGGTGAAGTCGCTCTTGATGACGATGACGGGCTTGACACGGGAGACCCGCCGGGCGATCCGGGAGAACTTGCGGGGATTGCCGATCGATTCGAAGTACAGGCCGACGACGTCGGTGGCCGGGTCCTCGTCCCAGTACTGGAGGACGTCGTTGCCGGACAGGTCCGCACGGTTGCCGGCGGAGACGAAGGTCGAGATCCCCAGGCCCCGGTTCTTCGCGGCGGCGAGCAGCGCGGTGCCGAGCGCGCCGGACTGGCTGAACAGCCCGAGCTTGCCGGAGTCCGGCAGGAAGGGCGCGAGCGAGGCGTTGAGCGCGACGGTGTCCTCGGAGTTCGCGATGCCGAAGGAGTTGGGGCCGACCACCCGCATGCCGTGGCTGCGGGCGGTGAGGACGACCTCCCGCTGGAGGTCCAGACCCGCCTCGCCGGTCTCGGCGAAACCGGAGGAGATGACGACGACGGCCTTGACGCCGTGGGCCGCGCAGTCGCGGACCACCCCGGCGACCGCCTCGGCGGGCACCGCGATGATGGCGAGGTCGACGTCGCGGTCCAGGTCGTCCATCGAGGGGACGGCCGGGATGCCGGCGACCGCCTCGGCCTCCGGGTGGACGACGTGGATCCGGCCGGTGAAGCCTGCGCCGGTGAGATTCCGGATGAGCAGGTTGCCCGTCGAGTTCTTCTTGCGGCTGGCACCGATGACGACGACCGACCGGGGGTGGAGGACCGAGCGGACGCTCAGGGCCTCGGCGCGGTGCTCACGGGACTCCAGCACCTGCATGGACTTCTCGGTCGGGTCGATGTCGAACCGGACGGCCACGACGCCGTCGTCGAACTCCCGCGACACCTCGTACCCGGCGGCGGCGAAGACCTGGAGCATCGACCGGTTCTGCGGCAGCACCTCCGCCGTGAACTCCTCGATGCCGCGCTCGCGGGCGGCGGCGGCCAGGTGCTCGAGGAAGATCGAGCCGAGGCCCCGGCCCTGATGGGCGTCGGCGATGTTGAAGGCGACCTCCGCCGAGCGCTCGCCGATCCGGTCGTAGCGGGCGATACCGATGATCTCCTCGCCGATCGTCATGACGAAGGCGACCCTGTCGACGTGGTCGACGGTGACGAACCGGTCGAGATCCCGCTGGGGGATGGTGGGCAGGGGTGCGAAGAACCGCAGGTACACGGACTCGGGGGACTGCCGGGAATGCATCGCCTGGAGGGCGTCGGCGTCGTCGGGACGGATGGGCCGCAGGTGCGCCGTTGCACCGTCGCGCAGCACGACATCGGCTTCCCAGTACGCGGGGTAGGCTTCCATGCCCTCCATCCTAGGCACAGGCGGTGACGAGGAGGTTGCGATCGGGTACACCCGCGCGCCCGGACCGGACCGGCGCGCCTAGACTTGTGGGCATGCCGTCCTCCATCCCGCACGACCTCGTCGCCGATCTCCAGAGCTCCGGGTACTACCCGCAGCTCACCGGCTCCATGCTCCTGGAGTCGCTCTACGACGAGGAGGTCCTCGCTCACCTCGTCCACATGGACACCCATGTCGACTACGACAGCATCCACAGACACGTCATGGCCTTTCTCGTGACGCCCACCCGGCTGCTGTTCGCCGACGTCGAGGACGAGCCGGAGGAGGGCGTGTACCGGCGCGAGCCCCGCGGACTCACGATGTCCGAGGAGATCCCGCTGTCCCAGCTGCACACGGTGCGCCTCAACCGCGTCTACGCCAAGCCCGCCGAGTCGCGGGCCGGAGACCGCCCCGACGAGGTGGCGCTCACCCTCGGCTGGGGCGGCGCCGGTGGGCTCGACCTGCTCCCGCAGGGCTGCCCGGACCCCGACTGCACCGCCGACCACGGCTACAACGGCCGGATGGTGTACGACGACGTCGTCGTCCGCGTCTCCGCCCAGGCCGAGGGGAAGGACGCCGTCGCACGCGCCGAACACTTCGTGCGGACCCTCCGGCGGGCCGCGTTCGAGGCGCGCCGACAGTGACACGAGGGGACGTGACGGGAGGGGACGTGCCGGGAGCGTTCCGGCCTCCGGACTACGCGGGTGCCCACCTGCTGTCGGACCTCGTCCCCGCCGCGGCGCTCGGCCTCGGGGCGGGTGGTGTGCTCGATCACGGGGCGGCCGACCGGGCCCGGGGCCTCGCCCTCGACGTGGAGCTCCGCGCGGCCGTCGTCGTCCTCGTCGACGGCCTGGGGGAGCGGTTGCTGCGTGCGCGCGCCGCCCACACCCCCTTCCTTCGCTCCTTGTTGCCCGGGACCCTGTCGATGAGCGCGGGTTTCCCCTCGACGACCGCCAACTCCCTGTCCTCGCTCGGCACCGGTCTGCTGCCGGGCAGTCACGGCGTCATGGGCTACCGGCTGCTCGACCCGTCCCGGGACGCCGTGTTCAACCAGCTCACCTGGGACCCCGAGGTCGACCCCGAGGCGTGGGTCCCCGACGACACCCTGTTCGAACGGGTCGCCGCCGCAGGTGTCGACGTCGTGAGCCTGGGCGAGCCCAAGTTCGCCGGGCGTGGACTCAACCAGGCCTCCCTGCGGGGCGGTCGGTTCCGCGGGTCGCGCTCCCTGTCCCAGCGGGTCGATCACGCGGTGCAGGAACTGCGGGCGCCCGGTCGGCGCCTCGTCTACCTGTACTGGGGCAACCTCGACAAGATCGGGCACGGCAAGGGTGTCGACTCCTGGGAGTGGCTGGAGGAACTCGAGGAGATCGACCGGAACCTCGCCGAGCTCGCCTCCTCCCTGGGCAAGGACACCGGGCTGTTCGTCACCGCCGATCACGGCATGGTCGACGTCCCGCACTCCGGGCGCACCGACATCGCCGAACACCCGGAACTCACCACCGGGTTGCGGGGGGTCGGCGGCGAGCCGCGGGCCGTGCACCTCTACGCCCGATCGGGTGCCACCGCGGACGTCGCCGCCGCCTTCGCCGCCGAGTCGGGGGACCGCGCCCGCGTCCTCACCCGGGACCGGGCCGTCGCCGAGGGGTGGTTCGGCCCCGTCCGTGAGGAGAACCTGGGACGCCTGGGCGACGTGATCGTCGTCTGTGGTCCCGGGTACGGCATCGTCGACTCCGCCCACGACAGCGCGAGCAGCCTGGGCCTCATCGGCCACCACGGGGGTGTGACCCCGGACGAACTGGAGATCCCGCTCCTGCGCGTGCTCGGGTGAGGCGATCGGCCCGGCGCGGGGGATTCCGGGCGCGTCGGGGATCCGGCCAGGGCACCTCGCGAGCGGCCCGTCCCGAGGGGTGGGACACGGTTGCGAAACCTGCGTCTGAGATGATGGAGGCATGTCAGCACCTGTCACCGAGACCGTCGAGTCCGTCCGTATCCCGCACACCGCTCTCGAGGACGCCCTCGGTCTCGTCACCGGGATCGTCGTCACCTCGCTCGGGCTGTACCTGGTCAAGGCGGTCGGCGCGGTCACCGGTGGAACGGCGGGCCTGTCGCTGGCGATCAGCTATGCCGCACCGCTGTCGTTCGAGGTCCTCTTCATCCTCGTGAACCTGCCCTTCTTCGCGCTGGCACTGTGGAAGAAGGGGTGGGTGTTCACGGTGAAGTCGCTCGGTTGCGTCGTCGCGGCCTCGGCGCTCACGGGTCTGCAGTCCTGGGCCCTGCCGCTCGATCAGGTCAACACGCTCTACGGTGTGCTCGCCGGCAACCTGCTCATCGGTGTCGGACTGCTCGTCCTGTTCCGGCACGGCGGCAGCATGGGCGGGTTCAACATCTTCGCGATCATCGTGCAGGAGAAGTCCGGCGTCCGGGCCGGCTACGTGCAGATGGGCCTCGACGTCGCGGTCGTGCTCTCCAGTTTCTTCCTCGCCTCGCCGCTCATGGTGTTGCTCTCGGCCCTCGGTGCGGCGGTGCTCAACATCGTGCTGGCCTTCAACCACCGCCCCGGGCGCTACATCGCCTGAGCGGTCGCCTGTCCCGCAGCGGTCGCCTGCCCGGCGATCCGGCCTGGCAAGATGGGGTGCATGACCGGTCCCGAGCGCTATTCCGAGGCCTATGCCGCCTCCCACGGACGGTTCTCCGTCATCCCCGCCGCGTACGTGTTCCTTCGCCGTGACGACCGGGTGCTCCTGCAACTGCGTGCCGGTACCGGGTATCACGACGGGTACTGGGCCGCGGGAGCCGCGGGCCACGTCGAACAGGGGGAACACCTGCTCGCCGCGGCCGTCCGCGAGGTCCGGGAAGAACTCGGGGTGGACGTCACGGCCTCGGACCTGGAGTTCCTCACCGTCGAGCATCGCACGGGGGCCGGTGCCGCGGTCGACGAGCGCATCGACTTCTTCTTCGCCTGCACCACCTGGGACGGCGAGCCCGCACTCCAGGAGGACAAGGCGACCGACCTGCGGTGGTTCCCGCTCGATGCGCTCCCCGACCCCGTGGTCCCGCACGAGCGTCTGGCCCTGGAGTCCTGGTACCGGGGGACCTTGAGGCCCATCACTCCCGTGGGGTTCTGACCCCACTTCCGATACCCACCATGCGTCGACGTGTCGGCGGTCGATGACAGGATGGGAGCATGACGTACGACCACCAGTGGGCCCGCATGCGTGCGGCCGATCCCGGGCACTCCGACCGCTACGCCCGCCGGTGGGTGGACCTCGTCGAGTCGGGGAAGGACATCGACGGCGAGGCGCGTCTGGTCGACGCCCTCGCGCCCCGTGGCGCCGCGATCCTCGACGCCGGCTGCGGGCAGGGCCGGACCGGCGGCTACCTGGCCGCACGGGGTCACCATGTCGTCGGGGTCGATCTCGACGACGTGCTCATCGGCCATGCCCGTCGGGCGTTCCCACGGGCCGCCTGGTACGTGCGCGACCTCGCCGCGCTCGAACCGGACCTCGTCCCGGCCGGGGCCACGGGCTTCGACCTCATCGTCTCCGCCGGGAACGTCCTCACCTTCCTCGACCCGGCCGCCCGCGTCCCCGCGCTCACCCGCCTGGTCGGGCTCCTGGCCCCCGGCGGACGTCTGATCACCGGTTTCGGTGCCGGCCGCGACTACGACTTCGCCGCCTACGCGGACGATCTCGCCACCGCCGGTGCCCGGATCGACGCCCGTTGGTCCACGTGGAACGCCCATCCGTTCGAAGCGGACTCCGACTTCCTCGTCTGCCTGTCCTCCGCGGACACCGACCGTGCCCCGGATACCCCCACCGACGCCACCACCACGGGCGCCACCCCCGAGGCGGTCTGAGCCGTGGACACGACGCCGGTCGACCCGCACGCCGATGACGGGATGGAGGGCATCGACTCCTTCAGTCTCGTGCGTCTCGACGCCGTCACGGACATGGACGAGGTCCTCGGCCTCCTCGACGACCTGGCGACCACCGACGCGCACGGCGACGGGCCCGGACACCGCTTCCTCGTCACCCTCGACGACCTCGACCAGGCGGTCTACACGTCGATGCATGCGATGGAGGACGAGCGGCTGGCACTCGACGACTTCGAGGCGCCCGCCGGGGCGGAACCGACGATCAGTTCCGAGGCGGACGACGTCGCTTTCATCGAGGCCTTCGAACACGCCCAGCTCGCCCATGTCGTCGCCGCGCTCGACGCTTCGGAGAACCGCGTGACCTGGGCGGACGCCTGCGGTCGCGTCCCGGCGGAAACGACCGACCTGGAGACCCTGGCCCGGGTGAATGCCGATCCCGGTCTCGTCTTCACGGGCGCCGCGATGATCCAAGCACTCCCGGCCGACATCGTCACCCGTGACGACCTGGTACTCGCCGGCCTCCCCAATGGCTACTTCACCGACGACCTCGACGTCTTCCACAACCAGGCCGTCGTCCGGACACTCGGGGAGGAGTTCGGTCTCCGCCTCTTCGGTATCGGCGCCGCCTACCTCGGCTTCGTCCGTGACACCCCCTTCACCGCGACCGAGGCCGCGCGGATCGCGGACCGGCTCCGCGAACTCCACGCCGCTGCCGAGGCACCTGGCCATGACGACCTCGTGGCCGCCCTCACCGACTCCCGGACCGTCCTCGTCGGGTACGCGGAGGATTTCGGGGACCTGTTCTTCGACGCAGGCGAATCCCGTCGCTGATATCCCGCACGCTGATATCGAAAATGTGACCCACTGGGCACTTCAGGCCCTTTACGGAAGCCCTCTCGGCGGCCCTGAGGTCAAATGTGAGATATTCCATCCGGCATGAAGCAGATCACCGATGTACAGGAGGCATTCAACTTCTCCGAGTTGACATCGACATCCGGCGCGACACCAGGGAATAAGGACCTCTCTCGGGACCATTTCCGCAGGTCAGTGACACACTTCACATGACGCGGCCCACATCGCGCATGGTGCGGGCGGATACGGTCGGACGGCGTGCGATATGCGCAGGAGTCGTTATCGTGATTCGCGGGAAAACAACCGCAACCGACCGTGGGTAGGACCCACGACAGACGCGCCACGCACAGCCGGACATCCGTCCGGCTTTTGCATGTCGCGCACCAAGGAGAAAGATGTCGGAAACCACTTTCCGGACTATCGCGATCATCCTCTATTTCGTCGGCATGCTCGCGATCGGGTACTTCGCGTACCGCCGGTCGCGGAACTCCGTCGGCGAGTACATGCTCGGCGGCCGTGGGCTGCACCCGGGCACCGCCGCCCTCAGCGCCGGCGCCTCGGACATGTCCGGCTGGCTGCTGCTCGGGCTGCCCGGTGCCGTCTACATGGGCGGACTCATCGAGGCCTGGATGGCCGTCGGCCTCACCGTCGGCGCCTGGCTCAACTGGAAGTTCGTCGCACCGCGCCTGCGTGCCTACACCGAGCTCGCCGGGGACTCGATCACCGTCCCCAGCTTCTTCGAGAACCGCCTGCGTGACAGCTCGCGCGTCCTCCGCGTGCTCTGTGGCGTCATCATCCTCGTGTTCTTCACCTTCTACGTGTCCTCGGGCATGGTGGCCTCCGGCCAGTTCTTCGAGTCGACCTTCGGCGCTCCGTACGTCGTCGGCATGCTGATCGTCTCGGTCATCACCCTGGCCTACACGCTGTTCGGCGGATTCCTCGGCGCCACCCTCACGGACGTCGCCCAGGGCATCCTCATGCTCCTGGCGCTCATCGCCGTCCCGGTCGTCGCGCTCATGCAGGCCGGCGGCCCCGGTACCGTCATCGCCAACGTGCAGGCCGCGCAGCCCGAGGCGCTCAGCTGGGTCGCCGGCGGAACCGCACTCGGCATCATCTCGGCCGTCGCCTGGGGCCTCGGTTACCCGGGTCAGCCGCACATCATCGTGCGCTTCATGGCACTGCGATCCGCCAAGGAGGCCACGACCGCCCGCCGGATCGGCATCAGCTGGATGGTGCTCGCCTCGGTCGGTGCCGTCTCGACCGCACTCGTCGGCATCAGCGTCTTCTCCACCAACCCGGACATGACGTTGACGAACACGGAGACCGCCGAGACCGTCTTCCTCGATCTCGCGCAGATCCTGTTCCACCCGCTCATCGCCGGTCTCGTGCTCGCCGCGGTCCTCGCGGCCATCATGTCGACGATCTCCTCGCAGCTCGTCGTCACCTCCTCGGCGCTCATCGAGGACCTCGTGAAGACCTTCACCGAGAAGCGGGGCGCCACCGAGGCGCGCCTGTCGCCCAAGACCTACGTGTGGCTGGGCCGCGGTGCCGTGCTGCTCGTCGCCGTCGTCGCAGCACTGTTGTCCATCGATCCGGCGGACAGCATCCTCGACCTCGTCGGCTTCGCCTGGGCCGGGTTCGGTGCCTCCTTCGGCCCGATCGTCCTGCTCGCCCTGTTCTGGAAGAAGCTCACCAACTGGGGCACGATCGCCGGTCTCGCCTCGGGCGCGCTCGTCGCCTTCGTGTGGGGCCAGGTCGACGTCCTGTCGTCCACGATCTACGAGATCGTCCCCGGCTTCGTCGTCAACATGATCGTCACGGTCGTCGTGTCGCTCCTGACCCGCAACAGCGAGGTCGAGGAGAAGGTCGCGGAGGAACTGCGCACCGCCGACGCCATGACGAAGAAGGCGTGATGACGTCCTTCACGTGAGGCCCTGACGGACCTCTCCGGCACTCGGACCCCCGCACCCACCCCGGGTGCGGGGGTCCTTCGCGTCGGTGGGGGCACCGGCACCTCGGGCGCGCGGTAGACTCGTGTGCAGTGGCGTGCGAGTCCGACGCCCAGCCGCGCTCGCCCCGGTACGAGCGACGCCCGCCCACGCGGGACCGGCGAAGGGGAGAGGATCCTCGGACCTCCAGCGAGTCCGCCTGACGCACCCACAGGCGCACCCGGACCGGGGCCGCGCCGTGCGCCGGAGGAACCGTCATGACGCGAGATCGCGACTTCAAACGCCTGGTCCGTACCCGTATGGAACGTACGGGGGAGACCTACACGGCCGCCCGCGCGGCCCTGCTCGACACCCCGCCTCCCACTCGCGAGGCGCCCTCTGCACCGGCACAGGCCGTGCCGACTCCGGCCGCGCCGGATCGCACGTGGCTCGACGGGGTCGACGTCGCCGCGCGACGCTTCTACGACCGCACCGTCCGGTCCTTCTTCGACACGCAGGGCCGTCTGCGGTCCATTCCGACCAGGCGGCGGGCCAAGGTCGTCGTGCTCTTCGAGATCCTCGCGCGGTTCGAGCCGTACCGCGACTACCCGGAGGCCGAGGTCAACGCCCTCATCGGGGCGGTCCACCCGGACTTCGCGACCCTGCGGCGGGAACTCGTCGACTACCGGTGGCTCACGCGTGAGAACGGCGTGTACCGGCTCGCGACGGAGTGGCCCCTGTGGTCCGCGACGCTCGAACAGGAGGTCGAGCCCTTCGAGAGCGCCTGGTTCTCCCACCTGGGGCCGGGGCCCGACTGACATCGGATCCCGCCCCCGTGCCCGGTACGACCCACCGTTCCGGGCGCCGGCGTGGGGCGGTTCAGTCGCCGACGAGCGCGATGAGGATCCCGAGGATCGCGCAGACGGCCGCGGAGCCCACGGCGACGAGGAGGAACGCCTTGAACCCGGCGTTCCCCGCGCCGCCGGTGAGGCGGAGGACGACGGCGAGCACGAAGGACAGGACGGCGACGGCACCGACGACGGCGAGGGCCAGGACGATGCCGCTCATGAGGACTGCTTCCTCCCGGTGAGTGCGAAACTCAGGCCGATGACGGCGCAGATCCCGGCGGCGATGTAGGCGATGGTGCGGAGCACCCCGGACGTGTCGGGGCCGACGTTGAAGGACACGAGGAAACAGACGACGGCGACCGCACCGACGAGGGAGACGGCGACGATCTGGACCCACAGGACGAGGTCACGATTCATGCCGCTCATGGACGGCAATGATACTTTTCATGAATCGATCCCGACAGGGGTGGACGGTGACGAACGAGCTCGGTCCTGCCGTGGGTGGTCCGCTGGACTCCGGGCCACACGAGCCCCGGAATTCTCTGGGCCTAGATATTCAACTTTCGATTACTTATAGTCTCCTGTGAGGTACATGCCATTCGCCTGGTAGCTCTACCGGTCGCTCCACTCACCGGGGCGACCTGTTCCGGGCACGGCCTGTGCCGACCGTGTTCCGGAAGGAGGGTCGATTCCTCGACGAGGTCGGGGCCCGACGCAGGCGCTGTGAGCGCACGTGCTCGGCTGCCACGTCCGACCCGTCGCGTCGCACTGCTCCCGGACACGGGGGTATTGCAACCGAACACAGGAGTCGACACGTGAACTCATCGGACCTCGTCCAGTTCGGCATCCCCCTCGTGGTGGTGCTGATCCTCGTCTTCTACGGCGGAACCTTCCTGCTGTCCGTGCGGATCGGCAAGAAGAAGGAGAACGCCGACGGCTACATGACGGCCGGCAACGGCATCGGTTTCGGCATCGCCGCGGCCAGTATGACCGCCACCTGGATCTGGGCGTCGTCGATGTACGCCGCGGCGACCTCCGGCTACAACTACGGCATCTCCGGACCCATCCACTACGGGCTCTGGGGCGCGCTGATGATCCTCTTCATCTACCCCTTCGGCAAGCGGATCCGCGCGGTCGCCCCGAAGGCGCACACCCTCGCCGAGGTCATGTACGCCCGCCACGGCAAGTCGAGCCAGCTCATGCTCGCGAGCTCCAACCTCGTCGGCTCGCTCATCAGCCTCATGTCGAACTTCCTGGCCGGTGGCGTGCTCATCTCGCTGCTCTCGCCGCTCACCTTCACGCAGGGCGTCTTCATCGTCGCCCTCGGCGTGCTCCTGTACTCGCTGTGGTCGGGCTTCCGCGCCTCGGTGCTCACGGACTTCGTGCAGGTCCTGTTCATGCTCGGTGCCGTCGTCATCATCGTGCCGGTCATCTTCGTCGCCGCGGACTTCCCGGCGGCCTTCGAGACCGGTGCCGCCAACCTCACGCCCGAGCAGGGCAACTTCTTCTCCTCGACGGCCTTCTTCGAGCAGGGCGCCCCCTACATCGCGGCCGTCCTCGCCTACGCGATCGGCAACCAGACGATCGCGCAGCGCCTCTTCGCCGTCCGTGAGGACCTCATCAAGAAGACCTTCGTCACCGCGACCTTCGGCTACGGTGCGATGGTCATCGGCGTCGGCATGCTCGGTGTGCTCGCCCTCTACCTCGGCATGGAGCCGCTGAACGGCGACACGAACAACATCATCCCGCAGATGGCCTCGACCTACCTGCCGGTGCCGCTGCTCGCCCTGTTCTTCATCATGGTCATCGGCGCGCTGTCCTCGACGGCCGACTCCGACCTCGCCGCCCTGTCGTCCATCACCATGGCCGACATCTACGGGCAGGACATCGCCGGCGGCAAGGACAACGCGAACCCGAAGACGATGCTGCTCGTCGGACGCATCACGATGATCCTCGCGACCGCCGCGGCACTCGCCTTCGCGAGCCTGCAACTCGACATCCTCGACCTGCTCGTGTTCGTCGGTGGCCTGTGGGGTGCGCTCGTGTTCCCCGTCATCGCGAGCTTCTACTGGAAGAAGGTGACGAACGCGGCGTTCACCGTCTCGGTCGTCGTGGCACTCGTCTTCTTCATCGTCGTCCGCTTCGAGCTCATCGCGCCGGCCGGCTTCTTCGGCATCGTCACCGACATCCTGAGCGTCATCGGCATCGGCATCGTGCTCGGCCTCATGGTCTTCGGGTTCGTCGGCCGGACCCCTGCCCTGTGGGTCGGTGGCATCGCGATGGTCGTGAGTGCTCCGTTCTCGATCGGGTTCCTGCACCAGTACGGCACCCTGTCCGCCGCGCTCGTCGCCTACTCGGTGAGCGCCGTCATCTGTGCGGTCATGTCGTTCCGTTCGACCATGGACTTCGACTTCTCCACCCTCAAGCGCCTCACCGGTGACTTCGACGACCGAGCGGAGACCGGAACCACCACGGAGGGTGCCCGCGACACCTCGCGGGTCACCGCCACCGACCAGGAAGGAACCCGCCGATGAGCATCGCCGCCCTCACCGTCTACGTCCTCATGTGGCCGGCCATCGTCGCCGTCGTCCTCGGCGTCGTGTCCGTCTCGTTCTTCCGGGACCTCGCGAAGGCCCGCAAGGACGGTCACGACATCATCTGATCCGCCGTCGCCCGACGGTACCGCTCCCGAGGCGCTCTGGCCTGATCCCCGACGCAGTGGGATCCCCGGGTGCCCGGTCGCAGCTCCCGAGGCGCTCTGGAGTTCCCCCGAGGACTCCAGAGCGCCTCGTTGGTGTCTCCGCGATTCGAGTGTGCGCGGATCGGCGGCGAACCGGGGCAAAAGCACCATTCCTCGCACACCCGATTCCCGGGAAGCGTACTGCCGGGGTCAGGCGTCGACGGGGACGACCTCGCGGCGGAGGCTCGGGCGGCGGGGCGTGACCTTGTAGACGACGAACCGGTACATGAAGTACCGGAAGATGTTGCCCAGGCCCACCCCCACGACGTTGCCGAACACGTTGTCCCAGAAGATGCTCGTGAGGTCGAGGACGTTCCGGCTGAACCACAGGCAACCGACGGCGATGAGCAGGCCGCCGGCATTCACGAGGAGGAAGGCGACCGCCTCCTTGGCCGCGGAGTGCCGCTTCCCGTCCTTGAAGGTCCAGTACCGGGAGCCGACCCAGGCGATGAGGGTCGCGAGCGTGACGGAGATGATCTTCGCCCAGATGGGGCCGGCGAGGGAATCGGGGCGCAGGAGGTTGAAGACGAGGACGTCGATGACGAACGCCACCCCGCCCACGGCGGAGAACTTGGCCACGCGTTTGGCCTCGTGACGCACACCCATGTCCGCGGTCGCGCTCCTCGTCCTCGTCCTGCCCCGGGTCCTGTCCCGGATCCCCGGGTCGGTGACCTGCACCGATCGGTCGATTGTCGCACGACCTCCTGACGACCACCCGGGGGTCCTCCCCACTGCAGGTCACGTCTCGCGATAGACTGCCCCGCGTGAGTTTTCCCAAGGTCGGTGTGATCGGCGGAGGTCAGTTGGCGCGCATGATGGCGCCCGCGGCCGAGGCCCTCGGTGTCCAGTTCCATCTCCTCTCGGAGGCAGAAGGGTCCTCGGCGGCCCAGGTGTCCGCGTACACGACGGTGGGTGACCATCGCGACTACGCGACGCTCAAGGCATTCGCCGAGACGGTCGATGTCCTCACCTTCGACCATGAGCACGTGCCGCCGGAGCACCTGCGGGCGCTCGCCGCCGACGGCCACGCCGTCCACCCGGGGCCCGACGCCCTCATCCACGCGCAGGACAAACTCGTCATGCGCGCGAAGGTCGAGGAACTCGGCCTGCCCAACCCCCGCTGGGCGCGCGTCGCGGACACCGCCGAGCTCACCGCCTTCGGCGACGAGATCGGCTGGCCCGTCGTCGTGAAGACCCCGCGCGGTGGCTACGACGGTCACGGCGTGCGAGTGGTCGAGGACGCCGCGGACGTCGCCGACTGGTTCGCCGACCTGCCGACCGGCACGGACGCCCTCCTGGCCGAGGAGAAGATCGACTTCACCCGCGAACTCGCCGTCATGGTCGGCCGCTCGCCCATGGGCCAGACCGCCGTGTGGCCGGTCGTGGCGACCTACCAGCAGGACGGCATCTGCAAGGAGGCCGTCGCCCCGGCGCCCGGGATCGACCCGGAGCTGGCCACGCGCATCCAGGCGGACGTCCTCACGGTCGCCGGGTCCTTGGGCGTCACCGGTGTCATGGCGATGGAGATGTTCGAGACGGCGGACGGGTACGTCGTCAACGAGTTCGCCATGCGCCCGCACAACACCGGCCACTGGACGCAGGACGGTTCCGTCACCAGCCAGTTCGAACAGCACCTGCGGGCGGTCCTCGACCTGCCGCTGGGCGACCCCTCCGCGCTCGCCCCGGCGACCGCCATGGTGAACGTGCTCGGCACCGAGCACGAGGACCTCTACCACCCGTACCTCCACGTGATGGCGCACGACCCCCGCGTGAAGATCCACATGTACGGCAAGGAGGCCCGCCCGGGTCGCAAGCTCGGTCACGTGAACCTCGTCGGCACCGACCCCGAGGACGTCCTGCGCCGCGCCCGACACGCCGCGGACTTCATCGCCGGGGCCGACACCGACCCGTGGCCGGACCACCCCGACAGGTCGCAGGCCGCGGTGGCCGATGCCGCAGCGCCCGGGTTCCCGGTCCCTGCACCGGTCGCCGCCGAGACCGAGGAGCAGGCATGAGTGACGCGAACACCGCACCCGTCGTCGGTATCGTCATGGGGTCGGACTCCGACTGGCCGACGATGTCCGCCGCCGCCGAGGTCCTCACCGAGTTCGGGATCCCGTTCTCCGCGGAGGTCGTCTCCGCCCATCGCATGCCCCACGAGATGATCGAGTGGGGCGAGACCGCCGCCGACCGCGGGCTGCGCGCGATCATCGCCGGGGCCGGGGGAGCGGCACACCTGCCGGGCATGATCGCCTCGGTCACCTCGCTGCCGGTCATCGGTGTGCCGGTGCCGCTCAAGTACCTGGACGGCATGGACTCCCTCCTGTCGATCGTGCAGATGCCCGGGGGAGTCCCCGTCGCGACCGTCTCGATCGGCAATGCGAAAAACGCCGGACTCCTCGCCGCCCGGATGCTCGGTGCCGGTGAAGGGGAGGAAGCCGCCCGGATCCGCACCGCGATGGACACCTACCGCGACGACCTCAAGGCACAGGCCGAGGCGAAGGGCCGGGCCCTCCTCGACGAGCTGGACTGACTGGTCCGCCGCCCGGGCCCGAGACCGCCCCGGTATCTTTCACGACCCCCGATATGTGCTGACATATCGGGGGTCGTCGCGTATATCGGGGCGGCGGGGTGCCGGGGCGGGACGGCGTCGGGCACAGTCGGGGCGGCGGGGTGCCGGGGCGGAGTCGGGCTCAGCCGGGCCGGGCTCCTGGGAGTGTGATGCGAGCGCGGGCCGGTGACGGGGTGTCCACGCGCGCGTGGGGGACCGGGGTCGGTAGGCTCTGATCCGGTGGCCGGGCCCGGACGACGTGGTCCCGGATTTCTCCCGCCACCGTGAGTCCCCGACCCGAGGAGCCCGCTCCATGGCATCCGCTACCGATTTCGCCACCATCTACCGCCCGACCGAGGACCACGAGGAGCTGCGATCTCTCCTCCGGGACGTCGTCGACCAGACGATCGCCCCGGCCGCGGCCTCCGTCGACGCGGACTCCCGATACCCGCAAGAGGCGCACGAGGCGCTCGTCGCCACGGATCTCTTCGCCGCCCACGTGCCCGAGGAGTACGAAGGTGCCGGAGCCGACGCCCTCGCGGTGTCGATCATCATCGAGGAGATCGCCCGCGGCTGTGCCTCCTCCTCGCTCATCCCGGCCGTCAACAAGCTCGGTTCCATGCCGGTGCAGTTGGGCGGCGACGAGGCGATCAAGAAGAAGTACCTGTCCCAGCTGGCCGCCGGCAAGGGCTTCAGCTACGGCCTGTCCGAGCGGGAGGCCGGATCCGACACCGCGAGCATGCGCACCCGCGCCGTGGCCGACGGCGACGACTGGATCCTCAACGGCGTGAAGACCTGGATCACGAACGCCGGTGAGAGCGAGTTCTACACCGTCATGGCCGTCACCGACCCGGACGGGCCGCGCGGCCGGAACATCAGTGCCTTCGTCGTCGAGAAGGGCGACGAGGGCTTCAGCTTCGGGGAGAAGGAACGCAAGCTCGGCATCAAGGGTTCGCCCACCCGGGAACTGTTCTTCGAGAACTGCCGGATCCCCGGCGACCGGATAATCGGGGAGCCGGGCACCGGCCTCAAGACCGCGTTGCGGACCCTCGACCACACGCGCGTGACGATCGCCGCGCAGGCCGTCGGGATCGCCCAGGGAGCGCTCGACTACGCGATCGGCTACGTGAAGGAACGCAAGCAGTTCGGCAAGCCGGTCGGCGACAACCAGGGCGTGCAGTTCATGCTCGCGGACATGGGGATGAAGCTCGAGTCCGCCCGCCAGCTCACCTACGCGGCCGCCGCCAAGAGCGAGCGGGCCGCCCAGGGGTCGAGCGACGAGACGGACCTCGGCTACTTCGGTGCCGCGGCGAAGGCGCACGCCTCCGACGTCGCCATGCAGGTGACGACCGACGCCGTCCAGCTGCTCGGCGGTGCCGGGTACGTGCAGGACCACCCGGTCGAGCGCATGATGCGCGACGCCAAGATCACCCAGATCTACGAGGGCACCAACCAGATCCAGCGCATGGTCATGGGGCGCAAGCTCCTGGCCGGCTGAAACCGCCGCATCAATCGCCTGAATCCGCACAACCACCATCACGAGGACAGGAGAGGCTCCACCCGTGAGTGAGCAGCGTCGACCGACTTGGGTCGACCCGATGAGGAACCCGCAGTACACCCACCAGTCCGGTCGGGACGTCCGCGGGTGGATCCTCCTCGTCGCCACGCTGCTGCTGCCGGGCTCCGTGCAGAGCCTGTACGGAGCCCGGCGTCTGGCCCGTCCCGCACTCGTGGTCACGGCGCTCAGTTGGTTGCTCGTCGTCCTCGTCGTCGTCCTCCTGCTGGTGCACCGGAACACGGCGTTCACCCTCGGGACCGACCCGATCGTGCTCACGGTCCTCACCCTGTGGCTCCTCGTCCTCACCGTCACGTGGTTCGTCACCTTCGCGGACACCCTGCGCCGGGTGCGCCTCGTGACGCTCTCGGCACGCAGTCGCACGCGGTTCCTCGCGGCGGCGGTCGTCTGCGTCCTCGTGTGCGGCGGTGGTCTGGCCGGGGCGACGTGGACGGCGAACTCGCAGCGGGGCCTCATGTCCGGTCTGTTCGCCTCCGGTGGGGTCCAGCGCCCCGTCGACGGCCGCTACAACATCGCGCTGCTGGGCTCCGACGCCGGTGACGGACGCGAGGGCATCCGACCCGACAGCATCTCCGTCGTCTCCGTCGACGCGGACACCGGCGAGACCGTGATGATCGGTCTGCCCCGCAACATGCAGAACGTCCCGTTCCCCGAGTCCTCACCCCTGCACGACCTCCACCCGAACGGCTACGACTGCGGCGACGCCTGCCTGCTCAACGCCGTTTACCAGCTCGGCGAACAGAACGCGGACCTCTTCGACGACCCGGATCTCGCCGGCCCGCAGGCGATGATGGACGCCCTCTCCGGTGCCACCGGCCTGGAGGTCCAGTACTACGCGATGATCGAGATGAAGGGCTTCGAGACCCTCATCGACGCGATGGGCGGCATCCGACTGCGCTCCGAGGTCCGCGTCCCCGTCTCCGCGCCGATCGACAAGGAGACCGGGGAGCACGGGCCCGTCCGCGAGTGGATGGAGCCCGGTGACCTCCACCTCGACGGCTTCCACGCCCTCTGGTACGCCCGCTCCCGGGAGTTCTCCAGCGACTACGAGCGGATGACCCGCCAGCGCTGTGTGCAGGAGGCGATGATGAAGCAGCTCGACCCCGCCACCGTCGTCCTCCGCTACCAGGCGATCGCCAAGGCCGCTCCGGAGGTCGTCTCGACCGACATCCCGCAGCGGATGGTCGACCGGTTCGTCGGCCTCGCGCTGGAGGCCAAGGACGGAGGCATGGAGTCCCTCGACCTCACACCGCCGCGCATCACCCCGTCCCATCCGGACTTCGACGAGGCCCATCGCCTGGTCGCCGAGGCGATCGAGGGCACGGGCGAGGAGTCCACGGAATCCGCCGGCGAGGCGCCCCACACCTCCTCCTCGGACGCGCACACTATCCTCGCGATGGGGTCGGACGTCTCCGTGCTCGCCTCCGGATCGGCCGAACCGGATGCCGCGAGCATCTGCTCTGTTCCCTGACCTCGGCCGTTCCCCGGTGCGTCAGGAGGAGTCCGGAGGGCGGTCCACGGCCCTCGGATCGCAAGAAATTTCACCACGGCGTGTCGCCCAGGATCTCGGGAAACGACATCCGTGTAATTCGTGCCGAAGGTCGTATTGTCCACTCCGACACGCCGTGAACTGTGTAAGAATTCGGAGCTGTTGAGCAGATTCGTCCGTCCTGGGCCGCCGTGAGGTGCCCGAGGGTCGCGGCCGATGAACTCGTGAAAGCCTTCACTTCCCGTCTTCCCCCGAAGGGCTGAAACGATGAACACGCTTGTCCGTACGTTCGGGCTGCCCACTGTGGCCACCTGTGCTGCTGCGGCCGTGCTGTCGAGCATCGCGCTCGCCCCGGCCGCCGCGTCGACCCAGGTGACCCCGAAGATCTCGGAGCACGCCCTCGAACTGGACTCCGAGGGCCTCGGTGAACCGGGCGCCCGCAATTCCTCGCAGTCGTCCGCGACCGCCGCGAACCAGTCGTCGATGACGAACCTGTCGAACGCGCTGAAGTCCGAGGAGTACTTCGAGACCGCCGCCGGTCTCACGCCTCTGGGCGTCTACGACCCCACCGCCGCCGACGGCACCCAGGTGCAGAACGTCGCGAAGGACGCGGGCGCCTCGGACGCCGAGGACGACGCCTCGGAGAAGGATGCCGCCGGTGCCCCGGCTCCGGACATGTCCGCCGGGGTCAAGGAGAAGACCGAGGACGGTGTGGGCATCGCCGCGATCTCCCAGCCGCTCGACGTGCCGGAGACCCGCGCGTCCGTGGTCGGCATCAAGGGCCTGGACGACGCCGAGGTGTTCGTCGAGGTCCGCACCCGCACCGACGAGGGCTGGGACACGTGGACCGCCCTCGACATCGAGGACAGCGAGGAGGGCGTGGCCGGCACCGAGCCCTTCGTCGTCTCCGACGCCACGAAGGTCCAGCTGCGTGTGCTCGGCACCGAGGCACCCGAGGACGCACGCCTGGTCGTCATCGACCCGCGCTACTCCGCGAACGACGCCCAGGCCGTGGCCGCCAACGCACCCGTCGTCCCGGCCGCCACCCTGCCGGCCGACGGCTCCATCCCGCGGACCGAGGACCGGCCCGACAACGAGTACCTCTCCGAGGACGACCTGGCCGCCGCCGAGTCCGCCGACGGTTCCGAGGCGAGCCCGCAGGCCGCGACCGGTGAGGCGGGCTCCTCCGAGGGCGCCGGTGAGGACACCGGGGCCGTCGAGGCCGAGAACGTCACCGACACCGTCGTGTCGGACGCCCAATCCGCGCCCGAAGTGGGTACTGCGCAGGCACAGACCGTCAACTACGTGCCCGGCACGGCCGGGGTGCAGACCACCTCGAACCGCTCGGTCCCCAAGCCGGACGTCGGTTCCCGCTCCGCCTGGGGCGCGAACGAGAGCTGGCGATCGGGTAGCCCGGACTACGCCTACGAGACCGAGGCCGCCGTCATCCACCACACGGCCGGGTCGAACAACTACTCCGCCGAGCAGGTGCCGGGCATCATCCGCGGGACGTACAGCTACCACACGAAGGCGCTGGGCTGGTCCGACATCGGCTATAACGTCCTCGTCGACAAGTACGGACGCCTGTGGGAGGGCCGCGCCGGCGGACTGGACAAGAACGTCATCGGTGCCCACGTGGCGAACTACAACACCGGGTCCTTCGGTGTCTCCGTCATGGGTACCTTCACGGACCAGGCCCCGCCGGAGGCCGCCCTCGAGGCGGTCGAGCAGATCATCGCCTGGAAGTTCGACCGCAACGGGATCGACCCGTCCGCCCGGACGAACCTGGACGGGCGCAACATCCCGACGATCGTCGGACACCGTGACCTCGGCTCGACCGAGTGCCCCGGGCAGGCGTTCTACGACAAGCTCGGCCAGGTCCGCGACAACGTCGGCAAGATGATCGACAACAAGAGCCTCACCGCCGACCTCACCGCGCTGCAGAAGGCCTATGTCGAGTCCGGCATGGACCTGGGCAAGGCCTACGGCAACGAGTACTCGATCCTCGACGGGTTCGCCCACGTCTTCGAGAAGGGCATCTTCGTCTACCGGAAGGACCTGGGCGGCCACTCGGTCCGCGACGGGATCCTCAGCCTCTACCAGGGCCGTCACCGCGAGGCGCTCGGCCTGCCGACCTCCGAGGAGGTCAAGGGCCTCAAGGGCGACGGGGCCTTCCAGAAGTTCGAGAACGGCGCCATTCACTGGAGTCCGGACACCTCCGCCCACTACACGCTCCACGGTCCGATCCAGGACTACTGGGCCGACAAGGGCTACGAGCGCGGCCACCTGGGTTACCCGGACGGTCAGCCGGAGTGCACGGACGACGGAACACGCTGTGAGCAGCTGTTCCAGGGTGCACGCCTGGTGTGGGTCGAGGGCCGTGGCATCACGGAGTTCTCGCCGACCGGCTCCATCTCCGCCGGCGCGACCGACCTGACCGGCGGAGGCGCCACCGACCTGGGCTGACGCCTTGGAATGCCCGGGTGACACCCGGGACCGAATACCTGCCCACGTGTGGTTCGGGATCATGTCCGCCACCCGTCACGCGCACCCTCACCGGGTGCGTGTGACGGGTGCGGACAGGGGAAGTGATCCGGGACCACGCGTGGGTGTTCACATTCAGCCCCCGTTCAGGCGGCTCTCAGTAGACTCCTGCCACGTGGAGAAACTGCAGAACACCGTGCGTCACTACGACTGGGGAGCGACCCGGGGCATCCCGGAGATCCTCGGGGTCGAACCCGATGGCCGCCCCTGGGCGGAACTGTGGATCGGTGCCCACCCCGCCACCCCCTCGCACGTGGAGGACGGTCGCGGACTCGATGCGGTGATCGCGGCCGATCCGGACGCCGCCCTCGGGCAGGCCTCCCGCGCCGTCTTCGGCGACCGCCTGCCCTTCCTCCTCAAGATCCTCGCGGCGGGGAAGGCCCTGTCGATCCAGGCGCACCCCTCCCTCGACCAGGCACGCGAGGGTTTCGCCCGGGAGGAGGCCGCCGGGATCCCCGTCGACGCCTCCCACCGCAACTACAAGGACGCCTGGCACAAGCCGGAGCTCATCCACGCCCTCACCGATTTCACCGCACTCTGCGGCTACCGCCCGGTCGCGGAGATCCGCGCCGACATCGCCCGCCTGCGCACCCTCCTCGCCGAGGCACCTCGGGCTCCCGGCTCCACCCCGGTTCCGACGGACGACGCCGCCCTGCTCGACGCCGCCCTGCTCGACGCGTGGGACGCGGTGTTCGCCCCGGTCTACTCCGGTGCGGACGCGGACTCCGCCGGTGCCGCGCTGCTCGCCGCCACCCGCCACGTGCTCTCCGGCACCGGATACGGGGACCTTGTGGGGCGCCTCGGCGAGCTGCCGGAGGTCACCGCACGCCGCGCCGGGACCACGGAGGACCCGGCCGACGACCTGCTCGACCTCCTCGCGCTCCTCACCGGGGACTTCCCCGGCGATCCCGGCGTCCTCGTCGGTCTCATGCTGCAGGTCCACCACCTGCGCCCCGGACAGTCGCTCGCCCTCGACGCCGGCGTGCCGCACGCCTATGTCCGCGGGCTCGGCGTCGAGATCATGGCGTCCTCGGACAACGTGCTCCGCGGCGGCCTCACCGGCAAGCACATCGACCTCGACGAACTCGACCGGGTGCTCGTCCCCACGGGTGCCGACGGGGGACCGGTGTCACCCGACGCCGCGGGCGTGGTCCGCGGGGCCACCGACGACTTCGCCCTCCAGCGTATCGACTCCGCGACCGACACCCCGGTGCGGCGCAGCGGGGCGTCGATCCTGCTCGCCGTCGAGGGGGAGTGGACCGTGTCCTCGGGGACCGCGCAGGTGACCCTCGGCGCCGGTGGGTCGGTGTTCGTCGCCGCCTCCGAGGCGACTCCGCACGTCACCGGTTCCGGCGCCCTGTTCGTCGCCTCGACGGGCCTGTGAGTCCGGCTCCCCGGCGCTGATTCGCTACTGCTGATTCCCTGCCACTGAGCGCGCTCAGACGCGGAGGTCCACCTCGCGGGTGCCGAGCGCGTCGAGGAGGGCCTGCCACGCACCGGTGACCGTGCCGGCCATCTCCGCCGAACCGGTGCTGCCACCCGTGCCCCCACCGTCGAGGGTGTGCTCACCGTCCGCGTCGACGAGGATGACCGGTCCGAGCGGGCGCAGTGGCGCCTGATCGGGATACGTGCGGACCGTCGAGAGGTAGTCCGTGTAGCCGTCCTCGACCTCGGTGCGCAGGGCCAGACCGGGGAGGGCGTACACGAGCACCTCGTCGGCGGCCCCCGTGCGGTCGCGGACCGCCGGGTCCCGGAGAGCCACGTCGGAGACGACGGCGATCCAGTCGTCCTCCGGGACCGTCGCTGCGTCCGTGACGAGGTGGACCCGGGTGTCGAGGGTCCAGGCGGCGAGCACGAGGGCCAGGGCACGCCAGTGGAGACCGGCGGGCACCTCGGCGGCGGGGGAGCCATCGGCGGGGGTACCGGACGACCCGGCGAGTTCCGACCCGACGACGAGACCGAGCGACAGACCCCCGTCCTCGACCGGCCCCACCCCGAGGTCCGTCAGCAGACCGTGGGACTTGTGGACCCAGTTCGACAGGACCGGGCCGCCGAGGTCCATACGTTCGGGCGGGTCCGTGAGGTGCTGGGTGAGCACCGGACCGGCGACGGTGGCGAGGCGGTGGGGGAGCGGACGGGTCATCGGGATTCTCCTGTGAAGGGTTCGGCGGGGACGCGTACCTGGACGTCGGCCCCGGTCGGGATCCCGGAGGTTCCCCAGTGGAACTGTGCGGATCCGACCAGGTCCTCGGCGAACAGGGCGGTGTGCAGGCGGTCGACGAGGGCGCCGAGACCGAGGGCGGCTTCCACCAGCGGATGCCCGCCGGTGCTCGCCTCGCGGGGTCGGTCCGCCTCGGGCGCGGGGGTGATCCGCACGAGGGCGCCGGCCCCGGTCACCTGCAGGCGCCAGTGTGCCTGCCCCGGGGTCCGGTCGCGGCCGGCGCGGGTCACCTGGAGGGCGCGGGTGACGCGGGCGAGCAGGTCGTCCTCGCCGTCGCCGTGGGGTGCGGGGTCGACGTCCTCGGTGGCGCCGAGACTCCGCTGGATCGCCTCGACGTGCCCCCACCGGAACCAGTCCGTGGCCGGGTCGCGGACGAGGTCGGCGCCGGCAGAGGCACCCGGCACTCGCTCGAACCGGTCGCCCACGTGTTCGGCCAGGCCCCGGACGACGGCGACCGGGAGTCCACCGCTGGCCCCGCGCACGAGGTCCGCGGCCGCGGCCACCTCGTCGGCGAGTGCCCGGACCGTGACGGCCATGGGACGGCCGGCGTCGTCGGCGACACCGCGGAGGCTGTGCAGGACCTCGAACCCGGCCGCGCCGAGCACGACGTCGCTCACCCCCTGCCGCCAGGGGCGGGAGACGGTGTCGGTGACGAGGACGGCGAGGTCGACGCGGAACCAGGCCTGCAGGCCGGAGCGCAGACGCGCCGCCGAGGCGTCCGGGTCGACGGGCAGGCACAGCACCTCGTCGTCCGCGCCCTCGGTGTTCGACCGATCGAGACCGGCGGCCGCCTGGACGGTGCCCAGCCGGGTCCGGACCACCCGGGTCGTCACGACCCCGCCGTCGGGACGTCGGCCGTAGCGGCGGGAGGCGACGGTGCCCCGGGAGTGGTCGGTGACGAGATCCTCGAAGTCGGCGCGGAAGGCCGCACGTTCGGTCGCGCCCTCCGCCTTCGCCACGATCTTCGAGGCGACGACGACGGTGTCCCCGTGCTTGGGCTGGATCCGGGCGCGGTCGAGCGCGGTGGCGATCGCACGGACCAGGTCGTCGCCCGAGTGGATACGGTCGATCCCCGGGACGGCGATCGCCGTGAGCAGCCCGCTCACGCGCGCGGACCGGAGGCCGGGGGCGCCCAGATCCCGGACCCGCCGTCCGCTCCCGAGGCGTCCGTGGAATCTGCGGAACCCGCGAGCTCGGCGAGTGCGGCCTCGAGGTCCTCGACCTCGCGACCACCGATCTTCTCGCGCAGGGTGTCGGGCAGGAACTTGGCACCGAGGGTGAGCACGGTGCTCTTGGAGCCGGCGACCGCCTCGGTCATGCCGGGCAGGTCGAAGGCCGGGACGGTGTCGAAGGCGGCGTAGTGGTCGGCGTGGACGACGAGGACGTCGGCCTGGCGGACGGCGGCGAGCACACCGGGTGCCGCCTTCGCCTCGTCGAAACCGGTGCGGGCGATCCGTACGACGTCGGGCACGGGGTTCTCCAGGTAGCGGCGGGCCGGCCAGGCCTCCTCCTGGGTGCCGGTGCGGACGACGACGAAGGTCTCGACGGCCTGGTCGGACAGCGGCAGGAGCGTGTAGTCGAGGTCGAACCGGGAGGACATCGCCTTCGTCACCTGCGAGAGAGGATAACCGAGTCCGAGGAGCCGGGTGCGCAGGATCGCGGCGGCGAGGGTCCGTTCGGTCATCGTGAACCACTCGGCGTCGACGTGGTAATCGCGTAGTTCGCTCACCGCGCCGCCGCTCACCGGCATGCTCGGCGGCAGGAAACAGGCGTCGAGATCCGGGCTGAACCGCAGGCCGTGCACCGTCACGTCGGTGAGGGTCGAGGCCACGACGGTGAGGTCGACGTCGTCGAGGTCACCGGTGACCGCACGGACGTCCGCGAGGACGTCGGAGGTCGAATCGGTGAGGGGCAGCACGGTGATCTTCATGGGGTCCATCTTCGCAAAGGAAGCCCGCCGGTGGGGTGCCGGGGGTGGGGCGGCGTCGAATACAGGCAAGGGGGGAAAGGAATGCGGGGAAGGGGAGTGGGGACTATTTCCTCACTTTTTCCTGAATAGGGCGTAATCCCATCCCTAGTGTCGTTGCCGTTTCGTGACCACTACATCTTGTGATGGTGTCCGTGACCATCGGGAACATGCGTTCTATTAGTGCGGTCACGCGAGCATGTGTGCAGCACATGTCCGCTTGACGGATGGGGAATGACACACGTGTAATTCTCGTGGTGAATGACAGTTCCGACCCATCGGATTTGTCGCCGCCGATACATTGCACGTCACGCAGGTCATGACCTGACGCCACGTCGCACCGTCGGTGGTGGTCCGGTGGCCGGGGCCGAGCGGGCCTTCGGACACCTTCGCAAGGCTAGGGGTGCCGTTCGTCCGGACGGGGGACCGACACACCGACACGCACGTGACCGAACACGGACGACGAAGGGGAACACCGTGGCAGAAGCAGCACGGAAGTACGCCGAGGAGCGCCAGGACCTTCTCCGCCCGGGGGTCACCTCCCGCGCCGCCGAGGACTGGTTCGTCGATCCCACCCGTCCGGTGCCCGACTTCGTGCCGGACCCGCTCTCGCTCGACCCCACGGACCTCGGCCCCGTGCCGACCTGGAACCCGGAGACCCCGGCCGCCGACGACCAGGCCGTCTCCCCGCTGTCCCTCCTGCTCGGTGGGACCCCGGACGGTCTCCTCGCCTGGCAGGACCAGGCCCTGTGCGCCCAGACCGACCCGGAGGCGTTCTTCCCGGAGAAGGGCGGCTCCACCCGCGAGGCCAAGAAGGTCTGCGCCTCCTGCGAGGTCCGCTCCGAGTGCCTCGACTACGCCCTCGACAACGATGAGCGCTTCGGCATCTGGGGAGGCCTGTCCGAGCGCGAGCGCCGCAAGATCAAGCAGCTGAAGAAGCGGGCCGGGTGAGCTTCGAGGTCGCGACCGTCGTCGAACTCGGCGACGCTCCCCCCGACGCCGGGTGGTTGCAGACACTGCGCCACCGGTTCCGCTCCGTCGACACTCTCGTCCTGACCTCTCGGGACGGGAGTGTTCCCGGTTCCGTGGCCGCCACCGAGCTGGCGGACCAACCGGAGATCGCCCACGCACAGTACGTGTGGTTCGTCCCGCAGGGGGCGGACCCCGCACCCCACACGCTCGACCTCCTCCTCGAGTCCCTCACCTCCGCGGAGACCCTCGGCGCCGTCGGCCCCAAGCTCGTCCGACCCGGCACCCAGGAGATCCTCTCCGCCGGGGTCACGACCACCCGGTCCGGGCACCGCCTCAACCCTGTCTCCCCGCGGGAGGTCGACGCCGGCCAGTACGACCGGACCGAGGATGTCCTCGCCCTCGACATGCCCGGGCTCCTGGTCGACGCCGAACTGGTCCGCCGCCTCGGTCCACCGGCGGACGTCCTCGACGACGCCCACCGCGGTCTGGAGTACAGTCGCCGGATCCGCAGTGCGGGGCGGCGGGTCCAGCTGTGCCACCGGGCCCGCGTGGCCGTCCCGGTCTCCGTCGTCGCCGACCTCGGCACCTCCGCCCGCCCGATCACCTCGGCGACCCGCCTGCGGGGTGAACACCGGTACCGGCTGTCCGTCGTCACCGGCTCCCGCCTCCCGGCACTCCTGGTGCTCCTCGTGCTCCAGTGTCTGGCCGGCGCCGTCTCCGGCCTGCTCGCCAACGATCCCGCCCGCGCCGGCTGGTTCCTCCGGGCGCTCCTCGCCCTCCCGACCGACTCCCGACTCACCCGTCACGTCCGCGCCACCGGGTCGGGCCGTGACCCCGACGTCGGACTGTTCGCCACCGCCGGCGACCTGGCCGTCGTCCGCCGCGGTCTGCGTCGCCGCGACCCGTCCGGCTACTCCGAGGGGGTACCGGGTCCGGACGCCGCCTTCACCGAGGACGAGGACGTCTTCGTCGACACCGAGGGCGACGTCGGCGGGTACGCCCGCCTGCGCACCCGCTCCCGCGGCGTGCTGTCCCATCCGCTCACCGCCGTCCTCGTCGCACTCTCGGTCGCCACCCTCGTGCAGTTCGTCCGCCTCGTCGGACCCGGCTCGATCTCCGGCGGTGCCCTGCCGCACACGGACGTCGGCCTCGCGGAGATCTGGCGGCGGGTGTTCGTCCCCGTCGACCCGAGCGGACTCGGCCAGGCGGTCCCGGCCGACCCACTGCTCACCGTCATCGGCCTCCTCTCGACGCTCTTCCTCGGCCACACCGACCTCGCCCTGCGGGTCCTGTGGGCGCTCGCACTCCCCCTCTCCGCGGTCCTCGCGTACCTCTGCGCCGGGAAGGTCGTCCCGGCCTCCGGCCCCCGTGCGCTCCTCGCCCTCGTGTGGGCCTGTTCCCCGGCCCATCTGCTCGCCGCCCAGCAGGGCCGGCTCGGCACCCTCGTCGTGTGGCTGGCCGTGCCCGTGGCCGTCCTCGCCCTCGTCCGCGCCGCCGAGGCGCGTTCCGGTTCCCGCCGGGCCGCCGCTGCCGCCGGGGCCGGGTTGGCCCTCGCCCTCGTCGGCGCCGGTGCCCCGCTGCTCGTCGTCCCCTGCCTCCTCGCGGTCGTTCTCCTCACCCTGTTCGCCCGCAGACCCGGGCTGCTGTGGGCGCTCGTCGCACCGCTGGGACTCCTCGGTCCGTGGCTGTGGGGTGTGCTCCGGGAACCCGACGCCCTCCTCACCTCGCCGGGCCTCGTCGTCGACGCCGCCCTCACCGGGCTGCAGGCGCCCCGCAGTTGGGAGGTCGCCCTCGGCTTCCCCGTGCGGACCGGTGACCTGGCCCTCGCGGGTCTGCTGCCCGAGGCGGTCGCCGGGTGGATCCTGCTCCTGCTCGCTCTCCCGCTCCTCGTCACCGCGGCCCTCGCGCTGCTGCGCGTGGTGGGCTCCCTCCTCGTGCTCGGGATCTCCGTCCTCGCCTACGTCCTCGGGCTGTGCGGCGGGATCGCCCAGGCGGCGACGGAGTCGGGGCTCACCGCGACCGGTCTCGTCGCCTCGTGGTCGGGGGACTCGGCGGCACTGCTCACCCTCGGCGCCTGCGGCATGGTCGCCGCGGCGGTGTGGCCGGTCCGCGACGACCGCAGCGGTCGGCTCCGCAACCGGTTCGTCCGCTCGGCGGTCCCGGCCGCGGCGCTGGCCGTCCTCGGGGTGTTCGTCGCCCAGTCGGTCCTCACCTCCGTGCCCGTCCGGGCCTCCGACGCCTCCCGGCTGCCCACCTTCGCCTCCGAACGGGCCGTCGGTGAGCACCGGCAGCGCACCCTCGTCGTGTGGGAGACCGACGGGCAGGTGACGGGACGATTGGAGGACCCCTCGACCGGCAGCCTCGTCGCCACCTCGACCCTCGCCCAGGCCCGGGCGGTCGAGGGGGGACCCTTCGACCGCCGTCCCGTCGACATCGACCCGGCCGACCGGGCGCTCGCCACCGCACTCGGCCGGCTCACCTCCGGCGACGGGGTCGACGCTCGGGACGCCCTCCGGGAGCTGGCGGTCGGGTTCGTCGTCGTGCAGTCCCCGCCGACGGCCGACGACCCGGAGGGCACCCGGCGGGCGGGCGCCTCGGCGGCGGACGGGGAGGACCCCGATCCCGCGATCGAGGCGCTCGCCCGGACGGTCGGCGTGTCCCCGGGGCTCACCCGCCTGGGCGACACCGACCGCGGGGCGCTGTGGCAGGTCTCCGTCGAGGACGGGGCCGCCCCGTCGAGCCGGGCCCAGGTGATCGACCTGGCCGGGCAGATGACCCCGCTCACGTATTCCGATCCGATCGGGGCGCGGACGAGCGCGGAGCTCCCGGCCCTCACCGAGGACCAGCAGCGGGCCGCCGACGAGGAGGAGGTGCTCGCGGAGGACGAGGGCCGTGACCGACGTCCGGCCCGGGTCCTCGCCCTGTCCGAACGCCCCGGCCTCACGCGGGTCACGCTCGCCGGTGAGCCGCTGGAGGAGATCACCGACGAGCAGGTCCTCGCCGATCTCCCCGGCGATTGGCGCGCCTACTACGCGCTCCCGGCCGAGGGCGCGACGGGCAGCGGCGGTCTCCTCGAGATGTCGACGGTGCGCCCCGGGTACGTCGTCGCGGCCTCTCTCGGTCTGGGCGGCGTGCTCGTGGCGATCCTCTGTGCCCTGCCGCTGGGGCGCCGTCGGGTCCGGGAGGACCTGCGGGAACCGGTCCCGGACACGCTCACCCTGCCCGTCGTCGAGGAGCCTGGGCGACCCAATCCCGAGACCTCGCGCATGATGGTGTTCGCGCGGATGGTGAAGAACCCCGCGAACGCCCGGTCGATCGTCACCTTCGCCTGCATCGCGCTCCCCGGGGTCCTCATCGCGACGACCGGGTTCCTCACACCCCTGGCCGCGGGCGACGTCGCGCGGGCGGCCGAGCAGGTCCGTCTGCCGGCCACCCGGACGGTGTCGGTGTGCCCCGGCCCCTTCCACGTCGCCGAGGAGGCGGAGGGGACCGACGAGGACTTCCGCGCCTCGGACGCACCGGAGATCTCGGTGCAGAACGTCTCCGCCGTCACCGGCGCGCCCGACGGTTCCACCGCGGCCGCGGGTGTCCGGGCGACCGCCCTGGAGGGCGGGGAGTACTACCGGACGGGCGCCTCGAACGGATTCGTCTCCGGTGACGACGTCGTGGCCACCCCCGTCGTCGTCGCCGGGGAGCCGGAGGGCGAGAGCCCCGCGCTCGTCTCCGCGGTGCAGACCGTCGCCGTGGACGACGGTGACTTCACCGGACTCGCGACGCCCACGTGCACCCGTCCGACCACCCATGCGGTGTTCGCGGGGACGAACACGATGATCGGGACGGACTCCCGCCTCGTCCTCTCGAACCCCGGTGATTCGCCGGTCACCGTGACGCCCCGTCTGAGTGGCCCCTCCGGTCCGCTCGGGGTACTCGGGCAGGACGCCGTGAGCGTCCCCGCGCACGGGCAGCGGGCCGTCCTGCTCGGGTCGCTCGCCGGGATCCAGGACGTCGTGGGTGTCGAGGTCGAGGCGGCCGGTGGTCTCGTGTCCGCGACGATCCAGCAGACGCGCCTGGACGGCCTCACCCCGCGCGGTATCGAGTACGTCGAACCGGCGGCCGCGGCGGCGCGGACCACGCGGGTCCCGCTCGCCGAGGGCGGCCGGGCCACGGTCCACGTGCACAACCCGACGGGCACGACCGTCGAGGCGGACATCCGGGTGGTCGGGGAGGCCGGCGCCGTCGAGACGGACCAGGACTTCCTCGCACTCCCGGCCGGTGCGACCGGCGAGGTGGAGATCGGCGAGGTGCCCGCCGGCACCGTCGAGATCACCTCCGAACACGCCCTGCAGGCCTCCGTGTCGGTGTCCCGCGACTTCGCCCCGGATGCCGAGGAGGACACCGAGGACGCAGGTGCGACGGACGACGAGGACGCGTACTCGGACGTCGCCACCGTCTCCGCCCCGGCCGGACTGCGGGACTCCCAGCTCGTCTCCCTGCCGCGGGACGCCGAATCCGCGTTCCTCCTCAGCCCGGGCAGCGGCACGGTACGGGTGAGCGGGATCCGGGAGGACGGATCCGTCATCGGGCAGCGCGACGTCCAGGTGTCCGCCGACCGGTCGACCCGGATCGTGCCCGACGACTTGTTCGGTGAGCGGGTGTACGCGCTCCGCCTGGACACCGCCGAGGACTCACGGGTCGTCGCCGCGGGTACGGCCCTCAACGGGGCCGGGATCAGCGGACTGCAGATCCCCGCCGCGCCCATAGGCGTCGGCTACCGCTCCATCCGAATAGCTCCGTGAGGGCGGTACTCACGGACCGTGGGGGAGCAACTGTTCGGGGTCGCGGCCGATGAGGAGCCCTGCCTGCTCAGCGATCACCTCGCCGAGCAGCACCTGCAGGTCGACCGGCCCCGCCGCCCGCGCGAGGACGGGCATGCGGTGGACGACGATCGTCGGGGGAGTGCCGGGCGCGGCCGGGTAGGCCCGCCCCAGTTCGACCCCCGTCGTGCCCGGATCGACCATGTCGGCGAAGGCCGAGCCCTCGCCGAGGGCCCCGGGCGGCGGGACCATGTCGAGGGCGAGGACGACCGTCTCCAACTCGTCCGGTGCCCGGTCCCGCACCCGCTCCATCACCTCGGCCGCGACCCGGGCGAACCGCTGGGCCCGGGTCCGGGCGGCGGGCACGGAGGCGCGGAAGACGGGCGAGCGCAGACCACGGCCGTGGCGGTCGCGGCGGACGCGGGAGGAGGGACGTGCGGACATGACCGCCAGTGTAGATCCGCGCCCGGTCCCACCCTGGTCGACATCCGGACGGCGCCCGGGTAGCCGTCCTTCAAAATCCCTGGACGATCGATCGGTGCTGTGCAACAGTGACCCCATGAACTCCTCACGACGACGTGACGACCTGCGCGCGACCACCCATCGCCTCGAACTCCTGCACTCCGCCTCGTACTTCTCCCCGCGGGTGTCGGGACGCTACGCCGGGCTGGGCATCGAACATCCCTCCGCCATGTACTTCGCCGGACGCGGGGCACCCCTCGGCGCGGTCGGTGGGCCCGTGCTCGCGGCCACCTTCCACAACTTCAACCCGGACTACGTGGCGCAGTTCCTGCCCTCCGTGTGGGACACCGCCGCCCCCGCGGAGGTCCTGCAGGCACGCCACGCCGGCGTCGAGGACATGCTCGTGGAGTTCTTCCCCGACACCCCGGAGACGGCCGCGCTCGCCGCGACGGCCGAGCGCCTGGCCGGGCAGCTGCGTCCCGTCGTCGAGGCCCAGTGCCCCGACGGCCGCACCCTCTACGCGGCGACCGCCGCGACCTACGCCGAGGCGCCCCGCGCCTCCTCGGCCCGTCTCCAGCCCTTCCTCGACCTGTGGGCCGTCGCCACCCTCCTGCGCGAGTACCGCGGCGACGGGCACATCGGGGCACTCGTCGGGCAGGGTCTCAGCGGACTGGAGGCCGTCGTCCTGCACTGTGCCACCGGCACGGCCTTCCGGCCGCGCGCGGCCAGGAAGTCCCGTGGCTGGAGCGACGAACAGTGGGAGGCCGCGACCGCGGACCTCGTGTCACGGGGTCTGCTCGCCGGCAGCGGCGACGAGGTCGAGCTCACCGCGGACGGGAAGGACCTGCGGGCCCGCCTCGAAGCCGTCACCGATGCCGCCTGCGAGGGCGCCTGGGACTCCCTCGATGACCCGGAGCTCTCCCGCATCGCGGACGAGGCGAAGGCGTTCGCACGCCTCGTCCGAGACAGTGGGGTGTTCCCCGGCAAGGTGTTCGCCCCCGGCTCGGGTCGCACCACCGACTGACGGGCTCCTGTACTAGAATCCCGTGCGTGTCCGGAGTGAGAAGCTGTTCCAAGACGAGTTGCGCCACGACTGCGCGGTGGACCCTCACCTACGTGCACGCCGACGCGACGATCGTCATCGGACCGCTGGCCACCCGGGCCGAGCCCGGCGCCCACGACCTGTGCGAGTTCCACGCGGAACGCCTCACCGCACCGCAGGGCTGGCACCTCATCCGCCTCGGCGCCGGGGAGGACCCGCCCGAGCGCAGCCGTGACGACCTCCTGGCGATCGCCGACGCCGTCCGCGAGGCCGCCCGCCCCACCGTCGAGGAGCCGGTCGGGCGTACCCACGGCCACCTCAGAGTCATAGAAGACTGAACGCGCGGAGAGGTGGATCACGTCTAGGGTGAGGGCCATGAACGTTCACTCCTCCTCAGCCGTCCTCGACCCCGACGACTTCCGGGTCGCCGACCTCTCCCTCGCCGCGGCCGGGCGGCACCAGATCCGGCTCGCCGAGCGGGAGATGCCCGGTCTCATGGCGTTGCGCGCCGAGTACGACGGCGCGCAGCCGCTCGCCGGTGCCCGGATCGCCGGGTCCCTCCACATGACGGTGCAGACCGCGGTGCTCATCGAGACCCTCGTGGCGCTCGGCGCGGACGTCCGGTGGGCCTCCTGCAACATCTTCTCCACCCAGGACGAGGCCGCGGCGGCCGTCGTGGTCGGCGACGGCACCCCGGAGGCCCCGACGGGAGTGCCGGTGTTCGCGTGGAAGGGCGAGACCCTCGAGGAGTACTGGTGGTGCACCGACCGGATCTTCCGGTTCCCGGCCACCGATTCCCGGGGTGCGGGCCCCGACATGATCCTCGACGACGGTGGGGACGCGACGATGCTCCTGCTCGACGGGGCCGCCGCGGAGGCCGCCGGCGGGATCGCGGCCGCGGCACCCGAGGACCCGGAGGAGAAGCACGTCTTCGTCGCCCGGGTCGAGCAGTCACTGGCCGAGGACCCCGGCCGGTTCACCGCGATGGTCCCGCGGGTGCTCGGTGTCTCCGAGGAGACGACCACCGGCGTCAACCGCCTCTACCGCCTGGCGGAGGAGGGCCGCCTGCCCTTCCCGGCGATCAACGTCAACGACGCGGTCACGAAGTCGAAGTTCGACAACCGTTACGGCATCCGCCACTCCCTGCCCGACGGGCTCAACCGGGCCACCGACGTCCTCATCGGTGGCAAGGTCGCCGTCGTCGTCGGCTACGGCGACGTGGGCAAGGGTGCGGCCGAGGCGATGGCCGGTCAGGGTGCCCGCGTGAAGGTCGTCGAGATCGACCCGATCTGCGCGCTCCAGGCGGCCATGGACGGCTACGACGTCGTCACGCTCACCGAGATCGCCCCGCTCGCCGACTTCGTCATCACGACGACGGGTAACACCCGGGTCGTGCCGGTCGAGGTGCTCCAGTCGCTCAAGCCCGGCGCGGTGGTCGGCAACGTCGGGCACTTCGACGACGAGATCGACCTGCTCGGCATGAGCCGGGTGGACGGCACCGAGGTCGTCGAGATCAAGCCCCAGGTCCACGAGTGGACGGTGCCGGTGCCGGCCGAGGTCGCCGCCCACGTCCGCGCGACGACCGGTGAGGGGCGGGCGGAGACCTCCTTCGTCGTCCTCTCCGAGGGACGTCTGCTCAACCTCGGCAACGCGACCGGGCACCCCTCCTTCGTCATGAGCGCCTCCTTCACCAACCAGGTGATGGCCCAGATCGAACTCTTCGAGAAACACGCCGACTACCCGGCCGGGGTCCACCGTCTGGCGAAGGCCCTCGACGAGAAGGTCGCCCTGCTCCACCTGCCGGCCCTCGGGGCCCGCCTGAGCACGCTGACGAAGGAGCAGGCCGAGTACATCGGCGTCGACGTCGCCGGTCCCTTCAAGCCCGAGCACTACCGGTACTGAACCGGCGCGGTTCCGGTACCGGGAACGCGCACCGGGGACTCCCGGACGGCCGGGACACGACCGGCGCCCGGAGTCCCCGGTGCAGATGTGCGCTCGTGCGACAATGAGCCCATGAACGCACGGATCCTCGTCGTCGACGACGACACAGCACTGGCGGAAATGATCGGGATCGTCCTCAAGTCCGAGGGCTTCGAACCGTCCTTCTGTGCCACCGGATCCGGTGCCCTCGAAGCCTTCCACCAGGTCCGTCCCGACCTCGTCCTCCTGGACCTCATGCTGCCCGGCAAGGACGGCCTGGAGGTCTGCCGGGAGATCCGGCAGGAGGCCGGGACCCCGATCATCATGCTCACCGCGAAGTCGGACACCGTGGACGTCGTCCTGGGCCTGGAGTCCGGCGCCGACGACTACGTCCCCAAGCCCTTCAAGCCCAAGGAGCTCGTCGCCCGCATCCGTGCCCGCCTGCGGATGTCGGAACCGAGCCAGCCGGAGGTGCTCGAGGTCGGCGACGTGGTGGTCGACGTCGCCGGGCACTCCGTGACGAAGGACGGTCAGCCCGTCTCCCTCACACCTCTGGAGTTCGACCTGCTCGTCGCGCTCGCCCGGAAACCCTGGCAGGTGTTCTCGCGGGAGACCCTCCTGGAGGAGGTCTGGGGATACAGTCACGCGGCCGACACCCGCTTGGTGAACGTGCACGTGCAGCGTCTGCGCTCGAAGATCGAGCGTGACCCGGAGAAGCCCGAGATCGTCGTCACCGTCCGGGGTGTCGGGTACAAGGCGGGTCACGCGGCATGACCGCAGCTCCCCCGCGGAGCCCGACCGGATCCGAGGCCGACAGGGACGATTCCCGGTCGACGGGGTCGAACGACCCGTGGCGGTCGGCCCGGCAGGTGCTCTTCCGCTCCTACCTGGCGACGCTGCGGGTCTTCATGCGGTCGCTGCAGTTGCGGACGGTGGCACTCACCGTCCTCCTCACGGTCGTCGCGATCTTCGGGGTGGGGACCTACGTCTCCCAACACATCGCCATGGGTCTCGTGGAGGCCAAACGGGAGGCCGTCCTCGTCGAGACCGCCCGGTTCGCCGGTGAGATCGGGTCGCTGTCGTCCTCCGAGGGTGGGCAGACGCTCCAGGAGGACCTGGAGACCCAGCTGCGGGCACAGCGCGAACGCTCGGCGGCCGTCGACATCGTCTCGATCGACCTCGTCCCCCTCGACGGTGGGGGAGAGGTCCGTCCCCGGCCCGCCTCGGACGCGGAGGTCGTCGACGGCTACGAGGCCGCGGACCTCGACTCCCGGCTGCGGGACCAGGTCGCCGCGCAGGCAGACGTGCAGTACTACCGGTCGGTCGCCATCGACATGCGCACGGGCACGGTTCCCGGCATCGTCGTCGCCCAGCAGGTCGAGACGACCTCCGGGGGCCGGTTCGGCCTCTACGTGTTCTCCGATCTCACGACCGAGCAGAACACCCTGTCCTTCGTCCAACGCTCCCTGCTCGTCGCCGCGATCGTCCTCGTCGTCCTCGTCGGGGCGGTCGCCTGGCTCATCTCCCGCCTCGTCGTCGCGCCGATCCGCACCGGTGCCCAGGTGGCCCGCGAGATCGCCGACGGCAACCTCGACCAGCGCATGCCGGTGCACGGCCGGGACGAGATCGCGGGTCTCGCCCAGAGCTTCAACGACATGGCGACGACCCTGCAGGACCAGATCACCCGGATGGAGCAGATCACGACCCTCCAGCGACAGTTCGTGTCCGACGTGTCGCACGAACTGCGGACCCCGCTCACCACGATCAACGTCGCCTCGGACATGATCTACGAGTCCCGCGAGGACCTCGACGAGGTGGCCCGGCGCAGCGCGGAACTCCTCAAGAGTCAGGTCGAGCGGTTCGAGAACCTGCTCGGGGACCTGTTGGAGATCTCCCGCCACGACGCCGGGGCCACCGAACTGGCCACGAAACCCGGTGACCTGGGCGAGATCGTCACCGGGGTCCTCGACAACATCTCCGTCGTCGCCGAGGAGATGGGCGCCCGGATCGTCCTCCACGCCCCGTCCTCCCCGGTCATGGCCGAGGTCGACCGGGTCCGGATCACCCGGATCGTCCGGAACCTCGTCGTCAACGCGATCGAACACGGCGAGGGTCGACCCATCGACGTGTACCTCTCCGCCGACGCCGAGGCGGCCGCCGTGAGCGTCCGTGACCACGGCGTGGGGATGGACGAGGAACAGGTGGAGCACGTCTTCGACCGGTTCTGGCGGGCCGATCCGTCCCGCCGCCGCACGCTCGGGGGCTCCGGCCTGGGCCTGGCGATCTCCCTGGAGGACGCCCACCTGCACGGCGGATGGCTGCAGGCCTGGGGGCGTCCGGGAGAGGGCGCCTGTTTCCGGCTCACCCTGCCCCGCCGCCAGGGCCGGACCCTCACCTCCTCACCCCTGCCCCTGCCACCGACCGACGCGATGATCCGGGGCAAGGCACTCGTCGCCGGACCGAGTACCTCTGACGGCACCGTCCGGATCCAGACCGGCAGCATCCCGATCGTCGTCGAGGCGGAGGTGCTCGACGCCGAGGGCTCCGACTTCAGGGGGGCCGAGGGATCCGAGGACGGAGAGGACGGGGACCGATGACGACGCCGCGTACGCCTCGGCGACGGGGGACCGGTGCGTCCCGGGCCCGGTTCCTGCTCGCCCTCCTGCTCCCGGCACTCCTCGTCCTCGCCGGGTGCGCGACGATCCCGACGACCTCGGGCATCGGATCCCGTCCCCTCCCCGAGGAGGACGGCACGGAGGTCGTCCAGCCCGACCCCGACGGTCCGGCCGAGGGCGCCGAGGTCGGGGAGATCGTGCGTGGTTTCCTCCAGGCCGGCACCGGGTACGCCGACGACCACGGGACCGCCCGGCAGTACCTCACCGGTGACTTCCAGCAGTCCTGGCAGCCCTCGAGCTCCGTCCTCGTCCTCACCGAGGGCACGACTCTCAGTTCCCTCACCCCGACCGTGGCGGAGGACCAGACGCGGGTGACGGTGCAGGTCCCGGTCGTGGCCACCCTCGACGGCGCGAACGTGCTCCACGAGGTGCCGCGCGGGACGTCCTCGGAACTCCAGTTCACCCTGCGGCAGATCGACGGTGAGTGGCGCATCATGGACGGGCCGGACGGGACCGTGATGTCCGCGCGTGACTTCGACACGCTCTACAAGCAGTTCCCCCTGTACTTCTTCACCCCGGACCTCCAGGCGCTCGTGCCCGACGACAGGTGGGTGATGCGGACCCCGGCGATCGCGACGGAGGTCGTCCAGCTGCTGCTCGCAGGGCCCGCCGAACACCTGGGCAGCTCCGTGGTGAGCTCCCTGCCGCTCGGGGTGCGCCTGGAACCGAGCGCGGTGACCGTGACGGACGGCCGAGCGGCCGTCGGCCTGTCGGCGGAGGCCGATTCGATGAGCGCCGAGGCCCAGGCCCGGATGATCGCCCAGATCGACCGCACGCTCGGGGACATCACCTCCGAGGTGACGGTGTCCGCTCCCAGCGGGGACCTGCAGGTCGACCCGGTGTCCTCCCTCGGGACGTACTCACCGTCGGAACAACGATTCATCGGGATCCGGGAGGAGGACCGGCGCCTGGTCATCGGGGCGCGGAGTTCCGAACTCGAACCCGTCGAGGATCTCGACCCCCTGCCCGAGGACGCCGCCGCTCCCGCGATCTCGCCCGGCGGTGACGTGTTCGCCTGGCTCCGGGACGACGGTGCCTCGCTCGTGCGGTACCGGCCGGGTCAGGACCCGGCCACGGTTCTCACCGCGCAGGACGACGGGGCGTTCCGTGGCCCGAGCGTCGACCGGTTCGGGACCCTGTGGGTGTACGACACCGCGCGCGGGGCGATCAGGACCGTCACCTCGGCCGGTGCGACCACGGACATCTCCGCCGGGTTCCTCACCGACCGGGAGGTCCGGGGACTGCAGGTCTCCCGGGACGGCACCCGCCTGGCCGTCCTCAGCACCGATACCGACGGCGTCGGCACACGTGTGGACGTCGTCGGGATCCTCCGTTCGGGGGCCCGGTCCGACGCGACCGGACTCGCCTCGACGACGACCCTGCAGATCGGTCTGCGGCACACCGGGATCCGCGACCTCAGCTGGGCCGGGCCGGACGCCCTCGTCCTGCTCGTCGCGGACACCGACGAGAGTGACGCGTCGTCGGCACGGGTGGTCCACCACACGCTCGCCGGTGTCGAACGGGAACTGGGCAAACCGGAGGACGCGGTCGACGTCACCGCCCCGGAGGACGGCACCCGGGTCCGGGCGGCGACCCCGGACGGCGACGTGTGGGAACTCGACGCCGGGACCTCCCAGGTCAACGCGGTCGGCGTCGTCGACGTCGCCTTCCCCGGCTGAGTCCGACGAATCCCTGATCGGCGGATCCGGCTGGGAGTTCGCCGGGAGACCTTGCCCGGGGTCCTGAGGCGTGGTGGTCTGGACGGCATGGTCGGGCGCGCGTTCACGGAGGTCCTCGACCTCCTCGCGCCGCGTAGTTGTGCGGCCTGCGGGACGGAGGGAGCGGCCGTGTGCGGTGAGTGCCTGGCAGCGCTCGCCGGACCGGTGCGCACGGTCGCGCCGCGGTACGGGACCCTGCCGGTCCTCGCGGCCGGTGAACACCGGGACGTGCTGCGTGAGCTGCTCGTCGCGCACAAGGACCGGGGTCGCCACGACCTCGCGCCCCTCCTCGGGCTCGCGCTCGCCCGTGCGGTCGACGCCGCGGTGCACCGTGCCCTGCCGGGAGTCGTCGAGGGGGCGGCCGGCACTCCGGCCCCGACCGCGCGTCCCGTGTTCCTCGTCCCGGTCCCGAGCACCCGGAAGGCTCGCCGACGGCGACACGCCGACCACGTGGCGGTCCTCGCGGACCACGCCGTCAGAGACCTGCGACAAGGCGGGATCCCCGCCCAAGTGGCCCCGGTCCTGCGGGTGGCCGGACATCACGATCAGGTGGGCGCCGGGCGTGCCGGCCGCCGGCGCAACGTGCGGGGGACCCTGCACCTGCGCGAGGACGTCCCGGAGGCACACCGGGCACGTCTGCGCACCGGCACCGTCGTGGTCGTCGACGACGTGTGCACGACCGGCGCGACGCTAGCGGAAAGTGTCCGCGCGCTCCGTGTCGGTCGGATACCGACACAGCGTGTCGCAACTGTCGGAACGACTCCCGGAGCTCCTTGCCCACCGGCGGTCGGTGGTGTTTGATGAGGGTACTCGTCGAGAGGACGAGAACTCGATTCTCCCGAGTGCAGACCTACTGAAGGAGCGAAAATGGACACCGTCGTCAAGGGTCGTGGACTGACCATCTCCGACAGCTTCCGTTCGCACATCGAGGACAAGGTCGCCAAGGTCGAGCAGCTCGCACCCCGTGCACTGCGTACCGAGGTCCAGGTGACCAACGACCCCAATGTCCGTGACCCCGAGAACTCCGAACGTGTGGAGATCACGGTGGTCGGCAAGGGTCGGATCCTCCGCGCCGAGGCCCACGCCTCCGACAAGTACGCCGCACTCGACCTCGCCTGGGCCAAGCTCCTGGAGCGCCTGCGGCGGGCCCGTGACCGGCAGAAGATGAGCCACAAGGGCAAGCACCGCGCCCAGTCGACGGCCGAGGCCCTGGCGGCAATGCCGCTCAAGGACGAACCGCTCGTTCCCGTCGAGACGGAGGACACCGGCGAGGACGAGCCGGAGACGATCGACCGAACCGGTGGACGGATCCGCGCGGAGGGTGATTCTCCCGTCGTCCTGCGCGAGAAGACCTTCCCGGCGACCCCGATGGGTGTCGAGGACGCACTCAACCGCATGGAGATGGTCGGTCACGACTTCTACCTGTACATCGACTCCGAGTCCGGCAAGCCCTCCGTGGTCTACCGGCGGCGCGGTTGGAGCTACGGCGTCATCGCACTCGACGAGTCGTTGGACGAGGACGTCGAGCTCTCGGCCTGAGGGCCGGGTGCCGCGTCGACCGCGGAGGTCACACAGGACACCATGGGTGAGAATTCGCGGTCCCCGCGACGACTGAGCACGGAGGCGGCCCGCCGCATCGCGGTGGCCGCCTCCGGCCTGTCCGTCCCCCGCCCCGCCCGCGTCGGCCCCGCGCGTCTGCGCGGGGTCTTCGCGCGCCTGGGGCTCGTCCAGATCGATTCCGTGGCACGGGTGGTGCGTGCCCACTACATGCTCTTCTTCTCCCGGCTGGGTCCCTACGACCGGTCCACGCTCGACCGACTGTTCCACGGACCCGCCCGCGCCACCCGTGTCACCGGCGAGGGCACCGCGTGCCACCGGGCTCCGGGGCCGGGGGAGCGCGGCGAACGGATGGGCGTCGAATACTGGGTCCACGAGGCCGCCTATGCACCCCCACAGGTCATCGCCGCCCTCGACGGTCGCCGGGCCCGCTTCCGCGACCGCTACTACCGGGCGGAACTCGAACGGGAGACACCGGCCGAAGCCCGGGCGCACCGGCACCTCTACGCGGACGTGCTCCGGGTGCTCGGGGAGGGGCCTGCGACCGCCCGGGAACTCGACGCCCGGATCGACCACGACATCCCCGAGGCCGAGCGCGACCACTGGGGGTGGAACCCCAGCCGGGTCAAGGCCGCGGCCGAGGCGCTGCTGCGCACCGGCCACGTGTCGGTCGCCGCGCGCAACGGACACTTCGAACGGGTCTACGCCCTGCCCGGCGACGTCCACCCGGACCTGCCCGCCCCTGCCGCCTGGCCGGAAATCGACGGGTCGGCCGGGCCGGACGCCGAGGCCACGGACGACGTCGAGTTCCTCGTCCTCGAGGCGACCCGGGCACTCGGCATCGGACGGATCGACTGCCTGGCCGACTACCACCGCCAGCGCACGACCCCGGTGAAGGAGGCGGTCGCCACCCTCGTGGCGGACGGCCGTCTGGAGGAGGTCGACGTCGAGGGGGTGCGGGCCTGGATGCTGCCGGGGACACCGGTGCCCCGGACCGACCGGGGGACCGCACTGCTCGCGCCCTTCGATCCCCTCGTCTTCAACCGGAAGCGGATCGCCTGGCTGTTCGGGTTCGACTACCGGATCGAGATCTACACCCCGGCCCACCTGCGCGTCCACGGGTACTACGTGCTGCCGTTCCTGCACGCCGGACGCCTCGTGGGACGCGTCGACCTCGCGGCGGACCGGAAGGCGGGGCTCCTCCACGCCCATGCCGTCCACTGGGAGGACGGGCGCGGGACACCGGACGACCACGCGGCGCTGGAGTCGGAACTGCACACCCTCGCCACGTGGTTGGGGCTCCGCCTCTCCTGATACGAGTGAGGAGGGCCCACCGTGCGCCCGACCCCCGTCGGGCCCTATGCTGAGGGACGGTCCGTCCGACACGTCGGGCCGTGAGATGGGACCGTCGAGAGAACCGCACGCCGAGGAGAACCGTGGCCAACTTCCTGGAAAAGCTGCTGCGCAGTGGTGAAGGACGCACGCTGAAGAAGCTGCGCGCCTACACCAAGGCGGTCAACGCACTCGCCGACGAGTTCGAGGCGATGACGGACGAGGAGCTGCGGGAGGAGACCGACCGGCTCAAGGGACGGGCCGCCGAGGGGGAGGCACTCGAATCGCTCCTGCCGGAGGCCTTCGCCACGGTGCGCGAGGCCTCGACGCGTGTGCTCGGCATGCGCCACTTCGACGTGCAGATCATGGGTGGTGCCGCCCTGCACCTGGGCAACATCGCGGAGATGAAGACCGGTGAGGGCAAGACGCTCGTCGCCACGCTCCCGGCCTACCTCAACGCGCTCACCGGCAAGGGCGTCCACGTCGTCACGGTCAACGACTACCTGGCCAAGTACCAGTCGGACCTCATGGGCCGCGTGTTCCGGTTCCTCGGCATGGAGACCGGGTGCATCCTCGCGAACATGAAGCCCGAGCAGCGCCGGGAGCAGTACGCCGCGGACATCACCTATGGCACGAACAACGAGTTCGGCTTCGACTACCTGCGCGACAACATGGCGTGGAGCGTCGAGGAGATGGTCCAGCGCGGTCACAACTTCGCCGTGGTCGACGAGGTCGACTCCATCCTCATCGACGAGGCGCGGACGCCGCTCATCATCTCCGGACCGGCCGACGGCGACTCGAACCGCTGGTACGGCGAGTTCGCCAAGGTCGTCACCCGGTTGCGGCCGGAGCGGGACTACGAGGTCGACGAGAAGAAGCGCACCGTCGGCGTGCTCGAACCGGGCATCGACCGGGTGGAGAACCACCTGGGCATCGGGAACCTCTACGACGCGGACAACACACCGCTCATCAGCTTCCTCAACAACGCGATCCGCGCCAAGGAACTGTTCAAGAAGGACAAGGACTACGTCGTCCTCGACGGCGAGGTCCTCATCGTCGACGAGCACACCGGTCGCATCCTCAAGGGCCGGCGTTACAACGAGGGCCTCCACCAGGCGATCGAGGCGAAGGAGGGTGTCGAGGTCAAGCCGGAGAACCAGACCCTGGCGACCATCACCCTGCAGAACTACTTCCGCCTGTACGACACGCTCTCCGGCATGACCGGTACGGCCGAGACCGAGGCCGCGGAGTTCATGTCGACCTACAAGCTCGGCGTCGTTCCGATCCCGACGAACAAGCCGCTGCTGCGCATCGACCAGCCGGACTTCGTGTACAAGAACGAGAAGGTGAAGTTCGAGGCCGTCGCCGAGGACATCCTCGACCGCCACGAGGCCGGACAGCCGGTCCTCGTCGGCACCACGAGCGTCGAGAAGAGCGAGTACCTCTCTAAGCTGTTGGCCAAGAAGGGCGTCAAGCACGAGGTCCTCAACGCCAAGAACCACGCCCGTGAGGCCTCGATCGTCGCGCTGGCCGGACGCAAGGGTGCGGTGACCGTCGCGACGAACATGGCCGGTCGTGGTACCGACATCATGCTCGGCGGCAACGCCGAGCACATCGCGGTCGCGGAGATGGCGGCCAAGGGGCTCGACCCGGTCGAGCACCAGGAGGAGTACGAGAAGCTCTGGCCGGAGGTCCTCGAAGCCGCGGAGAAGCGGGTCGAGGCCGAGGCGGAGGAGGTCCGGGAGGCCGGTGGCCTCTACGTGCTCGGTACCGAACGGCACGAGTCCCGCCGGATCGACAACCAGCTGCGCGGCCGCTCCGGTCGTCAGGGCGATCCCGGCGAGTCCCGCTTCTACCTGTCCCTCACCGACGACCTCATGCGCCTGTTCGGTTCCGGCATGGCCGAGCGGATCATGGCGAGCGCGAACGTCCCCGACGACGAACCGCTGGAGTCGAAGATGGTGACGCGGGCGATCCTGTCCGCGCAGACCCAGGTCGAGCAGCGCAATGCCGAGCAGCGCAAGAACGTGCTCAAGTACGACGACGTGCTCAACCGTCAGCGCACCGTCATCTACGCCGAGCGCCGCCGCGTGCTCGACGGGGCGGACCTGGCCGAGCAGATCCAGTTGTTCCGCGACGAGGTGCTCGCCGCCTACGTCGACGGCGCGGCCATGGGCCCGAGCGAGGACTGGGACGTCGACGCACTGTTCGAGGCCCTCGGCAAGCTGTACCACCCGTCCATCACGGCCGAGGAACTCATCGAGGACGTCGGGGGGAAGAAGAACCTCACCCGTGACGGTCTGTTGCGGGAGATCCGGGCCGATGCGGATCTCGCCTACGACCGCCGCGAGGAGGAACTGGGCGAGGACGCCGTGCGCGAACTCGAGCGGCGGGTCGTCCTGTCGGTCATCGACAAGAAGTGGCGCGAACACCTCTACGAGATGGACTACCTGAAGAACGGCATCGGCCTGCGGGCGATGGCCCAGCGTGACCCGCTCGTCGAGTACCAGCGCGAGGGCTTCGAGATGTTCTCCACCATGCAGGGGGGCATCAAGGAGGAGTCCGTACGCCTGACGAACACCCTCCAGGTGACGGTGAAGAAGGACACCGGTGCCGACCCGGAGGATCCCTCCGACGACACCGTCGAGGTCGAGGCCGAGGAGCTCAAGCCGCGTAAGCCGCAGCTGCGCCTGTCCGCCCCGACCGATTCCGGTGGCGTCGAGGTCCGGGCCGAGGGCACCGGCTCGTCCGGGAACGGGGCCGGCGCGGGTCGGACTGCACCGCGCGCGTCCGGGGGCAACCGGGCGGAACGCCGGAAGAAGAAGTGACACCGTCCCCGGTGTCCGCCACGGCGGCGGGCACCGGGGACCCACGGCCTCACACGCACAGGAAGCGGGTGACGGTCCACCGGCCGCGGCCGTACTCCAGGCGGAGTGCGGCCGCGCGTGCTCTCCGGGCCCCGCGCAGGACGACGCTCGCCTCGACGATCCCCTTATCCACGTGACACAGACGGGGGACACCGGGGCGGGTGGACTGGTCGTGGGGAGGGGCACCGCGGGCCAGTTCCTGGCGGAGCGTCGCGTGTGTCCGCAGGCGGTCGAGCAGTTCCGGCGACACCCAGCGGGCGATCGACGCCGCGGCCCGCTCCCCGGACCGCACCTGGAGGAGGGCGACGACGAGCGACCGGACGGCGGTCTCCAGGAACCCGTCGTGGTCGTCCGGTGGCGGTGAGCCCGCGGCCGAGGCGACCGGACCGGTGGCAGCCGGATCCGGAGCTCCCGGCGCCGACGCCCCGGGGCCGAGAACGGCCGGTCGTGCGGGTGCCGGGCGGGCGAGCGGTCGGGTGAGGACGAACGCGGAGGTCATGTCGCATCCCCCGGGGTCGCGGCCGCCGGCACACGGAGCACCTGGCCGGGGACGAGGAGGTCCGGGTCGGCACCGATGACGGCCCGGTTGAGCTCGTGCAGTCGCGCGACCGCCCGGGCGGTCGCATCGGTTTCCCCGGAACCGGTGGAACCCTCTTCCCCGGCCCCGTCGGCGACCAGTGCGTCGGCGATCCCCCACAGGGAGTCCCCGGCCTCGACGACGTATTCCTCCGCAGTGGTGTCATTGTCGGCGTGAGGGGTCGAGGGTGCGGGCGCCTCGGGGGCGTGGGCGGGGTCGTCCACGGGGCCTGGCTGGTCGTCCGCCTTGACAGGCTGGTCGTCCGCCTTGACAGGCTGGTCGTCCGCCTTGACAGGCGATGACACCGGCCAGGCGGGGGAGGCGACGGGCAATGGCTCCCGGGGTTCGGCGAGGGTGGGTGTCGGGACCTCCGGTGTCGTCGGCCAGGCGGGCGAGGCGTGGGCTCCACCGGCGATCCCGAGCACGACCACGCCGGTCCCGAGGGTGGTCACGAGCGACCGCCGGAGGAAGGCCGGGGCCGTGCGGATCGCCGCGGCCCACAGACCCGCGCCCAGGCGGGGGAGACGTGCGCCCACCACCCGGGCACCCGCGGCGAGGAGGACGGCCAGTGTGGGCCGGATCCCGACGAGGGCGACCCCGGCCGCGAGGACGAGCAGTGCCGCCGCGGCGACGTCACCCCCGGTGGTCGCCCGCCACAGGGCCGGCGCACCGAGGAACAGACCGATCACCACCGCGGCATGGACGGGAACGACGAGAAACACCATCAAACGCATGAAAACGACTCCTTCCGAGTGTGAATGAGTGTTGATCATCACAAGAGTGTTGTCAATGGTCACCCAGGGTGGTCATCGACCAATCGTCATGGATCGCCGCTTGTGTGCGCGGTCACACCGGGGCAGGATGGAGCGCGGACGGATGAGTCGCCGGAACCCCCGGGCCGCACAGGGATGCGCGCCGGGTGCGGCAGGGAAGGAGAGTGGTCGCGGTGGACCGGTTCACGCGATACCTCGCCGATCTCGAGGCGCAGCGCGCGGGCGAGGAGGCCCATGAGCGGGCGGGGGAGTACGGCGAGAGGATCGTCGAGGAGTACGCGGAGGCGACCCTGCCGGAGCTCCTCGTGGCTGCCCGGGGTCGGGCCGTCACCACCCGGGTCGCAGGCCTGGAGGTCTCCGGAGTGATCGACCAGGTGGGGGAGGACTGGGTGCTGCTGGAGGTCGGGGCCGGAGCCCGGGCGCTCGTGCGGATCTCCTGCACGGAGGGGTGGGAAGGTCTGCCGGTGCGCCGTGGGCAGGTCGACCGCTGGTCACGGCGTCCGGTCACCGCGGCACTGCGGGGCCTGCGGGCTGAGGGAACGCCGATCGCCCTCGTCACGACGACGGGTACCGTCCACGCGGACGTCCGGATCGCGGCGGTCGGGGCCGATCACGTGGTCGTGGCCCGGACCCGGGAGCGCAGACGCGTCGTCCCGACCCGGGCACTGGCACTCGTCCGTACGGGTGCCGAGGACCGGGCCGGGACGTGGTCGGTGTGAAGGGGTCGACCTCAGAGGTCGTCGAGGTCCGCCGCGCCGGTGCGGACGGCCTCCTGGGTGGCGGAGTACATGCGCTGGATGTAGTCCTCCAGTTCCGACTTCTCGACCCGCCACTGGCCGCGGCCACCGACCTTGATGGCGCGCAGCTCACCCGACCGCACGAGCGAGCGGGCCTGGGTGACGGAGACGTTGAGGACCTCGGCGACATCGACGAGGGGGAGGAAACGGGGTTCGACGACCATGGTGCTTCCCTTTCGACGGGTAGTGGCGGGGTCCGGCACCCCGGGGAGTCGTCCCCACCACTGGCGACGTGTTCGTCATCAAATGCTATCACCAGCACCCCAGGACCGTCCGAGAACAGGAGTCGACCGTGTCCGACCCGTCCATGACCCCACGCCGCGCCGAACGGTTCCGCCTACCGAAGTGGAGCGACCCCCGTCTGCTCGTCGGTCTCGCACTGGTCCTCGCCTCGGTGGCGGGCACCTGGCTGCTCGTCGAGAGGGTGGGTGACACCCGCACCGTGTGGGCCGCGGCCACACCCCTGGTCCCCGGCGCCGTCGTCGAGGCTGAACACCTGGTGCCCGTCGAGGTGGGCCTGCCGGCGGGCGGCGACGCCTATCTCGACGTCGCCGAACCCCTCGGGTCCGGGGCCGTCGTGCTCGCACCCGTCGGGGTCGGAGAGCTCGTCCCGGCCTCCGCGCTCGGTGACGCCGGTGACCTCACCGGCCGGGTGGTGGCCCTCGACGTGAGCGGCACGGTCCCGGCCTCCGTGGCCACCGGCAGTCGGGTCGACGTGTGGACCACCGACCCCCGGGCGGAGACCGTCGACCCCGTCCTCACGCTCGAAGGGGTCCGGGTGCTCGCCGTCGACCACGAGGCCGGCGGGTTCGCGGGGTCGGGGACCGCCCGAGTCGAGGTGTTCGTCCCGGCCGACACCCTCGGACACCTGGTGGGCGCGCTCGCGGCGGGCCACCATGTGTCCGTGGCCGCCGTCCCGGGGGCGGGCGACTTGCCGGGTGGGTCCGAGGGATCCGCGGAGTCCACGCGACCCACCGCGGTCCCGGCCGTCGACGGGGTGGAACCGTGACCGCCGTCGTGCTCGCCGTCGACGTCGAGTTCGAGGCGCGGGTCGCCGGTGCCCTCGATCCGCTCTCGGACCTGCAGGTGGTGCGCCGGCCCGCCGACGAGGTCGAACTGCTCGCCGTCACCGCGGCCGGGATCGGGGACGTCGTACTCCTGGGGCGGTGGTTCCCCGGGGCCGACGCCGAGGTGGTCGCCCGCCTGCGGGCCACCGGTGTCGCCGTCGTCGGGTTCGGGGTCGCGGGGGCCTGGTCGACCGGGTGGAGCCTGCCGCGCACCGTGGACCCCGGCGCTCCGGCCGAGGACCTCGCCCGTGTCCTCCGGGAGGCTGCCGCCGGGGACGAGCCGGCACCCGGCCCGGACGCACCCCACGCGGTGACCCGTCGGGACGTGGACCCACCCGACCCCGGACCGGGGCCCGGACGGACCGAGGACGCCGGGGCCGCGGATGCCCAGGGCTTCGACGTGCCGCCCGCGCCGCCGTGGGAACCGGATTCCGGGCCACCGTCCATGGGGCAGGCAGGGCCGGAGACGACGGTGCACGGGGAGACGGTGCAGGGGGAGGCCCCCGGGGTGGAGCGCCTCGGCGGCGAGGCCGGTGGGCGTCCGGGCACGCGGCCGGCCCCGGTCGTGGCCGTGTGGGGGACCGGCTCGGCTCCGGGGCGGACGACGGTCGCCGCCAACCTCGCCCAGCGGATCGCCCGGCACCACGGGCACGTGCTCCTGCTCGACGCGGACACCGTGGCCGCCGCCCAGGCGGTCCACCTCGGGCTGCTCGACGAATCGCCCAGGATCGCCGCCCTGTGCCGGGCCGCGGCCGCGGGCGGCCTCGACGCGGAGACCGTGACTGCGCAGATCGCACGGATCGAGGACCGGTTCGACGTCGTCACCGGTCTCGGGCGTCCGGAGCGGTGGCCGGAGGTGCGCGCCGGTGTCCTCACGGAGGTGGTGGAGGTGCTGCGCACCCGGTGCGAAGTCCTGGTCGTCGACGTGGCCGACCGGATCGACCCGGACGACGACCTGGCGGATCCCCACTACGACCGACACGGGGCCACGCGGGCGGTCCTCGACATCGCGGACCGGGTACTGCTCGTCGCCGCCGCGGATCCCCCGGGGCTGCAGAAACTCGTCCGGCTGCTGGCGACCGAGCGGGTCCGGGCGGCCGGGGACCGGGTGACCCCCGTGCTCACGAAGGTGCGGGCCTCGGCCACCGGCGGTGATCCCGCGCCGACGATCCGCGACACCCTCACCCGCTTCGCGACACTGCCCGCGGGGGTGGAACCGGTGCTCCTCCCGGCGGACACCGAGGCCTGTGACCGTGCCCTGCTCGCCGGGCGGACCGTCGTCGAGCACGTGCCGGACTCCCCGCTGGCCGCCGCGATCGCCGCACTCGCCGAGGCGCTGCCCGAGGTCCCCGCCCGGGTCACCCGCACCCGGCGGACGGACCGGCGGGGTGGACGTCGGCGGGCACGGCGACCCCGGCGCCGCGACCGCACCCGGGCCCGGGGGACAATGGGCGCATGACGAACGCGAACGTACGGGCCTACGTCCCCGTCCTGCTCGACGACCTCGACGCGGTCGACCGCGCCGGTGCCCCGCACGCGGCCTACGTGCCCGACCGCATGCACCGGGGGCTGGCCGGGGAGGCGCTGGAGGAGGCGGAGTGGTATGCGCAGGCCGTCGCCGCGGAGACGGTCCTCGACGCCGCGGTCGCGGCCCGCCGGCCCCGGGTCGTCATCGCCTGTGACGTGCCGGCCGCGCGGCTGGCCGGCGCCCGGCCGCTCGTCGAGGGCGTCGAGACGATCCCGGACGTGGTGGTCGATCCGAGTACCGTCGTCGCCTACCACGTCGACGACCCGGAGGTCCTCGCCGATCTCCCGACGGAGTCCGCCGCCGCGGCCGAGGCGCTCCGCGAGGCGGGCCTGCTGTGGTTCGACGCGAGCGAGCGGGCGGTGCTCCCCGAGGTGTTCCGCGCCTGACACCGCCCGGACCCCGGCACCCCACCTCCAGTGCCTGACACCGCCCACGCCTCGGCGGAGGCCCGGGCCTCAGGCGCGGGCGGTCTCCTCGGCGACGGCGTCGAGCCGGTCGCCGATGATGTCTGCGACCCGGGGTTCGAGGGCCGCCTCGACGATCCCGCCGAGGAACGGCACCTCGGAGACGATCCGCACCTGTGCGGTGACCGTGGAGCCCGGGCCCCCGTCGACGGTCGCGGCGGCGAGTTCGAGCTCGGCGGTGATCTCCGCCGGTGCCCCGGGCACCTCGGCACGCAGAGCCAGGGGCGCCTCGGCGGCGGCCGGGGCCGTGAGGTCCACCACGAGTTCGGCACCGGCCGGCAGGAACCGGTGGACCGCCTCGGGCAGCTGTGACAGGTCCAGTGGTGAGCGTGCCATCAGGTGTGTGGCACCCGCGCCGACCGTCTCCGTCCGCACCACGGTGCGGGAGTCCCGCCATGCGGACTCCGCCAGGAGGCGGGCACGGAGGTCGGTGGGGGCGAGCCGGTAGTGGCGGGTGAGTTCGACGGTCTTCATGGACCACGAGTCTGCCACTTCCGAGGAGGGCACCGGAACGTTCGTCCGCGGGTGGATCCGGGGCATAAGGTGGGGGCGTGTCCTCCGGGGCACGGGTCCGGGAAGCGGCGGACCCGGCACGGGGCTCACACCGGCTCATCCGATCGGACGAACAAGAGGTGTCACAGTGGTCGAATCCGGCACGACGGTGCTCACACAGGCGTGGGTCGAAGTGACGGGGGCAGAACCGCCACGGAACCTGCTCTCCGCCTATTTCCCTCGCATCGACGAGACGGAACTCGCGGTGCACGGGGCGATCGGGCTCGCCGCCCAGACCGCCCGTCACCTGGACCTCGCTGCCGGCTACGACGGTGGCGACGCCCTCATCGACATCCGGAACCCGGGCCCGGAGGAACCGGACCACGCGGGCAACCGGACGGTGATCGACCTGGTCGTCACCGACAAGCGCTACACCCTCAGCTCGGTGGTCAACCAGCTCACCCGCACCGGGCGCAACATCCGCAGTGTCCGCCACCCCGTCGTCGCCGTCGACCGCGGGCACGACGACATGCGGATCCTCGCGACCGAGGACGTGACCTCCGAGAGCACGAACACCGTCGCCCTGCCCGTGCTGTCCCCGGAGGGGTACGCCGCGGCCGACGACGCCGCGACCGTCTCCATCGAGTCATGGATCCACCTGGAGATCGACCGCATCCCCTCCGCGGAGTTCGCCGAGGTCGAGGCCGGGCTGCGGACTGTCCTGGAGTTCGTGGCCGCCGCCGATGCCGACCACGACGCGATGGTCGACCGGTCCCGGGAGATCGCCGCCGAACTGCGCGCCCACGCACCGCGGACCGAACTCACCGAGGAGGCGGCCGAGGCGGCCCGGCTGCTCGACTGGCTCGACGGACGCTTCGCGTTCCTCGGGTACCGCGAGTACCTGCTGGGGACCAAGAACGGCGAGACGACACTCGTACCCGTCGAGGACACCGCGATGGGCATCTCGGCCCTCCGCGAGACGACCGTGACCCCGCTGTCGAAGGCGGTGGCCGCGAAGACGCTCGAACCGCACGTGCTCGTCCTCACGAAGGCGAACTCGAGGTCGACCCTCATCCGCAACGGCTACATGGACTACGTGGGTGTCAAGACCTTCGACGCCGACGGTACGATCATCGGGGAGAAGCGGTTCGTCGGGCTCTACACCTCCCGCATGTACACCGCCTCCGTCCTCGACATCCCCGTCGTCTCCCGCAAGGTCAAGGACATCCTGCGGGCCTCCGGGCTACCGCAGAACTCGCACTCGGGCAACGAGCTGCTCACGATCCTCGAGACCTACCCGCGCGACGACCTGTTCCACGCGGACACCGCGGAGATCGATCAGGTCGCCACCGAGGTCCTCGACCTGCAGGAGAAGCGCGAGGCCCGCGTCTTCATCCGGCGCGATCCCTACGAGCGTTACGTCTCCGTCCAGGTCTACGTCCCGCGCGACCTCTACGACACGGAGTCCCGGGTCCGGGTGCAGAACGTGTTGCGCGACTACTACTCGGCCGAGAGCGTCGACTTCGACGTCCTCCTGTCCGACTCCGCGACCGCGCGCCTGCACTTCGTCGCCCGCGTCCCGCGGGACGAACTGCTGCCGGATCCCGACCACGACGCCGTGACCGCCCGGATCACCGCCGCACTCCGGTCCTGGGAGGAAGACGTCGCGGAACTCCTGGCCCCGGCCTCCGAACCGGCCAGTGCCGAGGCGCTCGCCCTCGTCCAGAAGTACGCCCATGCCTTCCCGCCCGGGTACATCCACCGGCATTCGGCCTCGGAGGCCGTCGAGGACATCTCCCGCTTCGAGGCGCTGCCCGCCGACGGGACCCCGACGGTGAGGATGTACCGTCCGCGCGGGTTCTCCGAGGAGTACGCCCGGCTCGTCGTCTACCGGCGGACCCCGGCGCTCCTGTCGGACATCGTGCCCTTCCTGTCGCACCTCGGGGCGAAGATCCACGACGAGCGCCCCCACGACATCCAGCTGGCCGACGGTTCGCACGCCTACGTGTACGACTTCGGTCTGGAGTTCGACCGTCCGGTGGGACCGGCCGACCACACCCGGATCGCGCGGACCTTCGTGGCCGGGTGGACCGGCGTCCGGGAGGCCGGCGGCCTCGACCGCCTGGTCGTGCGCGGTCTCGAGTGGAGCCAGGTGGCCGTCATCCGGTCCTTCCTCCACTACCTGAGCCAGGCGAACTTCTCGCTGTCCAACCAGTACATGGGTCAGGTCTTCACCCAGCACCCGGACATCTCGGCGGACCTCGTCGAGATGTTCCGCACCAAGTTCGACCCGGACCTGCCGGCCGGGGTCGACCGGGAGACCCGCGTCGCCGAGGTGCGTGCCAACGTCCTCGACGCCCTGCACGCGGTCTCCAGCCTCGACGCGGACCGCGTCCTGCGCAGCGTCCTCGACCTCATCGACGCGATCGTGCGGACGAACGTGTACCGACCCGCCGACGGCAAGCTGCCCGAGGCGATGGTCTTCAAGATCCTGCCCCGGCAGCTCGACTTCCTGCCCAAGCCGCGCCCGGCCTACGAGATGTGGGTGTACTCGCCCCGTGTCGAGGGCGTGCACCTGCGGTTCGGCAAGGTCGCCCGCGGTGGTCTGCGGTGGTCGGACCGTCGGGAGGACTTCCGCACCGAGGTCCTCGGTCTCGTGAAGGCCCAGATGGTGAAGAACTCCCTCATCGTGCCGACCGGTGCGAAGGGTGGCTTCTATCCCAAGCAGTTGCCGGACCCGGCACTCGACCGGGAGGCCTGGGCCGCGGAGGGCCAGGCGGCGTACGAGGTGTTCATCAACGCACTCCTCGACGTCACCGACGACCTAGCCGACGACGACACCGTCGTCCACCCGTCGCGCACCGTGGTCCACGACGGGGACGACTCCTACCTCGTCGTCGCCGCGGACAAGGGCACCGCGCGGTTCTCCGACGTCGCCAACGGGATCGCGATCCGCCGGGGCTTCTGGCTGGAGGACGCCTTCGCCTCCGGTGGGTCCGTCGGGTACGACCACAAGGCCATGGGCATCACCTCCCGAGGCGCCTGGAAGTCCGTCGAACGGCACTTCCGGGAGCTCGGTGTCGACACCGCCCGGGACGATTTCACCGTCGTCGCGATCGGCGACATGAGCGGCGACGTGTTCGGCAACGGCATGCTCCGCAGCGAGCACATCCGCCTCGTCGCCGCCTTCGACCACCGGGACGTGTTCCTCGACCCGGATCCGGACCCGGCGGCCTCCTACGCCGAGCGGCAGCGCCTGTTCGACCTGCCCCGGTCGAGCTGGAAGGACTACGACACCGCGCTCATCAGCGCCGGTGGTGGCGTCTTCCCCCGCACCGCCAAGTCGATCCCGGTGAGCCCCGAGGCGGCCGCCGTGCTCGGTGTCCCTGCCGGGGAACGCACCCCGGACGAGGTCATCACCGCGATCCTCAAGGCCCCGGTCGACCTGCTCTTCAACGGGGGGATCGGCACGTATGTCAAGGCCTCGTCCGAGTCCGACGCCCAGGTGGGCGACAAGGCCAACGACGCGATCCGGATCGACGGGAACGAGATCCGGGCCCGCGTGGTCGGGGAGGGCGGCAACCTGGGCGCCACCCAGCTGGGCCGGGTCGAGGCCGCTCTGGCCGGGGTGAAGATCAACACCGACGCCGTGGACAACTCCGCCGGTGTGGACTGCTCCGACCACGAGGTCAACATCAAGCTGCTGCTGCGCACGCTCATCCGGGCCGGCGAGTTCGCCCCGCAGGACCGCGAGTCCGTCCTCAAGTCGATGACGGAGGAGGTCGCCGCGGACGTCCTGCGCAACAACTACGAGCAGAACATCGCCCTCGGTGAGGCCCGCGACCGGGCCCGGGCGATGACGAACACGCACCGGCGTCTGCTCAAGTACCTGGAGCGCGAGGCCGATCTCGACCGGGTCGTCGAGTTCCTGCCGAGCGACAAGGTGCTCGACCAGCGGGCCGAGGTCGGCCAGGGCTTCACCTCCCCGGAGCTCGCGGTGCTGCTCGCGTACACGAAGATGGACGCCGCCGACAAGATCCTCGCCTCGGACCTGCCGGACGAGGAATGGATGCAGGACCTGCTCGTCGACTACTTCCCGGACAGCCTGGCGAAGTACCGCGCGCACATGGACCGCCACCCCCTGCGGCGGGAGATCGCCACCGCGGTGCTCGTCAACCTCGTCGTCGACCGGGGCGGACTCACCTACCTGTTCCGCATGGCGGAGGAGACCGGGGTGTCGATCCCGCAGGTGGCGCGGACCTACGTGGCCGTCACGCGGATCTTCGACCTGCCGGACCACTTCCGCGACATCTGCGCCCTCGACAACGTCGTGCCGACCGACCTGCAGGTCGTCCTCGGCCACGGCTGGGTGCGGCTGCTCGACAGGTCCTCGCGGTGGCTCGTCGGCCAGACCGCCGGTCTCGTCGACGTGCCCACGGTCGTCGACCGGTACGGCTCGACCGTCCGGGCACTGCGCCCCGAGGTCCCGAACCTCACCCGGGGTGCGGACCGGTCCGCGATCGAGGACCAGGCCTACGCCTGGGTGACCGCCGGGGTCCCGGAGTCCCTGGCCTTCCGGTCCGCGGCGCTCCTCGACGAGTTCGCGCTCCTCGACGTCACGCAGGCCTCCCTCGTCACCGACGAGGACCCGGAGGAGGTCGCGGAGGTCTACTACGGCGTCACCGACGTGTTCCACGGCCACGAGCTGCTGGGTCTCGTCGGCGCCCTCGACCGCAGCACACGGTGGACGGCACTGGCCCGTGGCGCTCTGCGTGACGACTTCTACCAGGCGGTCCACTCGATCGTGCTCGCCGTGCTCGGCACCACGAGCAGTGAGCGTGGGACCCCGCAGGTGCGTGCCGACGAGCGGGTGGCCCAGTGGCGGGCCGCGAACGACACCTCGGTGCGTGGTGTGCTGCGGACGATCGACGAGGTGACCTCCCTCGACGCCGTCGACCAGGCGCCCCTGTCCGTGTTGCTGCGCCTCATGCGCGGCATCGTCCGGCAGACCGCGGGAGCCCTCCTGTGAGTCTGCTGGCGGACCTGCTGGCCGCCGAGGGGATCACGGACGAGACCGACGTCGAGTGGCTGCACGTCCTTGTGGGGGACTGGCAGCTCATCGCGGACCTGTCGTTCGCGGATCTCGTGCTGTGGGTCCCGGCCTCCGATCCGACCGAGGGGTTCCGGGTCGTCGCGCACTGTCGCCCCACGACGGGGACGACGGTGTACCCGCACGACCAGATCGGCACCCTCGCCGGGGACGAGGACCGCGTCTACCTGCGGCGCGCCGCCGACGAGACGGGCGTCGTCATCGTCCCCGAGGCGACCGGTGACCTGTCCGGCGCCGAGGTCGTCCCGGTCGTGCGGGACGGCCGGGTGCTCGGGCTCATCACCCGCCACACAGAGGAGAGCCGCCGGTCCGGATCGTCCCGGCTGGAGCGCTACTACCGGTCCTGCGCCTCGATGCTCCTGTCGATGATCGCCGAGGGCGCCTTCCCGGACCTCACCGCGCCCTCGGGTGCCCGCCGGGGCGAACCCCGGGTGGGTGACGGGCTCATCGTCCTCAACCGGGAGGGGCGGGTCCGCTACGCCTCGCCGAACGGGGTGTCGGTGCTCCACCGCCTCGGACACGAGGACGAGATCGAGGGCCGCTACCTCGCCGAGGTGGTTTCCGACCTCATCGAGCAGATGCGGCCGGTCGACGAGTCCCTGCCCCTCGTCCTCACCGGGCGCGCGCCGTGGCGGGCCGAGGTGGAGTCGGGCCGGGTCGCGGTGACCCTGCGGGCGATCCCGCTCGTGCGCGCCGGGAACCGGACCGGTGCGCTCATCCTCGCCCGGGACGTCTCGGAGATCCGGCGGCGGGAGCGCGAACTGCTCAGCCGTGACGCGATGATCCGCGAGATGCACCACCGGGTGAAGAACAACCTGCAGACCGTCTCCGCGCTGCTGCGGCTGCAGACCCGCCGGATGGAGTCCCCCGAGGCGAAGGACGCCCTGGAGGAGGCGATGCGGCGCGTGTCGATCATCTCCGTCGTCCACGACGTGCTCAGCCAGGGGGTCGAGAGCGAGGTCGACTTCGACGAGATCGTCGACAAGGGTCTGCGGCTCACGCCGGAGCTCTCCTCGCCCCAGGTGCAGGTGCGGCTGCGGCGGACGGCGAGTTTCGGGCCCGTGTCCTCGGCCGACGCGACCTCGCTCGCCCTGGCGCTCACCGAACTCGTGACGAACGCGATCGAGCACGGGTTCCCGCTCACGCCCGAACAGGAGGCGAGCGGCGAGGTGCTCCACGGTTGCGTGTGGGTGACACCCGAACGCGAGGGTGACCGCATGCACGTGACCGTCGCCGACGACGGGGTGGGACTGGGCGACGAGCAGGGGCCGGGCAACGGCCTGGGCACCCAGATCGTCCGGACGCTCATCACGAGCGACCTCGGTGGCTCCATCCAGTGGCGTCCCCGGGAAGGCGGCGGCACCGAGGCGGTCATCGACGTCCCGCTGCGGGTCGACAAGACCTGAGGCGGTCGTGAGCGCAGCGGGTCGCGGCCCGTCGGTCCTGGCCCCGTGAATCGCTTCGGCCCCCTGAGATGCTCATCTCAGGGGGCCGAAGCGATTCAGCGGGCCAGGACCGGTGTCGGACTTCGCCGGTGGGGTGCCGGGGTTCGGGCGGCGTAAAGCACTAGCGGTGGGGTGCCGGGGCCGGGGCGGCCTCAGCCGGCGCGGCGGGCGCGGGCGGCGCGGCGCTTGAGTGCGCGGCGTTCGTCCTCGCTCAGACCACCCCAGACGCCGGCGTCCTGTCCGGATTCCAGAGCCCACTGGAGGCAGCTCTCCGCGACGTCGCAACGACGGCAGACGCTCTTGGCCTCCTCGATCTGCAGGAGCGCGGGGCCCGTGTTGCCGATGGGGAAGAAGAGTTCGGGGTCCTCGTTGAGGCATGCCGCGCGATGGCGCCAGTCCATGGTGTCCTTTCCGGATGCCGGTGCGAGCCTGCGGTCGGTGTGTGGGCCTGTCTCCAGCGGCGGGTTCGCCGCGAGCCCGGTCCACGCATCGGACCACCGGTTCCGCGCGGGGCGTCACCGGCCTGTTCACACCTGTGTTCGGGTGTCAGTCCTTCTGATCCCCACTAGGTTCGCACTGCCCGTGGGAGGGCACAAGAGTCGACCTGTGTGAAATTGCCGACAAACGAATATCTTCCAATTGTTCTCCGCCCAGTGCAAATTGATGCATATGACATGGACATCGATTCCGCCGGGTCGTGCGCCCGCACTCTTGTCGCCGGGCCCTCCCTGTGGTGAGGTGAGTGTCGGAACACACCCGGACCCGAGGAGATCGCCATGGCCGACCAGGACCCCACCGCTGCACCGGACGCCCCGGACACCCCGGGTACGGGCACAGGCACGTCCGGCAGGGACGGGCGCGCGGTCGGTGACCTGCGCGATGTCCGGATCATCGCGATCGAGGGGCGTGCCCCGCAGATCGACCCGGGTGCCTGGGTGGCCCCGGGGGTCACTCTCATCGGGGACGTCCGCCTGCACGCCGGGAGCAGCATCTGGTACGGCTGCGTGCTGCGCGCCGACCGGGGGTCCATCACGATCGGGGAGGGGTCGAACGTCCAGGACAACACGGTCATGCACGCGGACCCGGGCAAGCCGGTGACGCTCGGGGCTCGGGTGTCCGTCGGGCACCGGGCGCTCGTCCACGGCTGCACCGTCGGTGACGACGTCCTGGTGGGCATGAGCTCGACGCTCCTCAACAACTGTGTGATCGGCAGCGACTCGCTCGTCGCGGCCGGTGCCGTCGTCCTCGAGGGGACCGAGGTGCCCGCGGGATCGCTCGTCGCCGGTGTCCCCGCGAAGGTACGGCGCGAGCTGCGCGAGGAGGACCTGGCCCGCGTCCACGGCAATGCCCGCAACTACGACCTCATCACTGCCCTCCACCGCGATGAAGGCAGGATTCTTTCCTGAATGAGGAATCTCGATATCGAGATTTCTCTGCCGCCCGCCGATTTGGGAGAATGAGCCCGTGAAGAACGTACTGGATCCCTCGCAGAACCGTGTCGTCATCATCGGTGGAGGCCCCGGCGGGTACGAGTCCGCTCTCGTGGCCGCGCAGCTGGGTGCCGATGTCATGCTCATCGAACGTGATCGGTGCGGTGGGTCCGCCGTCCTCACCGACGTCGTCCCCTCGAAGACGCTCATCTCCACCGCCGACCTCATGGTCGAGATCCGGGAGTCCTCGGAACTCGGTATCCGGCTGGAGTCGGTGACCCCGGGAGCGGACGGGGAGGAGACCACGGACTCCCACGTCCGGGCCGATCTCAAGGCCATCAACTCCCGGATCCTGGAGCTCGCCCACGCGCAGGCCACCGACATCTACAACGGTCTGGTGCGCAACGGGGTCAAGGCCATCAAGGGCACCGCGACCCTCACCGGTCGCCACACCGTCCACGTGGAGGAGGCCTCCGGCTCGGCCTACGACCTCGAAGCGGACACGATCCTGCTGGCGGTCGGGGCCCATCCGCGGGAACTGCCCACGGCCGTCCCCGACGGTGAGCGGATCCTCACGTGGACCCAGCTCTACGACCTCGACGAACTGCCCGAGCACCTGGTCGTCGTCGGCTCCGGTGTCACCGGCGCGGAGTTCGCCTCCGCCTACCACGCGCTCGGGTGCGAGGTCTCGCTCGTGTCCTCCCGTGACCAGGTGCTGCCCGGCGAGGACAGCGATGCCGCCGAGGTGCTCGAGAAGGTCTTCCGCGGCCGCGGCATGAACATCCTCTCCCGCTCGCGGGCGGACAAGGTCGAACGCACCGAGGACGGTGTGCTCGCCACTCTCGCCGACGGCCGCAAGGTCAACGCCAGCCACTGCCTCATGGCCGTCGGCTCGATCCCGAACACCGAGGGACTCGGCCTCGAGACCGCGGGTGTCGCCATGGAGGAGTCCGGGCACATCAAGGTCGACGGCGTGTCCCGGACGACCGCCCCGGGCATCTACGCCGCCGGTGACTGCACGCCCGTCTTCCCGCTCGCCTCGGTGGCGGCCATGCAGGGACGGATCGCCATGTGGCACGCACTCGGTGACGCGGTCTCCCCGCTCAAGCTGCGCAACGTCGCCTCGAACGTCTTCACCTCCCCGGAGATCGCGACCGTCGGATTCACCCAGTCTGACTACTCCGGCAGCCGCGGTGAGATCACGGCCGTCACGGTCCCGCTCGCCACGAACGCCCGGGCCAAGATGCAGAACGTCACCGACGGTTTCGTCAAGCTGTTCGCCCGGAAGGCCTCCGGTTCGATCCTCGGTGGCGTGGTCGTGGGTCCGAAGGCGAGCGAGCTCATCATGCCGATCACCTCGGCCGTCGAGAACAGGATGACCGTCGACGAACTCTCCCAGAGCTTCGCCGTCTACCCCTCCCTCAGCGGATCGATCACGGAAGCTGCCCGCAAACTCCACATGCGCTGACCCTGCGGCGCGGGAGCACCGCCAGGGCTGCGTTGTCGTCGCTCGAAGTACCAAACCCCCGTACGTCTTCGCTCCTCCGCCTTGCCCTGACGGCACTCCCGCACCGCGGGCGGGAAGCGGAAGGCCCCCGACCGGATCACCGGTCGGGGGCCTTCCTTCTACCTGAGGGTCTGCTCTCAGGACTCGAACTCGACGAGGACGGTGCCGGCTTTCACACTCGTGCCGACGGCGGCCGGGACTGCCTTGACGGTCCCGGCGTGGGTCGCCTCGAGCGGCTGTTCCATCTTCATCGCCTCGATGACGCACAGGCGGTCGCCCACCTCGACGGTGTCACCGGGGGCGACGTCGACCGTCACGAGGTTGGCCTGCATGGGTGCGGTGAGGACGGGGGAGTCGTCGGTGCGGACGGCACCCTTGCGGCGCAGTCCACGACGGGCCTTCCGGGGTGCTGCCTGCGTACCCTGCCCGTTCTTCCCACCTGCTGCGAGTTCGCCGGGCAGGGTCACCGTCATGCGGTGGCCGTCGACCTCGACGACGACGTCGACCGGGGGCACCGTGGGCTCACCCTCGGCACCGGTGTGGCCGGCCGGCGCCTTGTCCTTCTTCCGCGCCTCGCGGGCCGGCACGAACTCCTCCTGGAGCCACAGGGTCGACACGGAGAGGTCCTCGGCGAAGGCCGGCTCGTCCAGCAGTTCCGCGTGGAGACCGAGGAGCGTGGTGACACCCTCGAGCTCGAACTCACGCAGTGCACGGCGGGCCCGGGCGATCGCCTGCGGGCGGTCCTCACCGGTGACGATCAGCTTGGCGAGCATCGGGTCGAAGGTGGTGCCGACCTCGGAGCCGGTGCGCACACCGGAGTCGAGGCGGACGCCGGGGCCCGAGGGTGCGCGGAAGCGGGTGATGGTGCCGGTGGCCGGGAAGAATCCCTTGTCGGGGTCCTCGGCGTTCACACGGAACTGGAGGGCGTGGCCGCGGGGTGCGGGGAAGGCCTCCGGCAGGGTCTCGCCGAGGGCGATGCGCAGCTGCCAGGCGACGAGGTCGACCCCGGTGATCTCCTCCGTGACGGTGTGCTCGACCTGGATCCGGGCGTTGGCCTCCATGAAGAACAGGCGACCCTGGCGGTCGAGCAGGAACTCGCAGGTGGCGGCACCCTTGTACCCGACATGGGCGAGCAGACGCTTGGAGGTCTCCTCGAGCGTCGTGATCTGTTCCTCGGTGAGGAAGGGAGCCGGTGCCTCCTCGAGGATCTTCTGGTTGCGGCGCTGCAGCGTGCAGTCGCGCGTCGAGGCGACGAGCACGCGACCGGTGCCGTCTGCCATGCACTGGGTCTCGACGTGGCGCGGCTGGACGATCTGCTGTTCGAGCAGGCAGGTGCCGTCACCGAAGGCCGCCTGGGCCTCACGGGAGGCGGACTCGAAGGCGGCCGGCAGCTCCGTGGCGTTCGCCGCGGTGCGGAACCCACGGCCACCACCACCGTGCACGGCCTTCACCGCCACGGGGTAGCCGATCTGCTCGGCGATCTCCAGGGCGTGGTCGGCGTCGCGGACGGGACCGTCGGATCCCCTGGTAACCGGGGCGTCGACGGCCAGGGCGGAGGCGCGGGCACCGGACTTGTCACCGAGCGTCCGGATGGCCTCCGGGTCGGGACCGACCCACACGAGCCCGGCGTCGATGACCGCACGGGCGAACTCCGGGCTCTCCGACAGGTAGCCGTACCCGGGGTGGACGGCCTGGGCGCCGGAGCGTGCGGCGATCCCGAGCACCGCGTCGATGTCGAGGTAGGTCGCCGCGGCGTTGTCACCGGGCAACAACCATGCGTCGTCGGCCAGACCCACGAAGTCCGCCTCGGCGTCCGGACGGGTGTAGAGGGCGACGGACTCGAGGCCGAGGTCACGGCAGGCGCGGATGATGCGCAGGGCGATCTCCCCGCGGTTGGCCACGAGCACCCGCGAGAAGCGGCGTTCGGCTCCGGTGGCCCCGGCGTCGACTGCGGTGGTCTGCGGTGTCTCTTTCAACCCTGGCTCCTGTGGACGGTCGGAGGTCTGACGTCCGACAACCTAGAGGTGACCACGAAGGTGTTGTGACCGACCGACAAACACGGGGCATCAACCCGGTGATTCACGCCGTGCGGTTCATATCCCTGTTCCGTCTCTCCGACGCAGATGGTCCCTCGGACTGTCAGCCGCGGTTCATATCCCACAGTGAGAACCACTCCACGCCGAGGTCGGTGACGACCTTCCGCAGGGTCGGCAGGCTCAGGCCGATGACGTTGAGATGGTCCCCCTCGATCCTCTCGACGAGGGCACCGCCGTAGCCGTCGATCGTGAGGGCGCCTGCGACCTCGAAGGGTTCCTCCGTCGCGATGTACGCCTCCAGTTCCGCCGGGCTCGGGGCAACCGTGTGGATGCGGGTGCCGACGACCTCGACGGTCTCCCCGGCGAGGGTCCACGCCCCGTCCACCCGGTCCATCCGCACGACGTGGTGGCCGGTCCACAGGTCCGCGACGCGGCCTCCCATCGCGCGCCACACCGCGCGGGTCGCCTCGGCGGTGTGGGGCTTGCCGACGGCCCGGCCGTCGACCTCGAGGACGGAGTCGCTGGCGAGGAGCACGAGGACGTCCTCGGTGGTGTCCGGGACGAGGTCACCGGTGAGGATCCGGGCGACGACGGCAGCACCCTTGGCGGCGGCGAGCACCCCGGAGATCTCCGCGACCGAGGCGCCCGGGTGCCGTGCCTGCACCGCGTCCTCCTCGACACCGGAGGGGGCCACCTGGGGTGTGATCCCGGTCCGGGCGAGGATCTCGCGGCGCGACGGCGAGGTGGAGGCGAGGACGACATGGGTCACGGTGCGGGGTCCTTCCGGTCGGTCCGGTCGGTGGGGGTGGTCACGACGGGCAGGTCGAGGTCCTCGACGATGCGCCGGAGGACGGCGGAGGCGAGGTGCTGATAGCCGAGCGGGGAGGGGTAGCGGCCGGTGCGGGAGACGGGGCCGGGGCGGGTGGTGCCGTGGATCGCCTCGTCCGCGGACAGGGGGATCTGTCCGCAGGTGACGGCGGTGAGCCACTGCGAGCCGGCGAGGACGCGGGAGGACCGCCGGAGGAAGGTCCGCAGTGGGCGCGGGACGCCGGGGAGCCGACCGAGGTTGGGGCAGGTGAGGACGATGACGCGGTAACCGCCCTCGCGTTCGAGACGGTTGAGCGCATTCGTGAGGACCGGGATGCCGATCGAGCCGGTGACGGGGTGGACGACATCCGCCGAACCCATCGAGACGACGGCGTAGCGGGGGCTGCGGACACGGGCGCGGGCGTAGCGCATGGCGGGGTCGGTCAGCAGCGTGTCGACCTGGGCGGCGACCTCCTCGGCACGCGCACTCGGCTGGGCCAGGGCCGTGAGGCGGATCGGGGAGCCGAGCGCGGTCGAGAGCCCGCGGGCGATGAGGACGCCGGGGGTCTTGCGGCGACGGCCGACGGACAGCCCGGCCAACCAGGTGTCGCCGAGCACGGCGACGGCCGGGGTCTCCTGCGGGTCGACATCGGTGACCGCACGGGCTGAGTCGAGCGGGACGCTGTGGTCGAGGTGGGGGTCGACGAGACGGGAGACCGGCGGTACCCGGCGGCGGGCGTCGAGGTCGTAGGCGGCGCGGAGGCGGGCCGACTGGACGCGGAGGAGGCCGATGACGGCGGTGCCCGCGACCGCGGCCGCCGTGAGGAACCCGAGGGCACCCCGTGTGGATCGTCGCACTCCTGACCTCCTGAATCGTCGCGTCCCAGACTATCCTCCTTCACATGGCGACGAATCGAACCGCGCTGACCGACCGCATCCGCAGCGTGTGGGGTGACCTGCGGCAGAAGAGCGAGGCCGTGGTCTCGCGGCCCGGGGGAGTGATGCCCTACGAGGTCGAGGCCCCGGTGTACGCACCGCCCACGGAGGACGAGCTGGGACGCGGCGCCTACGAGCCCTACGTCGAACCCTCCGTGAGACTGGCCGCGGCCTGGAGTTGGCGGAGCCTCGTGGTCCTCGCCGCGGCGGCTGCCCTGTTCTGGCTGCTGGGGAAGGTCGCGGTCGTCCTCCTCCCGGCGCTCATCGCGCTGCTCATCGCCGCCCTGCTCTCGCCCGTGGCGCTGTTCCTGCGCACGACGCTCAAGTTCCCGCGTGCGCTCGCGGCGACCGTCGCCTTCGTCGGGTTCCTGGTCGTCGTCTCCGGTCTCCTCAGTCTCGTCGGGCAGCAGATCGTCTCGGGGTTCCAACCGCTGGTCAACCAGGTGATCGCCGGCTACCAGTCGGTCGTCGTGTGGTTGCAGACCGAGCCCTTCGGCATCGACGCCGCCCAGGTTGCCACCTTCCTCGACGAGGGTCTGGGCCAGGCCCTGGCATTCCTGGAGACGAACGCCTCCCGGATCGCCGGTGGGGCCGCCGGCGCGGTGTCCTCGGTCGGCAGCTTCCTCACCGGCCTCGTCCTCACCCTGTTCACGGCCTTCTTCTTCGTCCTCGACGGTCGGCGGATCTACACGTGGTTCATCGGCCTGCTGCCCCGGCCTTCGCGGAACCGGGCCGAGAGTGCGGGTCTGCGCGGCTGGCAGACGCTCGTGCAGTACGTGCGGGTGCAGATCATCGTCGCAGCCGTCGACGCCGTTCTCATCGGCCTGGGTGCGTGGATCATCGGCTGGTTCTTCGAGCCGATGCCGCTCCTCATCCCCCTGGCCGTGCTCATCTTCATGGCCTCGTTCATCCCGATCGTCGGTGCGGTCGTCACCGGGATCATGGCGGTGCTCGTCTCCCTCGTGACGCAGGGTCTCGTGCCCGCGGTGCTCGTTCTCGGCGTCGTGCTGCTCGTCCAACAGTTGGAGGGCAACGTCCTCCAGCCGCTCATCATGGGCAAGGCGGTCGCGGTACATCCGCTGGCCGTCGTCCTCGCGGTCGCCACCGGCGGATTCCTGTTCGGGATCCCGGGTGCCCTGTTCGCGGTCCCGGTCGTCGCGACGCTCAATTCCGTCGTCCTCCAACTCGTGGGTCGTGGCGACGAGGTCGACGAGGACGGGGACGCGGCACCGCCGGGGGAGGACCCCGGCGGATCCGGTCCGGTGGATCCCGGTCCCGGGGGCTCCGGACCGGGTGCGAACGGTGCGGGTGCAGCGAGTACCGGCCCGAACGGTGCGCGTCCCCCCGGTGCCGGTGTCCCGGGCACCGGCCCGAACGGGAGTGCCGCGGCGGAGGGGAGGCCCGCGCGCGAGGCACCCGCCCGGGGCGCCTCGGACGCGGAGTACGTCTCCGCACCGCCGGCAGGAGAGCCGCCGACCTCCCCGGACCCCGATCCCCGCTGAACCGTCGACTGGGCGCTCCCTACAGTCCAGTGGGCACTCCGTCGGACAGCACGAGGGCCCGTCACCGATGCGGTGACGGGCCCTCGCGGCGTGCTCCGGGGAGCTCCGTGCTCACACGAGCGCGGGTCAGAAGGACTCGACCTTCTTCACCTCGACGGAGAGGGTACGGCCGTTGGGGGCCTCGAACTCGACGGTCGAGCCGACCTTCGCGCCGTTGACGGCCGAACCCAGGGGCGAGGCCTCGGAGAACACGTCGATGTCGGAATCGCCGGCGATCTCGCGAGAACCCAGCAGGAAGCGGGTCTCCTTGGGTCCCATGACGACCGTGACGATCTTGCCGGGGCCGGCGGTCGTGTTGTCATTGTCCGCCTCTCCGACGTGCGCGTTCTCCAGCAGCTGTTCGAGCTGACGGATGCGGGCCTCGTTCGCGGCCTGTTCCTCGCGGGCGGCGTGGTATCCACCGTTCTCCTTGAGGTCACCCTCCTCGCGGGCGGCGTCGATGCGCTGGGCGATCTCCTGTCGGCCCGTGGTGGACAGCTCCTCCAGCTCCTGCGTGAGGCGCGCGTGGGCCTCCGGGCTGAGCCAGGTTCCTTCGCTCGTGGACATCTCGTCTCCTTCCGTGACGGGTCTCGCATCCTCGTCGGCGTGTGTGCACACGGGTGTCCGACAACGACAAGTCCCGGGGACCGACATCCGCCTGCCTGCCGCGTCGATGGTGTCAGCGCGGTGCTTGCGGGAGTGCCGTCACCCGGGAGTACTGTCCGATCACGCTTCCGATCGGATGTGTTCGGAACAGAGTAGTCGATGTGGCCCGTATGTGTCGCGCGGCACGCCGGGGAGGTGTCGAGGTCAGTCGACGAAGCGGCAGGACTCGACGTGCCCGCTCGCGGCCAGCTGCGTGGTGCGGACCGTCACGGTGGTGATCGCCGGTTCGTGTGCGGCCGCCTGCGGGTCGGCCGGCACGGTGACCTCGGTGTAGCCGACCACGGCGTACTGTTCGTTGGTCGCCTGGACGGCGCACACGATGTCCTTCTCGGCGTCCTCGACGACGGAGAACGTGACCTCGGTGTGTGCGTGGTCGATCGACTCGTACTTCTGGGTCGTCGGGTCGACGGGCGTCGTGGCCGGGCGGAAGGCGAAGGCGGCGGCCGCGAGCACACCGAGGGACAGTGCCGCCGTGACGAGCACCGTGGTCCGGCGGCGGCGACGGGGGCCGGTGACACGGGGTGCGCGGGTGCCGTAGCGCTCGGCCGGACGGTGCACCGTGGTGGACATGTGGGACTCCCGACATCGCTGGGTGGAACGGTCACGGCCGCGGTGAGCGGCGATAGACTCGGAATCACAAGTCTAGTGGTTCTTCGAAGGGATACGTTTTGCCGTATACCGGCCTGCGCCTGTTGGCGGTCCATGCTCATCCGGACGACGAGTCGTCGAAGGGGGCCGCGACGACCGCGATGTACGCCTCGCTCGGCGCGCGCGTCCGCGTGGCGACGATGACCGGTGGCGAGGCCGGGGACATCCTCAACCCCGCACTCGACGGCAGCCCCAAGGCGGTGCGCGACATCGCCGGTCTCCGCCGGGAGGAGATGGCGCGGGCCGCCGCGACCCTCGGTGTCGAGCACTCCTGGGTGGGCTTCGTCGACTCCGGTCTGCCCGAGGGCGACCCGGAGACCGAGACCCCCAGTGGCTGCTTCTACCGGATCCCGGTCGACGTCGCCGCGCGCACCCTCGTGCACATCCTGCGGACCTTCCGCCCGCACGTCGTGACGACCTACGACGAGATGGGTGGCTACCCGCACCCCGACCACATCAAGAACCACGTCGTCACCATGCGGGCGATCGAACTCGCCGCGGACGCCGCGGCGAACCCTGAACTCGGCGAGCCCTGGCAGGTCCAGAAGGTCTACTACAACCAGGACCTGTCCGAGCGGAAGTACCGCACCATCCACGAGGCGCTCCTGGCCGACGGCCGGGAATCCCCCTTCGGCGAGATGCTCGAGCACTACGAGAAGCGCGACTGGAAGCGTGACTCCTGGCTCTCGACGCGGATCGAGTGCAAGGAGTTCTTCCCGCTGCGTGACCGGGCCCTGCTGTCCCACGCCACGCAGATCGACCCGAAGGGTGGCTTCTTCAGCGAGGCCCGGGAGATCGCCAAGGACTACTGGAGCTCCGAGGAGTTCGAACTCGCCGTCGACCACACCGGTCGGGAGCCCCTGCCCGCGGGCGTCGACTTCGTCGAGACGGACCTGTTCGCCGGTGTCACGAAGGACGACGGCACCGTCGTCCCGGCCGAGGGTCTGCGATGACCGCGCCGTCGGTCACGGACCTGTTCGCGACGGGGGCGGACCTGCTCGCGGCGACCCCGACACCCACGCACATCGAGGGTGTCACCCCGCCGGACCCCGCGCTCGTCACTCCCGGGACTATCGGGTTCCTGGCGACCCTGGCCGTCGTCGTCGCGACGATCTTCCTCATCCGTGACGCCGCCCGCCGCGTCCGCCGGATCCGGGCGAACCACGGCGTCGAGGTGCGCTCCCGGCTGCCGGTGAGCCGTGACGACCGACCGTCGACGGAGGCCCCGGACGCAGAGGCCTCCACCGACGCCGAGGCGCACTCCACCCCGGCACGGGACGCGGAGGCAGGTGCCGCGGACCGCACTTCCGTTGACCAGGGACAGGGCGCCTCGGGCGCGGAGGACGACGGGACGTCGACCGACCGCTGAGGCGGAGACACACGACGAGGGCCCGACCACCATCGCGGTGGTCGGGCCCTCGTCGTGTCCGGGTCCGCCCCTGCAGAGGGCCGGAAGGACGTCAGACGCCCTGCAGGGTGAGCCAGACGGCGCCGACGAGGAGTGCGGCCAGGTGGCAGCCGTAGCCGAGGACGGTGAAGGCGTGGAAGATCTCGTGGAACCCGAAGTTCCGGGGGAACGGATCGGGGCGCTTGAGCCCGTAGATCACCGCGCCGGTGATGTACATGGCACCGCCGACGACGACGAGGATGCCGACGGCGAGGTTCTGCTGCCAGATGAAGGGCACGTACCCGGTGCCGGCGACGCCGATGCCGATGTAGACGGGGACGAACAGCCAGCGGGGTGCGGTCGTCCACAGGAGACGGAACGCCACACCGAGGCCCGCGCCCGCCCACATGATCGACAGGAGGACCGTCGCGTCGCGGGCTGGCAGCATGAGGACCGCGAGCGGCGTGTACGTGCCGGCGATGATGAGGAAGATGTTCGAGTGGTCGAACCGGCGCAGCAGGAGCTTGATGCGTGCCCGCCACGAACCACGGTGGTAGACGGCGGAGGTGCCGAACAGAGCCATGCCCGTGAGGGCGAAGACCGCAGCGGCCAGGCGGGAGGGGATCGTCGGGGAGACGATCACGAGGGCCAGGCCGCCGATGACGGCCAGGGGGAAGGCCCCGGCGTGGATCCAGCCACGCCAGCTCGGCCGGATCTGACCGGCGAGCTTGGCCAGTTCGGCCCGCAGGGCGCGTTCCCGGCGTCCGGGCGTGCGCGTGGGCGGATGTGTGTCCGTGGTTGCTGCCATGTCTCTACGGTAGGGACCGAAGATGTGTTTATGCTGTACACAGTTATCGATCCGGCCTTCCCGGGCAGGATCCGTGGGTGGCATCACAGCGTGGGAGCTCGGTGCGAACGGGGTCGGTGGTGCGGGAGTAATGTGTCGGTGTACGACCGGCCCCACCGACAGGAGACCCGATGACCGGAGAGCCCGTGCGCCGATCCGCGCTGTCGTGGCTGTACCGGCTCTACGACCGCCGGATCACCAAGAATCTCGGTCCGTCCGATCGGATCCCGTGCCACGTCGGGGTCATCACCGACGGCAACCGCCGGTGGGCCAAGGACTTCGGCGCGACGACGGCCGACGGGCACCGGGCAGGAGCGGCCAAGATCGTCGAGTTCCTGGGCTGGTGCGAGGAGATCGGCGTGCAGATCGTCACGCTGTACGTCCTCTCGAAGGAGAACCTGGCCCGCTCCGAGGCCGAGGTGGGTGCCCTCACGGAGATCATCTCCGAGATGGTCGAGCGGATCGCGGACAAGCGGTCGGTCTCCCTCTCCCTGGCAGGTGACCTGGAGGTCATCCCGGAACCCCTGCGGTCCCGCCTGCAGGCGGCAGAGGACCGCTCCGCCGCAGGAGATGCGGCTGCCAAGAAGCTGCGGGTCAACGTCGCGGTCGGCTACAGCGGCCGACAGGAGATCGTCGACGCGGTGAAGTCCTATCTGCGGACGCGGGCGGCCGAGGGGGCAGACCTCACCCAGGTGCTCGAGGACTTCACCGAGGACTCGGTGTCCGAACACCTCTACATCAAGGGGCAGCCCGACCCGGACCTCATCATCCGGACCTCCGGGGAGCAGCGACTGTCCGGCTTCCTCGTCTGGCAGAGCGCCTATTCGGAGTTCTACTTCTGCGAGGTCTACTGGCCCGGGTTCCGGCGTACCGACTTCCTCCGCGCGGTCCGATCCTACGCCCAGCGCAACCGTCGCTACGGCAAGTGACCCCCGAGGCGCCTGTTCACCTCTTCGTCACCGGGAATCTTCCTGCCCGGAACATCCGCACCGGCCCACAGGACGTAGGTTGAGAGCATCCGGTCGCCGACCGGTCCGGGGTGCACGCCTCGTCGTCGGAAGGATCTCGTGGTACACCCCGGTTCACGGACAACCCTGGGGAGACCATGGCCGCCACGACACTCCACACCTACGTGCTCGACACCTCGGTGCTTCTGTCCGATCCACACGCGATGCTCCGGTTCGCCGAACACGAGGTCGTCATCCCCCTCATCGTCGTCACGGAACTCGAGGCCAAGCGGCACCACCCGGAGCTCGGGTACACGGCCCGGCGTGCCCTGGGGCAATTGGAGGCGTTCCGGACCGAGGTGGGACGCCTGGACGAACCCTTCTCGGTCAACGAGCAGGACGGCACCCTGCGGGTCGAGCTCAACCACGTGGACGCGACCGCGATGCCCGCGGCCTTCGATCGCAAGGAGAACGACACCCGGATTCTCGCCGTCGCCCGCAACCTCCAGGCGGAGGGTGACGACGTCGTCGTCGTGACGAAGGACGTCCCCATGCGGATCAAAGCCGCATCACTCGGTCTCAAGGCCGAGGAGTACCTGGCCGAACAGGCCGTCGACTCGGGGTTCACCGGGATGGCCGAGCTGGGCCTCGACGAGGCGGAGATGGCGACGCTCTACGACGCCGGTCGGGTCGAGACGCCACGGGCGGAGGGGCTGGTCGTCAACACCGGACTCGTGCTCACCTCCCCGCGGGGCTCCGGACTGGGCCGCGTCGTCGCGCCGAACACGGTGAAGGCGGTCAAGGGCGATGCGAACGTGTTCGGGGTCAACGGTCGGTCCGCCGAACAGCGCGTGGCGATCGACCTGCTCACCGACCCGGACGTCGGCATCGTCTCCCTCGGTGGCCGGGCGGGAACGGGGAAGTCGGCGATGGCACTCATGGCGGGCCTGCAGTCGGTCCTGGAGGACGGGACCCACGACAAGATCATGGTCTTCCGCCCGCTCTACGCCGTCGGCGGGCAGAACCTCGGCTACCTGCCGGGCACCGAGGGCGAGAAGATGAACCCCTGGGCGGAGGCCGTGTTCGACACCCTCGGCGCACTGGTCTCGCGCAACGTCATCGACGAGGTCGTCCACCGCGGCATCCTCGAGGTGCTCCCGCTCACTCACATCCGGGGCCGGTCCCTCCACGACGCCTTCGTCGTCGTCGACGAGGCACAGTCCCTCGAACGCACCGTCCTCCTCACGGTGCTCTCCCGCCTGGGCACCAACTCCCGCGTCGTCCTCACCCACGACGTCGCCCAGCGCGACAACCTGCGGGTCGGCCGCCACGACGGAGTCGCCGCCGTCATCGAGAAGCTCAAGGGCCACCGCCTCTTCGCCCACGTGACCCTCACCCGCTCGGAACGCTCCGAGATCGCCGCACTCGTCACCAGCGTCCTCGAAGAGTTCGACGTGCACTGAGCCCGACGCCGCCCGCTCCCCGGCACCCCACCCTCCGCACACGAGGCGTCCTGCAGTTCTTTTCATGAGAACTGCAGGACGCCTCGGTGCCGGGGAGAGGTGGGTCTTACTTGTACTCGCCGATCATCGTCGTGACGTCGAGGGCGGCGTCGAGGTCCGCCTCGGTGATCGACCCGTCCTCGACGAAGCCGAGGGCGATGGTCGCCTCCTTGACGGTCATCTTGTTGTTGACGGAGTACTTGGCGATCTTGGCGGCCGCCTCGTAACCGATCACCTTGTTGAGCGGGGTGACGATCGAGGGGGAGGCCTCGGCGAGGAAGCGGGCGCGCTCCTCGTTGGCCTTGAGACCGGTGATCATCTTGTCGGTCATGACAATCGAGACGTTGGCCATGAGGCGGATCGACTCGAGGAGGTTGGCGGCCATCACCGGGATGCCGACGTTGAGCTCGAACTGACCGTTCGTCGAGGACAGTGCGACGACGGTGTCGTTGCCGATGATCTGGTGCATGGCCTGGATGGAGGCCTCGCAGATGACCGGGTTGACCTTGCCGGGCATGATCGACGAACCGGGCTGGAGGTCGGGGATGGCGACCTCGCCCAGGCCGGTGTTCGGGCCGGAGCCCATCCAGCGCAGGTCGTTGTTGATCTTCACGAAGTCGTACGCGATCGTCCGGAGCTGACCGGAGACCTCGACGAGGCCCGTGCGGTTGGCCTGCGCCTCGAAGTGGTTGCGGGCCTCGGTGATCGGCAGGCCGGTCTGCTCGGCGAGCAGGGCGACGACGCGGGAGGAGAAACCGGCCGGGGTGTTGATGCCGGTGCCGACGGCGGTGCCGCCCTGGGGGACCTCGGCGACGCGGGGGAGGGAGGCCTCGACGCGCTCGATGGCGTAGCGGATCTGTGCGGCGTAGCCACCGAACTCCTGGCCCAGGGTGATGGGCGTGGCGTCCATGAGGTGGGTGCGGCCGGACTTGACGACGGAGGCGAACTCCTCGTGCTTGACCTCCAGGGCGTCTTCGAGCTTCTTCAGCGCCGGGATCAGCTGGTTGACGAGGGCGTTCGTCACGGCGACGTGCACGGAGGTGGGGAACACGTCGTTGCTCGACTGCGAGGCGTTGACGTGATCGTTCGGGTGGACCTCGACGCCGGCGGACTCCAGAGCCTGCGAGGCGAGGGTCGCGATGACCTCGTTCGTGTTCATGTTCGAGCTCGTGCCCGAACCGGTCTGGAAGACGTCGATCGGGAAATGGTCGTCGAGGTCGCCGGCGATGATCTTGTCGGCTGCGTCCTGGATGGCCTGCGCACGCTGCTCGTCGAGCACGCCGAGCTCGGCGTTGGCACGGGCGGCGGCCTTCTTCACCTGGGCGAGTGCGGCGATGTGCTCGCGCTCCAGGGTCTTGCCGGAGATCGGGAAGTTCTCGACGGCGCGCTGCGTCTGCGCGCGGTAGAGGGCGTCGATCGGGACCTTGACCTCACCCATCGTGTCGTGCTCGATGCGGAATTCCTGCGTCATGACGGTTCTGACCTGTCCTTTCGGTGGTGAACGCGGTCCGGCCCGGAATCGGCCGGGAGATCGGGGCCCCCGCCGGTTCGGTCGGCAGGGACGGGACGTGTGCGGTGTGCCCGTGGTGTCGGGCGGCGGAGTCCGGGCCCGGGCCCGGGTGGTGGTGCGCCGGGGCCGGGACTCAGGCCGTGGGGCCGGGGTCCTCGGCGGTGAGACGTGCGACCTCACGGACGCGGCCGTCGTGCAGATCATAGGTGAGGCCCACGATCTGCAAGGAGCCGTCGAGGAGTGCACGCCGCAACAGGTGGGAACGCTGGGCGAGTGAGTGGACGGTGTCGACGACGTTCTGTGCGACGGCCCCGTCCACACTCTGGTCCCCACCCCGACGGGTCCGGACGACGGAGGGGTAGAGGCTCGACGTGATGTCGCCGATGAACCCCGGGGGAGTGTCACCGGACTCGACGGCCTCGACCGTCGCCCGGACCGCTCCACAGCCGTCGTGACCGAGCACGACGAGCAGAGGGGTGCCGAGGACGGCGACGCCGTACTCCAGGCTGCCCATCGACACGTTGCCGGTGACCTGACCGGCGGTCCGTACGATGAACATCTCTCCCAGGCCGACGTCGAAGATCATCTCCGCGGCGACACGGGAGTCGGAGCATCCGAGCAGGCTGGCGAAGGGCTGCTGCCCGCCGGCGAGGGCCGCGCGCCGGGAGGCGTCCTGGTTGGGATGGAGCGGGGACTCCGTGACGAAGCGTTCATTGCCCTCGAGCAGACGACGGTAGGCCTCGTCCGGGGTCCGTGGGGTCTGCGGGCTGTCCGTGGGTGCAGTCATCGGTTCAGACGAGTCCGCGGCGGGCCGCTTCCTCCGCGGCGTCGACGTACGAGTGCGTCTTCTCCAGCTTGTGCTCCGCGTAGACGTTGCGGACGGTGCCGGAACGCGAGCGCATGACGAGGGAATGCGTCATGACGTGCCCACCCTCGTAGCGGACGCCCTCCAGCAGGTCACCGTCGGTGATGCCGGTGGCGACGAAGTAGGTGTTGTCGCCGGTCGTGAGGTCGTCCGTGTTGAGGATCGCGTCGCAGTCGAGGCCGGCGGCCTCGGCGTTCGCGCGCTCCTCGTCGGACTGCGGCCACAGGCGACCCTGGATCATGCCGCCGAGGGCCTTGACGGCGCAGGCGGTGATGATGCCCTCGGGGGTGCCGCCGATGCCCATGAGCATGTCGATGCCGGTGCCGGGGCGGCAGGCGGCGATCGCGCCGGCGACGTCGCCGTCGCGGATCAGGCGGATGCGGGCCCCCGCCTCACGGATCTCCGCGATGAGGTCGGCGTGGCGCGGACGGTCGAGGACGACGACCGTGATGTTCGAGATGTCCGTCTTCTTCGCCTTGGCGACGCGGCGGATGTTCTCGGCCACGGGCAGACGGAGGTCGACGAAGTCGGCGGCCTCGGGGCCGGTGACGAGCTTTTCCATGTAGAAGACCGCGGACGGGTCGTACATGGCGCCGCCCTCGGAGACGGCCATGACGGAGATCGCGCCTGCCATGCCCTGGGCGGTGAGGGTGGTGCCGTCGATCGGGTCGACCGCGACGTCCACCTTGGGGCCGTTGCCGTCGCCCACCTGTTCACCGTTGAAGAGCATGGGCGCCTCGTCCTTCTCACCCTCGCCGATGACGACGGTGCCGTCCATCCGGACGGTGGAGATGACGTTGCGCATCGCGGCCACGGCGGCACCGTCGGCCTTGAGCTTCTCGCCGCGACCCACCCACGGGGCGGCGGCGATCGCAGCGGCCTCGGACACGCGCACGAGTTCGAGCGCGAGGTTGCGGTCGGGTTCACCTTCGGTGGTGCGTAGCTTCTGCGTCCACTCGTCGGTCACGGCGACGGGAGGAGTCTCCGCCCGGCCACCGCTGTGATGTGCCTTCTCGTTGTTCACCTCGGGAGTCTCCTCCGACTGCGTCGTCTCGCTCATGGGGTCATTGTGTCACGAGTCCCACTCGGGGCCCGGCTGCGGCCGCGGTGTCGCATGCTCCGTGACCGTAAGTCGAATCGTTCCGGTGGGCACCGGTGATGCGGCGCGGTGCTCTCGACGGGACGTAGAATCGTGGGGTCGGACCATCGACCGGATCGAGACCGGTCACCGCCTTCGAACGGAAAGCAGCGACGAACCCCGCGATGAGCCAGCAGCAGCCCGAGTCCCACACACAACTCAAGCTCCGTGCCAACTGGGTGAACATGGCGATCGCTCTGGGCGCGTGCATGCTCGTGGTGTTCCTGGCGCTGGCCTTCGTGCCACGCCCGGAGACCGAATTCGAGCGGGTGGTCGACCACGTGGCGATCGCCGAATCCGTGGCGGGTGGCGAGGAGGGTGCGGACTTCGACCTCGCGGTGCCGACCCTGCCGACGGACTGGGTGGCGAACGAGGCCACCTACAAGCCGATGGGTGAACCGGCCCTCGTGACCTGGTACGCCTCCTTCATCGGCCCGCAGCAGCAGTGGGTGTCGCTGCGGCAGGCCGCCGACACCACGGGGGACTGGGCCGATTCGATGCTCGACGACGACATGGTGGAGTCGCGCACCGAGACGGTCGCCGGCACCGAGTTCACGGTGCACCAGAACTCCGGGTCCCGTGTCGCCTACGTGGGGACCGCGTCCGACACGACCCTCGTCTTCATCGGGACCGGAACCGTCGAGAGCTTCGAGGCGGTCATCACCTCCGCACTCGACTCCCTCGCCTGAGGTCGGCCCCGCCCCGGAGGCCCTGCCCCCGAGAACCTGCGCTGAGTTCCCGACCGGAGATCAGCCCTCGTGGGCCTGACCTTCGGTCTCCTCGCGCCGGGCGCGGGCCGCGTCGAGTGTGGTACGGGCGCCGTCGAGCCACGCCTGGCAGTGGTCGGCCAGTGCCTCGCCGCGTTCCCACAGGCGCAGTGATTCCTCGAGCGGCAGGTTGCCGGCCTCCAGCGTGCGCACGGTGGTGACGAGTTCCTCCCGTGCCTGTTCGTAACTGAGGGCCGAGACCTCGGTGGTGCCCTGTGCCGGTGTCGTCATGGTGTGTCCTCTCGTCGTGTGAGTCGGGGTCGTATGGATCTCGGTCGTGCGGAGTCGGTCAGGTGTCCTCGCCGGACCGGTCGACCGTGGTGACGGTCGCGTCGAACCGGCCGTTCTCCACCCGGACGTGCACCGTGGAGCCCTGCTCCACCTGGGTGGTGTCCCGGACGGCCGCGCCGTCGGCGGTCTGTACCACGGCGTAGCCGCGGGCGAGTGTCGCCCTGGGGGACAGGGACCGCACCTGTGCCCGGAGGTGTGCGATCTGGGCGGCTCCGCGGTCGACCGCCGCGGACCCCGCCTGCCAGGACCGGGACCGGAGGGTGTGGAGGTCCTGCTCGCGCACGGTGATCATCGATCCCGGTTCCGCGAGCACGGGCCGGGAGCGAACGGCGGCCAGGGCGTCGGACTCCCGCTTGAGGAGACGGTCGATGGCCCCGTCGAGGTTGGCCCGGGCCTGGAGGACACCCATCCGTTCCTCCGCGATGTCCGGGACGATCCGCTTGGCGGCATCCGTGGGGGTGGAGGCCCGCATGTCCACGACCTCGTCGAGGATCGGGCGGTCGGCCTCGTGGCCGATGGCGGAGACGACCGGTGTGCGTGCCTGCCACACGTCGCGGATCAGTGCCTCGTTCGAGAAGGGCAGGAGATCCTCGAAACTGCCGCCACCGCGGGCGATGACGATGACGTCGACGCTCTCCATGGCGTCCAACTCCGCGAAGGCGCGGCGGACCTGGGGGACGGCATCGACACCCTGGACCGCGACGTTTCGGACCTCGAACTGCACCGCCGGCCAACGCAGGCCGGCATTGCGCATGACGTCCTTCTCCGCGTCGGAATCGCGGCCGGTGATGAGGCCGATGCGGTGAGGGAGGAAGGGCAGGGGTTTCTTGAGCGAGGGGTCGAACAGTCCCTCCGCGCCGAGGGTGCGGCGCAGCTTCTCCAGGCGGGCGAGCAGGTCACCCAGACCGACGGCCCGTATGTCGCTCGCCTGCATGCTCATCCGACCGGCCTTGAGCCAGAAGTTCGGTTTGACCCGGACGACCACGCGCGAGCCCTGTTCGACGGGGGACTCCATGCGGTCGAGGACGTTCGCCCAGATCTGGAGGGGCAGCGACATCTCCTCGTCGATGTCCCGCAGGGTGAGGTAGGAGGCCTTGGCGCGCCGATTGAATTCGACGACCTGGCCCTCGACCCAGACGGAGGACATCTTCTCGACGTAGGCCTTGATGTTGCGGCTCAGCAGACTCACCGGCCACGGGGACTCCGCGGTGGTGTCCGCGGCCTTCGCCGGCAGTGGGGTGGTGCGCGGGGCCTCTTCCCCGAGACTCCCGGGTGTCCCGGAGATCCGCGGTCCGCCCGCGCCCGTCCCCGTGTTCGATGCTGTGCCCGACCCTGTGCCCGACCCGGTTCCCGTCCCTGTCACGACCCCTCCCGCACGTTCGACGACCATGTGTCCGCGAGTCTATCCAGGAGCCTCGGACACCATTCTTCCACCGATCGTCCTCCGGGCACGTGACGTGCTCCTCGTCTCCGTGGGGTGAGTACTCAGGTGTACGTCCGTAGACTGGGGCCGTGACTTCCACCGCGACGCCCACGAGTGCACCCACCGGACCCGCGACGATCGGTCTGGGCATCCCCTCCATGCCCCGTGTCCGCAAGGACCCCTCGGAGATCCGGTCCCCGGAGGGAGTGGAGAAGAAGGTCCTGTTGGCCGCGCCGCGTGGCTACTGCGCCGGTGTCGACCGCGCGGTCATCACCGTGGAGAAGGCGCTGGAGCACTACGGTGCGCCGATCTACGTCCGCAAGGAGATCGTGCACAACCGGCACGTGGTCGACACCCTCACCGAACGGGGTGCGGTGTTCGTCGACGAAACCTCGGAGGTCCCCGAGGGTGAACGTGTCGTGTTCTCCGCGCACGGCGTGTCCCCGGCCGTCCACGCCGAGGCGGCCGAACTCGAACTGCGCACCATCGACGCCACCTGCCCGCTCGTGACGAAGGTCCACAAGGAGGCCGTCCGCTACGCCAAGCAGGGGTACACGATCGTCCTCGTCGGTCATGCCGGCCACGAGGAGGTCGAGGGCACCATGGGTGAGGCCCCGGAGGCCACGATTCTCGTGCAGAACCCGGACGAGGCACGGACCGTCGAACTGCCGGACACGGACAAGCTCGTGTGGCTCTCGCAGACGACCCTGAGCGTCGACGAGACGATGGAGACGGTCGACATCCTCACCGCACGGTACCCGCAGCTCACCAGCCCGCCCTCGGACGACATCTGCTATGCCACCCAGAACCGACAGGTCGCGGTGAAGAAGATCGCCCCGCAGGCGGATCTCGTGCTCGTCGTCGGGTCGGCGAACTCCTCGAACTCCGTGCGTCTCATGGAGGTCGCCCTGGAGCACGGCGCCAAGGCCTCGCACCGCGTGGACTTCGCCCGCGAGGTCGACGAGGAGTGGTTCCACGACGTCGCGACCGTCGGCCTCACGAGTGGTGCGAGCGTGCCCGAGACCCTCGTCCAGGACCTGCTGACGCTGCTGGCCGAGTACGGGTTCGGCACCGTCGAAGAGGTCCGCACCGCGGAGGAGGACCTCATGTTCTCCCTGCCGCGCGAACTCCGGAAGGACTTCAAGGCCGCGGGCAAGGCGTCCTCGAACAAGAAGGACGGCGCCGACCGGGACCACGAACTCCGCTGAGTCCGCGGCCCCGGTCGGCGCCGGTCGTCGGCCCTCAGACCATCTCCTCCAGCTCCTTGCCCTTCGTCTCCTGCACGAACTTGAGGACGAAGAAGAAGGACGCGAGCGCGCACAGCGAGTAGAAGCCGTAGGCGAACCACAGGCCCACGTCGGCCATGGCCGGGAAGGTCGTGGAGATCGCGAAGTTCGCCAGCCACTGTGCGGCGGCCGCGATGCCCAGGGCGATGGCGCGGATGCGGTTGTTGAAGATCTCGCCGAGGAGCACCCAGACACCGGGGCCCCAGGACGCACCGAAGAAGACGACGAAGGCGTTCGCCGCGATGAGCGCGGTGACGTCGTAGCCGGGCAGCAGCGCGACGGTGTCGGTCACGGAGCGGTCGACGCCGGCGGTGAAGCACAGCGTCATGAGGCCGAGGGTCACGAACATTCCGGCGGAGCCGACGGTGAGCAACAGCTTCCGGCCGATCCTGTCGATGAGCAGGATCGCGACGACCGTGACGACGATGTTCGTCACCGAGGTGATCACCGTGATGGTGAAGGAGTCGTTCTCCGAGAACCCGACGGACTGCCACAGCGTGTTCGAGTAGTAGAAGATCACGTTGATGCCGACGAACTGCTGGAACACCGACAGCGCGATACCGATCCACACGATCGGCAGGATGCGGTTGGAACCGGGGGCGAAGATGTCCCGGATGCTCGCCTTCGCCTCGACGTGGAGGGTCGACCGGATCTCGTCGATGCGTTCCTGCACGCCTTCACCGAGGATGGAACCGAGCACCTTCGCGGCCTGGTCGTCCTTGCCCTTCTGCACGAGGAAACGCGGGGACTCCGGCACCGTGAGCGCCAGGACACCGTAGACGAGAGCCGGGACCACCTCGGCGATGAACATCCACCTCCAGGCCGCGAGGCCGAAGAGCGAGGGTTCGGCCGCGCCGCCGGCGTTGATCGCGATGACGTAGTCGATACCGAGCGCGGCGAAGATGCCGCAGACGATCGCCAGCTGCTGCATGGAGCCGAGGCGCCCGCGCGCACTCGCCGGAGAGATCTCGGCGATGTACGCCGGGGCGATGACGGAGGCCGCACCGACACCCAGTCCACCGACCACGCGCCACAGGATGAGGTCCCATTCGGTGAAGGCCAGGCCGGAACCGATCGCGGAGACGATGAAGAAGGCCGCAGCGAGCATCATGACCCGGACACGGCCGATGGACGCCGAGATCCGACCGGCCAGGTAGGCACCGACCATGCAGCCGAGCAGTGCGGAGGAGACCGTGAAACCGGTCGTGAAACTGCCGAGACCGAAGTCCGCGGACAGCGCCGAGACCGCCCCGTTGATGACGGAGGTGTCGTAACCGAAGAGGAAGCCGCCGAGCGCGGCGACGAAGGTGAGCTGCACGACTCGACCGACGTGGAAACTCTCCCGGTGGGTCAGGGATGCAGGTGCTGTCATCGCGTTCTCCTTTGAACGGGGCCGTGGGGATGATGACGGGAGCGTAACCGCTCGCGAGGCGCCCTGCACTCCTCATGACGAAGTTGGCCGGTAGACTTGCCTGCCGTGGCTCTTACTATCGGAATCGTCGGACTGCCCAACGTCGGCAAGTCCACCATGTTCAATGCCCTGACCAAGAACCAGGTCCTCGCCGCGAACTACCCGTTCGCGACGATCGAACCGAACGTCGGCGTGGTCGAACTGCCCGACCCGCGGCTGCAGCGCCTGGCGGAGATCTTCGGCTCGGAGAAGATCCTCCCGGCGACGGTGAGCTTCGTCGACATCGCGGGCATCGTGCGGGGTGCGTCCGAGGGTGAGGGCCTGGGCAACCAGTTCCTCGCGAACATCCGCGAGGCGGATGCGATCTGCCAGGTGATCCGTGGATTCACCGACGGGGACGTCGTGCACGTGGACGGCAAGGTGAGCCCGGCCGACGACATCGACACGATCAACACCGAGCTCGTGCTCGCCGACCTCCAGACGATCGAGAAGGCGCGCCCGCGCATCGAGAAGGAGGTCAAGCGGAAGACCGTGGACCCCTCGGTGCTCGAGGCGATGGACGCCGCTCAGGCGATCCTCGAAGAAGGTACGACGCTCTACACCGCGATGCAGAAGGACGGGTTCGACGCGAGCCCGCTGCACGAGCTGCAGCTCATGACGACCAAGCCGTTCCTCTACGTGTTCAACGTGGACGACGACGTGCTGGCCGACGAGGACGCCAAGCAGAAGATGCGGGACCTCGTGGCGCCGGTCGAGGCGATCTTCCTCGACGCGAAGTTCGAGTCGGAGCTCGCCGAGCTCGACGAGGAGTCCGCCGCCGAGATGCTGGAGATGAGCGAGCAGGACGAGGCGGGCCTCGACCAGCTGGCGCGCATCGGTTTCGACACCCTCGGGCTGCAGACCTACCTGACGGCCGGCCCCAAGGAGTCACGCGCCTGGACGATCCACAAGGGTGACACCGCCCCGCAGGCCGCGGGCGTCATCCACACGGACTTCGAGAAGGGCTTCATCAAGGCCGAGATAGTGTCCTTCGACGACCTCGACGCCGCCGGCTCCATGGCCGACGCGAAGGCCGCCGGCAAGGTCCGCATGGAGGGCAAGGACTACGTGATGGTCGACGGCGACGTGGTGGAATTTAGGACGGGGCTTACGTCTGGGAGTAAGAAATGAAGACAACTGATCTTGCCAAGGTTCGCGCGATGCTGTGGAGCGCCGCGGACGAGTTGCGCGCGAACTCCAAGCTGACGCCTGTTCAGTATCGCGACCCAGTCCTCGGCTTGGTGTTCCTCGCGTACGCCGAGAACCGTTTCGAGACCGTCCGCGAAGAGGTTGAGGCCAACTCCAGCGCACGTAACCCCGCGACGGTCGCGGACTACAAGGCAAAATCGGTGCTGTACGTCCCCGCTGAGTCTCGGCTCTCCCACCTTGTCGATCTGCCCGAGGGTGCCGATGTCGGGAAGGCCACCGACGAGGCGATCAAGGCTATCGAGGACGCCAACCCGGAGCTCAAGGACATCCTGCCTCGCGGCTATCAGAAGCTTGAGCGTCCGACGCTGGTCGAACTGCTCCGGCTCTTCGCACCGCTGCCCACCCAGCTCGCGGGCGATGCGTTCGGCTTCATCTATGAGGACTTCCTCTCCAACTTCGCCGCGCAGGAGGGCAGGGGAGGCGGCGAGTACTTCACGCCGTACTCCATCGTCCGTCTCATCGTGGAGATCTTGCAGCCGTTCCAGGGGCGAGTCTTCGACCCCGCGTGTGGGTCGGGCGGCATGTTCGTTCAGTGCGCGAAGTTCGTCGAGCGGCACCACGAATCGGCCAGCCGTCAGCTCTCTGTCTTCGGGACGGAGAAGACCGAGGACACCGTTCCACTTGCCAAGATGAACCTCGCACTGCACGGGCTCTCGGGTGACATTCGTCAGGCCAATAGCTATTACGAGGACCCGCACGGCGCTGTCGGTGCCTTCGACTATGTGATGGCCAACCCGCCGTTCAATGTCGACAAGATCAAGAAGGGGCAGCTGGCTGGCGACAAGAGGTTCCCGTTCGGCCTGCCCAAGGCTGACAATGGTAACTTCCTGTGGGTCCAGCAGTTCTACACCGCACTCTCTCCTGAGGGCCGTGCAGGATTCGTCATGGCCAACTCTGCCGGTGATGCCGGCCATTCCGAGAAGGAGATCCGCAAGCAGCTGATCGAGTCGGGGACCGTCGACGTGATGGTCGCCATCAGCTCAAACTTCTTCTACACAGTCACCTTGCCGGTGACGCTGTGGTTCCTCGACAAGGCCAAGGTCGGGACGCCGCGCGAGGACACGGTGTTGTTCATCGACGCCCGGCACATCTTCCACCAGATCGATCGCGCCCACCGTGACTTCACGCCCGAGCAGATCGAGTTCCTGGCCAACATCGTGAGGCTCTACCGTGGCGAAGATGTCGAGACGAGCGAGGGGAGTGAAGCGCTGCTAGACGAGAACTTCCCCGACGGCAAGTACGTCGACGTTGGCGGCTTGTGTAAGGTCGCCACCCGCGACGAGATCGAGGCGCAGGGCTGGAGCCTCAACCCTGGCCGCTACACCGGCACCGCGGTCGTCGACGAGAGCGATGTCGACTTCATGGGCGATCTCGCTGCGTTGTACGAGGAGTTCACTGCGCTAAGTGACGAGGCCGACGTGCTGCGATCCAAGGTCGACGTGGCCGTTCAAGGGATTCTCGACGTATGAGTGAGTGGCGGGAGGTCACGCTCTCGGAACTAGGGAAGTTCTCGAGCGGAAAACCGATCACGCCAGGGCAGCCAGGCGAGTTCAAAGCCTACGGCGCGAACGGTGTTATCGGCGGCTCAGATGAGGCCCGATACGGATCAGGAATCATCGTGGGCCGCGTCGGTGCCTATTGCGGAGCTGTAGCAGTTAGCCACGAACCGTTCTGGGCGTCGGACAACACCATCGTCATCGAACCAGCGATCGATGAGGATCTCGACTACTTGGGCTGTCTCCTGCGTTCTGCGCAGCTTCATCGCCATGCCGGCGGGGCGGCTCAACCGTTGGTTACTCAGGGAATTCTGAAGGCGCTTCGGTTCCGCGTTCCTGGGCCGGATGTGCGCGTCTGTATTGGACAGGTAATGGCTGTCTTCGACGATCTGATTGAGAACAATCGGCGTCGGATTGAGCTGCTGGAGGAGATGGCGCGGGCCATCTACCGTGAGTGGTTCGTGAAGTTCCGCTACCCCGGCCACGAGGACGTGCCCATGGTCGACTCCGTCCTCGGCCCCATCCCCGAGGGGTGGGAGGTCGTTCCTGCTTCGACGCTGATCACCGTGAACCCCCGAATCAAGCTCGATAAGTCGGTGAAGCACCCCTTCATCACGATGGGCGACCTCGATGAGGGGAGTCTCAGCTGTCGACCGAGTGATGTTCGCGCTGGTGGATCAGGTACCAAGTTTGAGCTCGGGGACACCTTGTTTGCTCGGATAACCCCATGCTTGCAGAACGGTAAGACCGGTCTCGTTCAGTCGCTGGCGGTGGGGGAGGTCGGGATGGGATCTACCGAGTTCATCGTGTTGCGAGGGCGACTCGTTGGATCGGCGTACACGTACTGTTTAGCCCGAGACGAACACTTCAGGGGTCATGCGATCTCGAGTATGAGCGGGGCAAGTGGTCGTCAGCGCGTGCGGAACGAGTGCTTTGACTCCTACTTGATCGCTGCGCCGCCAGGTGGGCTTTCGGATGAGTTCGAGGACACTGCGGAACCGCTCCTTCTGCAGGCCAAGGTCTTGTTTGACGAATCGGGGAGACTCGGCGCGCTCCGAGATGCTCTCCTGCCGAAGCTTGTGACGGGTCAAATCGACGTCTCGACGCTAGACCTCGATGCGTTGTTCGCGGAGCAGGTGGCGTAATGACTCCCACGGGCCCGGAATACCGGTTCGTCGAAAAGCCGAGCATCGAGCTTCTGGCGGAGCTCGGCTGGGCTCCAGTCGACGCCTTCCAGGAGATCTTGGGACCCGAGGGCAGCCTGGGGCGCGATTCCCAACGTGATGTCGTGCTCGTTCACCGGCTCCGGCTTGCTATGCGCAAGATCAACTCTGAGTACGTGCCCGATATCGCTATCAACGAGGCGGTCGAGGTACTGACGAAGGACCGCACAGCCATGGATCGGGTCCGCGCTAACAGAGAAGTCCATGATTTGCTGCGTGACGGCTATCTGGCGGAGTGGGTTGACGACCAGGGCGCGAAGCAGATTGAGACCTTACGGTTCCTCGACTTCGCGGATCCATCGAATAACGACTTGTTGGCGGCTCAGCAGATGTGGGTCAAGGGCAACCTGCACAGCCGGCGGCTGGATCTGGCGCTGTTCGTCAACGGGGTACCGCTGGTGCTGATGGAGTTCAAGGCGCCCAACGAGTCGGTCAAGTCGGCCTACGACAACAACCTGACTGACTACCGGGACACGATTCCGCAGCTATTCATCCCTAACTGCTTCGTGCTGCTGTCCAATGGAAGCCAGGCGAAGGTCGGGTCAACTTACGCGCCGTGGGAGTTCTTCAACGATTGGAAGGTCATCGACGCCCACGGTACCCGAGGTGTGGTCGCCCTGGAGACTGCGCTGCGAGGTACCTGCGATCCATCCGTCCTGCTTGACCTGCTGGAGAACTTCGTCGCGTACATGGAGCGGCCTGGTGGTCTGATAAAGGTGCTCGCGCGATCTCACCAAGTCCTCGGAGTCAACGCCGCGATCGAGAACCTGCACCGGGCGCGAGCCGAGCAGGACAAGCGCCTCGGGGTGTTTTGGCACACCCAGGGCTCCGGCAAGTCGCTGTCGATGCTGTGGTTCACGCAGAAGGTGCTGCGCCAAATACCGGGCAATTGGACGTTCGTCATGGTCACCGACCGCACGGAACTGGATACTCAGTTGCACGGTGAGTTCGCCGACGCCGGAGCTATCTCGCCAGAGGCCCGAGTGCACGCAGACTCCGTGGCGCACCTGCGCGATCTGCTGGCGGCCGACCACCGGTACGTGTTCACGTTGATCCACAAGTTCCAGCCGTCGAAGGCATTGGGGGAGCGGCAGATGCCGGTTCTCTCCACACGCTCGGAAGTCATCGTCATTACTGACGAGGCGCACCGCAGTCAGTACGACACCCTCGCGCTGAACATGCGCACAGCGCTGCCGAACGCGTCGATGATGGGTTTCACCGGCACCCCGCTGATCGAGGGTGAGGAGCAGGCCACGCGCGAGCAGTTCGGTGACTACGTCAGCGTCTATAACTTCCGTGATGCCATTGAAGACGGTGCGACGGTCCCGCTCTATTATGAGAACCGCATTCCCGAACTTCAGCTCACCAACGAAAACTTCTCCGACGAACTCGAGGCTATTCTCGAGGATGCTGAGCTCGACGAGGACGCAGAAGGCCAGTTGGCCCGTGACTTCGGCACGCAGTACACGTTGCTCACCCGTCCGGAGCGATTGAAGACGCTTGCCAGGGACCTTGTCGCACACTTCGTAGGGCGCGGGTTCAGTGGTAAAGCAATGTACGTCGGGCTCGACAAGGCTGCTGCCGTCCGCATGTACAACCTCGTCCAGGAGGCCTGGGGTGAGCACTTGGCGGCATTGAAAGCCGAGCACGACGCACTACCGGAGCTCGAGCGGCCGTGGCTCGCCTCGCGGATCGAGCTCATGGAGACCACCGACATGGCTGTGGTCGTCTCGCAGAGCCAGAACGAGTTGAAGATGCTCGACGACCTCGGGCTGGACATTCGGCCGCACCGTGAGCGGATGAACCGCGAGGACTTAGCGGAGAAGTTCAAGGACGCAGAGGACCCGCTGCGACTGGTGTTTGTCTGCGCGATGTGGATGACCGGTTTTGACGCGCCGAGTGTCTCGACGATCTATCTCGATCGCCCGATGCGCAACCACACGTTGATGCAGACGATCGCCCGTGCGAACCGCGTATTCCCGGAGAAGGACAATGGCCTGATCGTCGACTACGTCGGTGTCTTCCGGAACCTGGAGAAGGCGTTGGCGATCTACGGGGCCGCGAACGCCGGCGACTCACCGATCGAAATCATCGACGCCCTCGCCGCCGAGCTGGACGCTGCCGTGGCCGACCTGTTCGCCTTCTGCACCGGCGTCGGAGTCGACCTTGCTGCGATGCGCGACGCCGAAGGATTCGACCACGTCGCCAAGCGCGACGCAGCTGTCGAGGCGCTACTCGTCGACGAGTGCACACGCACCGACTTCCAGCAGAAGGCACGCCAGGTGCGGAAGCTCTTCAAGGCCCTCCTGCCCGACCCCAAGGCTGCTGCGCAGCAACGCAACGTCGCAGCGATCAGAGTGCTCGCCGAGCGCATCGCGGAGGTCACACGGCCGGCCGAGGCGGACCTCGGTTCGGTCACGGATGCGGTGGACGCACTGCTCGACCGGTCAGTGGGTGCCGAGGAGTACGTCATTCGCGCCGCTGCCGAAGGCACCAAGCCAGACCCGCTGATCGATCTGTCTTTGATCGACTTCGAGGGCCTGGCGACCAAGTTCGCTGGTCGTAAGCGAGCCGAGGCAGACCGGCTGGCGCAACTGCTCCGCCAGCAGGCCATCGCCTCGGCAACGCGTAACCCCACCAGATACGAACTCGTCGAGCGGATCGAGCGGCTGATCGACGACTACAACTCCGGCAGCGTGAACATCGACGAGTACCTGCGGCGCTTGATCGAGTTGACGCAGAACCTGACCGAGGAGGAGGAACGGTCGGCTCGTGAGGGGATGACCGAGGAAGAGCTAGCGATCGTCGACCTGCTGACCCAGCCCGATCCGGTGCTCACCGACGACGAGCGCGACACGGTGAAGGCCAGCGCAAAGAAGCTGCTGGAACATCTCCACGACAAACTAGTCCAAGACTGGCGACGCAAGGTCGACGTGATGAATGACGTCGACAGCACGATCCGACGAGTCCTGGACCAAGAGCTGCCCGAGACGCCCTACACGCTCGACATCTTCTCTTCGAAGGTGCGGCTTGTCTTTGATCATGTCCTCACTGCCTACGGCGACGACGGAGAGAGCGCCTACACCCCGCGGGTCGATTTCCAGTGGCCCGCGCAGTCGGTGGAGTACGACGGCCCAGACGGGCCTCTTGATGTGGACAAGATCGCTGACGACGTCGTCGCCCGAATCCACGTCGATCCGACCTTCGCCTCTCAAGTGGCCGCACAACTGGGTGCCACCGACTCCGCGATGTAGAGCGCCCAAGAGTCTCTGAGAGTGCCGACAACGGTCTCGATGATGCAACGTCGCTTCGAGCGAGCGTGGCGACTAGGAGAGTGTCATGATGCACGACGACGATGACCGTGAGGACGATCTCAAGCCTGCCCAAGAGAGGGAGCGCAACTCGGAGAGCGAGCAAGACGGAGACTCTGCTGCGGACGTCGGGGCGAGGCTTCAACTGCCGCCAAGGTTCGCGCAGTCTTTGATGCCCAGCATGGATGCCGCCGTCGCGAAGATGGTCGCGCCCATCCGAGAGCAGATGAAGGCGATGATCCCGGACACCTCGGCGTACGCGCGAGACATCATGGGGCCGCTGAACCGACGCCTCCAGGAGCAGATGAAGTCGGCGCTGCCTGACTACGACGCGCTGGTCAAGAATGCGCTCGAGCCATACAACGAACGGGTCCAGTCGCAGGTGGCGTCGATCGTGGCGAGCCTACCGGCGTTCACGGCTCCGATGATCGACTTCCCGGCGCTGAAGGGCGTCGGAGTCAGCCCAGAAATCGAGCCGATGCTCAAGCAGATCGCGAGCCAGCAGGCCGCGATGCTCGAGGGGCTGCGCGGCTCCCTGAAGCCGCTCTTCGACCCGCAGATGCTGCGCGGGTTCAACCGTGCGCTCCTCCCGCCTAATCTGAGGAGCCACGCAGACGAGATCAAGGCCTATCAAGTGCATGAGTTCCTCGAGCAGGAGGGCATCCCGCTCTACCTGGTGCCTCGCGGCCGCACAGCGCTCCGCCTGCTCCGGGCACAGGACCGCTCGGGCCGTCGGCGGGTGCTGGGTGACTGTTACGAGTCGATCACCGACGACTGCGCTACCGTTCTTGAGCAGGCGAACCGCGACGTAGTCGGCGACGAGCTGAAGTTCGTACTCGACGGGCTCGGCGCGATGCGTTCTGGACACTTCCGCTCGGCCCAGGCGATGTTCACCGTCACGCTCGACACGCTCATCTACCGTTTCTACCCCGACCAGGCCGCCCGACGCCTCATCACGAATCGGAAGAAGGACGCGGACGTGCCGGCCGCCATCGACGAGATGGGTGTCCACGAGGCGATGGTCTGGCTGCCGATCTGGAACGCCCACGAGCAGTTCTGGAAGCACAAGGGCGACAAGGTGCCGAACTACTACTCGCGCCATGCGAGCGTGCATGGCGTCTCATCGCGTCAGTTCAGTAAGCGCAACTGCATCCAGGTTCTCATGCTGGTCACCAGTCTCATCGGCTACGCCGACCGGCTCATGTCGTCGGCTGGGCGTGCCAGAGCTTGATCATGTCGTCGCCGTCGGAGTAGACGGCTTCGCTGCCTTTGCCCATTGCGCGCTCGACGAGCTCCTCTACCCCTCACACCGCTTCGACAGAGAAATAGGCCCTGACGTGGACCTACGCTCTAGAGAGTGGGGGCGCTCGTGGCTCGGTCGGGGGTCCAGCTCGAGTTCGAGTTTCCTGCCGCGATCTCTTTCGCTCGGTGGCAGAGGGCGCCCGCGTATGTGTCGACCGTTGCCGCCCATGCATGCTGGATGATATCGCGGACATCCGTAGTCTCGCCGCCCTCCGGCAACGTAAACGTCAAGACGCGCTTGAAATCATTGTTGGCGTCGATGTTTGTATCGATGTTAGGCAGCCGATTCAACGTGTGAACCTCTGACCAATGGGTGTTGCTGGGGCTTCCTCACGATCCGTGCGCTCCGCCGTACTCTCGGGACTAGTATAAGTTTCAATGAGACGCGCGGTGACGGCTGATGCCTTCCAAGGGCCGCGAATGGGCCGACGATGCGAGGAGCGGTTGCGATGAATTCGACAAGTCGATGGCTGTTTTCCCACGTCTCCAGTGTGGCCGGGACTAAGAACCGACTGCGGGGCGAATCGTGGTACCGTCATCTGATCTTCGCCCTCGCCTATTCGGTGGCCGTGGTGGCGTCATTCTCGAACCTGTACTCGTGGGTAGGTGCCGCCGTCATCTGGCCGTCGGTCGGCATCGCGGTGTGGTGGGCGGGGGCCTGTCGGAACTGGAGCGCATACGCCGTCATGTGCGCCGTCGTCCCCCTTGTGCCAACTCTCCACTGGGCTGCCTTCGAGGACGTCTCGGTTCCCTTCGTGGTCCTCGTCGGGCTCTCCCATCTTCTGGAGGCTCCACTCATCGCGTTGGCCATGGGATTCTTCGAACGGACTCGACTCACGGCGTCCATGCATGGCGGTGCGACCGGAAGGCCCGGGCCTGGGTTCGCGATCCGAACCGCTCGGAACGTCTACCAGCTCCTCATCGCAGGGATTCCTGCAGTGGCACTGTCGAAGGGGATCTTCCTTCTCGCGCTGATCCAGCTCGGTGAGTCCGTGACGCTGTCCTTCTACGTAAGCCTGATGCTGCGGGACCTCGCGAGCGTCATCACCATTGGCGGCTGTGCCCTGACGATCTCTGCCGCCGTCGTGCGGACCATGGAGAATAGGGCTCTGCGTGAATTCGCCGGAGTGCTCGCACTCACTGCGGTGGTGTTGGCAGTGGTGTTCGGCGTGGGACCGCCTCTTCCGATCGTCTATCTGATCATGCTCCCGTTGTATTGGAGTGCCACGAAGCTCCCCGTCATACTCGCGACGGTGCATGTGCTGGTGTCGCTCGCGGCAACTGTCGTGCTCACCTTCGTCGTCGGTGCAGCACCGTTCGCCGTGAGCGCTGATGATTCGGTGGCGCTGGCCACAGCAGTCCAGCTGCTCATCATCCTCTGCGTCCTGTTGACACTGGTCGTCTCCACCGCAGTTCAGCAGCAGACGGGTTTGGTCGCGAAGTTGCAGGTCCTGGCTCGCACGATCCCGGACGCGCTCCTGATCGTCGATCAGCGCGGCTCTGCCAACCCGGTGACCGACGCTGCGTGGGATTTCGTTGTCCCTTCTGGTGATGATGAGGGTTACGTCCAGCGAGAGCTCCTCGATCTCGACGGCGAACCCTTCGACGAGGAGATCGGCCCCAGCGCCCGGGCTCTGCGAGGGGAGAGCGTCGAGGCGACGATCGTCCGACTCGGTGATTCTGCAGACGGCAAGGCCGCGCGGCCTAGTCGAGTCTTCACGCTGAGTGCGGCCCCGTTGCATCTGGACAGCTCGGCGTCCCCGGGGCAGGCGCTGCTGCTCTTCCGTGACACCACTGACGAGTACCGCATGGTCCAGGAGCTGACCCGCGCGCATGACGAGGCGCAGCTGCTCTTCGAGAGTAGTCCGCAGGGAGTGGCGGCACTCGACCAATCGGGAGTGATCATCGCAGCGAACCATGCCTTCGGAGAGCTCGTCGGTACGCCAGCCGAGCTGCTGCCCGGCCGTCGTCTGGACGACTTCGGCGCTGAGCCGGGTCTGTTGGACGAGGTGAGGCGGGACCTGTCTGATTCTGACATGATCGTGCACACTGACCGGACATTCACGACGGAGGGAGGGCGCCAAATAGATGTGGCGCTGTCGTTCCGTGAGGTCAGAACTGGAGTTGCCGGGCAGTGGTCACTGCTCGTCACTGCCGGTGATATCACAGAGCGACAGAGGCTCCAGGACCTAGTGACGCACTTGGCTGAACACGATTCGCTCACGGGAGTGGCGAACCGCCGCCGGCTCGAGGCGGAGGTCGAGCGGGTCATGGCGTCGGGCGATGGTGCGCTTGTGATGATCGACCTCGACAACTTCAAACAGGTCAACGATGTGTTGGGCCACCATGCCGGCGATCAGCTGCTGGTCGAATTCGCACGTCTCCTGACCGAGCAGGTGCGGGCGGAGGATCTGGTGGCACGGCTGGGCGGCGACGAGTTCGTCATCGTGCTGCCAGCTGCGAGCAGACGAGATGCGGAGTCGGTCAGTCGGAGGATCGTCGAAGCCGTCGAAGAACGGTTCGGGGGACGCTCAGATGAAACGAGCAGCATCAGTGCGAGCATCGGCTTCAGCATGTTCGCTGATGCACGCGAGCAGGATATCGACCCAGTCCAGCTTGCCGATCGCATGATGTATCACGCCAAGACGGATGGGAGGAGTCGCTCATCGGAATCGACGACAGCCGACGGGCATGTTCGTACTGATGAGTCGAGGGTCTCGGTGGCGGACGTGCGGGCAGTGTTGGAATCCGACGACATGAGGATCGACCTCCAGCCGATACTCGATCTCAGGACCGGCAGAATCAATCTGGCCGAAGTGCTGCTACGGCCCGGACACGGCGCATCGCCGCTATCGACAGGCGACTTCGTCGGTACTGCAGAGCAAGCTGGACTGTGCCCGGACCTCGACGTCAGAGTGCTGCGCATGGGACTCGATGTGCTCCACCGACTGCAGGATCATCGGCCGGATTTCCGGCTGTCGCTGAACGTCTCGGCGCAATCGCTGGGGTCGGCGGAGACGCGTGCACGCTTCGCAGAGGAGCTGGAGAACCAGTCATTCCCGCGGGGCTCGCTGATTCTTGAGGTCACGGAGACCGCACCGCTGGTCGAATTGGACGCTGCGCGGAAGTTCCAGCAGGTGATGAGCGAGCTTGGCGTGGTGTTTGCGATCGATGACTTCGGTGTGGGGAACGCTCCCTTCCGGTATCTCAGTCGCCTCGATTTCCAGTATCTGAAGATCGCGGGCGAATTCGTGAAGAGCATGGTCGGCAATGAGACCGACACCCGGATCGTCCGAGCGGTGAGCCGCCTCGCACAGGACCAGGGAATACTGACGATCGCCGAGCATGTGTCGAGCGCTGCCATACTCGAGCGGGTCCGCGATTGCGGGATCACCTACGCACAGGGGTTCCACATCGGTGCGGCCGTGCCGCTGAATGCGTTCATCAGCACGCATCTCGGCTCAGAGGAGTCCCCGCCAGATCAAGTGATGGAGAAACGTGTCTAAGAAGAGGCCCGCAGTCGCACGCGTGATCGGAATCGGTGTCGTGGGCATCGCCGCAATGGCTGGTTTGCTGATGTGGCTGGCGGTCGTGTTCTCCGGCCCTGTGCCCCCAAGCGCGCAGGAGGTGCGGCTGTTCGACAGGTGGACGGTGCTGTACGACGACTACATACCACCGGTTCGCGTGCTGGTGACGGCGATCCTTGTGGCCGTAGTCTTCGTCGTCATCGCCGTGGCGGTGGAGCAGATCGTCACGACTCGGTCCCGACGGACCGATGACACGGAGAGGTTTCCGCTGGCGCCGAAGAACGTGATGGCCGCGACGCGAGGTGTGTTCCATGGTCCCGTCACCGTGACGGTCCTGGTGCCGGCGCACAATGAGGCGGAGCGGATCTCTTCGACGCTGGCAGGGTTGAAAGCGCAGCAGGATGCGCCGGACCGCATCATCGTAGTGGCGGACAACTGCACGGACGAGACACCGGCGCTCGCCCGAAGTGCGGGAGTTGAGGTGTTCGAGACCCGGAACAACTCGGACAAGAAAGCCGGTGGTCTCAATCAGGCCCTTCGCGGTCTGCTGCCACAGCTGGGAGAGAACGACGTCGTCATGATCGTCGACGCGGACACCGTCCTCGACCAGGGCTTTCTGACTGAGGCCCGGCGACGCTTCACCGATGACCGCGCGCTCATGGCGGTGGGAGGACTCTTCTACGGAGAGGACGGCGCTGGCCTGATCGGACAGTGCCAGCGCAACGAGTACACCAGGTACGGTCGTGACATCCGGCGCAGACGCGGCCGGGTGTTCGTCCTGACCGGCACTGCATCCGCGTTCCGTGCCCGAGGGCTCCGCACCGTTGCAGAATTACGCGGTTCCCTGATCCCGGGTCGCAGAGGAGACGTCTACGACACCGCGGCGCTCACCGAAGACAATGAACTCACGCTGGCTCTGAAGTCCCTGGGTGGCCTGATGGTCTCTCCGGACGAATGTACGGTGGTCACCGAGGTCATGCCGACGTGGAAGCAGCTCTGGCATCAGCGTCTGCGCTGGCAGCGAGGCGCACTCGAGAACCTCGGAGCTTACGGTGTGACCCCGCACACGCTGCGCTACTGGTTCCAGCAGCTGGGCATTGGCTACGGCGCGGTCGCGCTGGGATCCTATTTGCTCGTCATCATCCTGACCATCCTGGCGCGAGACGAATGGATCTGGTATCCGTTCTGGGTGCTGCTGGGCGGCCTCTTCATGATCGAACGCGTCGTCACCGTGTGGACGTCGACGTGGGGCGCTCGGATTCTCGCGGCACTCCTCATCCCAGAGCTGATCTTCGCGGCGTTCCTCAACGTCGTGTTCCTCACGGGTGCACTTGAGATCCTACTGGGCCGGCAGGCGACGTGGGGACGCAGGGACGCCGCCCTGGTTTATTCGAGCGAGAAGGAAGAGTGAGGTCGCACCATGATCCTGCCGGAGACAATACTGACATCCGAGTGGTTCGCCGCTTTGGCGGCGTTCGTCGCGATCAACACAGCGATCTACGTCGTGCTCGCCGTGGTCAAGACCCTGCCGCGGATCTATGTGAGCGACTACATCCAGCGCAGCTATGAGCGCTCGGAGACTCGCAGCATCTACCCCGATGCAGAGGAGCGGGGCCGGCCGAGCGATCCGGAGTAGTCCCCGCCCTCCGCGACGCGTGTGCGGAACAGGAGGCTGCGATTCAGCGAGGGAGCAGCGCGCTGTGGAGCCCGGATTCGACGTGCTTCGCACGGGACTGATGCGCGGGTAGGGGGACTGATGCGCGATCGGGTGTCACATGATCTGTGGCGCTGGAGAGCGTTGCAGGGAAGGATGTGCACCATGCCTGCCCCGTACCCCCAGGAGTTTCGTGACGACGTCGTGCGCGTCGCGAGGAACCGTGAACCTGGCCAGAAGCTCTCGGTGATCGCGAAGGACTTCGGGATCTCTGAGTCGTGCCTGACGAACTGGATGCGTCAGGCTGATGTCGAAGACGGTGCCCGTCCCGGAAAGACCCGGGAAGAATCGACTGAGCTGCGCGATCTGCGTCGCCGGAACCGGCTGCTTGAGCAGGAGAACGAGGTCCTGCGCCGCGCTGCCGCCTACCTGTCCCAGGCGAACCTGCCGGGAAAAGGTTCTACCCGCTCGTGAGCGAGCTCGCCGCGGGCGCGATCCCTGTCGCGGTGTCCCTGCGGGTCTTGAAGCTCTCCCGCCAGCCCTACTACCGCTGGCGGAAACAGCAGGTCACCGAGTCCGAGCTGATCGAGGCCTATCGGGCGAACGCGCTGTTCGACGCTTACCGTGACGACCCCGAGTTCGGGTATCGCTTCCTGGCCAGCGAAGCCGCGGAAGGCGGCGAGGAGATGTGCGAGCGGACCGCGTGGCGGATCTGCCGAGACAACCAGTGGTGGTCCGTGTTCGGGAAGAAGCGCGGGAAGAACGGGAAACGCCCCGGTCCTCCGGTCCACGAAGACCTCGTGGAGCGGGACTTCTCCGCCGACGACGTGAACGAGCTCTGGCTGACCGACATCACCGAGCATCCCACCGACGAGGGCAAGCTCTACCTCTGCGCGATCAAGGACGTGTTCTCCGGCCGGATCGTGGGCTACTCCATCAGCGACCGGATGAAGGCCCACCTCTCAGTGAACGCCCTGAACAACGCGATTTCTCGTCGTCCAGGCGCTGCCGGATGCATCGTGCACTCCGACCGCGGGAGCCAGTTCCGGTCACGGAGCTTTGTGCACGCTCTGAACCGGCATCACCTCATCGGATCGATAGGGAAAGTGGGTGCTGCCGGGGACAACGCCGCGATGGAGTCCTTCTTTGCGCTGCTGCAGAAGAACGTACTGAACCGCAAGAGGTGGCGGACCCGAGAAGAGCTCCGCATCGCGATCATTACCTGGATCGAGCGGACCTACCACCGCCGTCGCCGGCAGGCCCGCCTGGGCCGATTGACCCCCATCGAGTACGAGACCATCATGAACCAGACCGTCGCCCTGGCGGCCTAACCCCAGCTGACACCTGATCGCGCATCAGTCCCACCTCGAGGGCGAGCAGATCGCGTCGACCACGCCACTGCAAGCGGCATGACGTTCGGAGGCATGGACGCCGACGAGGTCGTCCGCGTCATCGACTGGCTTGACGAGTGGGATGTCGTCTACCAGGTGAACGGCGGCTGGGCTGTCGATGCTCTCCTCGGATTCCAGTCCAGAGCGCACGGTGATCTGGACATCTTCGCCGACTCGACGAAGGTCGATCCCCTCATCGAGTGGCTGTCCGGTCGTGGGTACGAGATCGTCGAGGACTGGCGGCCGATCCGTGTGCAGTTGCGATCGGATGAACGCGCCGTCGACATCCATCCGATGGAGCTGGATGCAGCCGGTGACGGTGTCCAGAGAGGCTTCGGGGGTGAGACCTTCGCTCATCGCGCGTGCGATCGTGCCGTGGGGATGATTCGAGGTCGTCCCGTGGTCGTCGCGTCTGCAGCGAGGCTCATGGAGCTGAGGTCGGGATACGAGCTCCGACCTGAGGACCATCACGATCTCAACCTGCTCCGGGACCTGGGCGACGGCGGAGGATGAGCGACCGTCGACGCGCCTGGACCGCAGATGGCTCTCCGTGCCGGAACTCTGTGGAATTCAGGTTCAACGTGTGAACCCGAACTGACCGTGTCAGGCCTCGTTGATCTCTCCGATCGGCGGGGCTGTGTCGCCCCTTCAGGGCACCTTCGTGCGTCGACGTGCGACAGCTACCACCTGCGGTGACAGGGGAGGTGATGCGCTGTGCCATCCAATATCGTTCGCGGACGGGATGAATCCGTGAAGCAGCAGCGTGCCACGCGGGCCGAGGAACATGGTCGTTACATGGAGGCCGAGGTTTGTGACGTTCTTGCGAGGGCCACTTGGCGGCCGCATATCGGGCTGGCGTTGATGGCAGCGGCGCAGGACGTCGGCGGAGTCGACGAATTGGCGATCCCGGAGCGTGGTGACTTCTTCCCCACGACGCCTCCACGTGCACGAGCCTAGGACAGGCTACGGACGAACGCTTGCGCGGCCGGCGACGGGTTGAAGCCACTCCAGGCCAGGTACTCCACGCGCGTCGGACCCTGGGTGACGGGAATGGCGCGAAGGTCGTCGCTGTCGGGGGTCACGGCCGGTGAGAGCAGTGCGACCACGAGGTCGTGACGGACGAGCCCGAGGATGAGGTCGATGCTCGTGGCCTCGAACGCGACGTCGCGGCGCAATCCTGCAGCCCGGAACGCGAGATCGGAGGGCACCCGTCCCGGGGTGTCCGCGGGGAAATCGACGAAGGTCTCGTCGGCCAGGTCCTCGAGTCGCAGCCGACGGCGTGACGCGAGTGGATGGTCGGCCGAGACGACGGCCGCGAGTCGTTCACGGGCCAGGACCTTCGACTCGACTCCCTGCGGCGGCATCGAGTCGGGGAGCCCGAGCACCGCCGCGTCCATGCTCCCGTCCTTGAGGGCCGCGATGAACTCATCGCTCCCGCCGTCGCGCAGACTGATCCGCACCGCCGGATGCGCGCGGTGGAAGGCGCCGAGGGCGGCGGGTACGTCGATCGCGGTCACGGTGGGGATCACACCGATCGTGAGGGTACCGATGATCTGTCCTGCCGCCGCGGCGACGTCGGAGACCGCGCGTTCGGCTGCGCCGAGGCTCTCCCGCGCCCGGGCGACGAACGCCTCGCCGGCGGCGGTGACCTCGACCCGGCGGCTCGTACGCGCGAACAGATTCGCGCCGAGCTCGCGCTCCAGTGCCTTGATCTGGTGGCTGAGCGCGGACTGTACGACGTGGCAGCGCTCGGCGGCTCGGGTGAAACTGCGTTCCTCGGCGACCGCGACCGCGTACCGCATCTGCTGAAGCTCCATCCGGTCATGATCACAACTCATCGTTCAGATGACAACAATGTGTTGGACTCATGATCTTGTCGCGGTCGAAGATTGATGCATGAGGACGGCAACGATCCAGACTCCTTCCCTTCCGAGCAGGACGTCCACGCGCGTCGGGTGGACGGCGCTGACTGCGGTCGCCCCGGCCGTGTGGGGCACGACCTACATCGTCACCACGCATGTGCTGCCCGAGGGGCATGCGTTCTTCGCGGCCATGATGCGCTCGCTGCCGGCCGGTCTGATCGCTCTCGTCATCGCCCGGCAGGTGCCGCGGGGGTCGTGGTGGTGGAAGAGCCTGGTGCTCGGCACGCTGAACATGGGTGCGTTCTTCCCGTTGTTGTTCCTCGCCGCACAGACCCTGCCCGGCGGGGTGGCGGCCACGCTCGGAGCGGCACAGCCGATCGTGATCGCGTTCCTCGCCGTGGCCGTCCTGCGCGAGCAGTTGTCCGTCTGGCGGATCAGCTGGGGCGTCTTCGGGATGACCGGCGTCGCACTCGTCGTCCTCGGTCCCGAGGCGGCCCTGTCACCCATCGGGATCCTCGCCGGTCTCGGCGGCGCGGCCTCGATGGGAACCGGCGTGGTGCTCACCAAGAAGTGGGGCCGCCCCGAAGGCGTGTCCGGGATCGGGCTCGCCGGGTGGCAGCTCACCGCCGCTGGTCTCGTCCTCCTCCTGCCGGCGCTGCTGATCGACGGCATTCCTGCAGGGATCGACGCCACGGCGTGGGTCGGGTACGCGTGGCTCGGCCTCGTCGGGGCGCTGTTGACCTACACGATCTGGTTCTCCGGGATCCGTCGTCTGCCCGTCACGGCCACCGCCCTGCTCGGGTTGCTCTCACCGCTGGTCGCCGCCTTCCTCGGCGCGGTCATCGCCGGTGAAGCGCTCACCCACCTCCAGCTGCTCGGCTTCGCGATGGCGCTCGGCGCGATGGTCGCCGGACAGCTCCCGTCTCCGAGGACGCGCGCACGGATCACCTGATGAGAATCACCATCCGTGGCGCGACCGGTAGGGTTCCATTCACCATGGACCAGTCCGAGCACCGAACCGGGGAACGGCGGACGTGTTCGCGCATTCCACGGAGTTCTTCGGTCGACTCGCAGGAGCGTTTCTCGTCCTGTCGTGGATCTGCGGGGTGTTCACCGTGGTCCATGGCTTCTTCGTGGCCTTCGAGATCCGACGGCAAAAAAGTGGACGCCCCGGTACGCGGTGACCAGGCGCTGACGACCGCTACTCCCGTAGACTCCACACATGTCCGACGAACCCGGTACCCCGGGCGGTACAGCAGATCGTCCGGCGATCTTCTTCCGGGACGCCACCGAGTTCCGCGCCTGGCTCGAACTCCACCACGACACCGCCACGGACCTGTGGATGGGCCTCAACCGTGCGCACGTCGAAGTCCGCGGTCTCACCTGGGCCGACGCGGTCCCCGAAGCCCTGTGTTTCGGATGGATCGACTCCGTCTCCCAGCCGATCGACGACGACTCCCGCCGACAGCGCTGGTCCCCGCGCACACCCCGGAGCACCTGGTCGACGGTGAACATCGCCCACGTCGAGCGGCTCATGGCCGAAGGACGGATGCATCCGGCCGGAATCGCGGCCTTCGAACGACGGAGCGCCGAACGGTCGGGCACCTACTCCTACGAGAACACCCCGGCGGAGGTTCCCGCCGACCTGCAGGCGATCATCGACGCCTCCGCCGGGACCCGGGCCTTCCTCGCCGCGGCGACTCCGGGGTACCGCAAGGCGGTCCGGCACTGGCTCACGACCGCGAAACGGCAGGACACGCGGGAGCGTCGGGCGCACCAGCTCGTCAGCTTCTGCGAGGCCGGTGAACTCATCCCGACCCAGCGCCCCGGCCGGACTCCTGCCTGGCTCGCCCGCGCCTCGGCTGCGGCCGCGGCGGCCACAGAGGCGGGGTCCGTCACACCGGTCGACTAACCTCGACCTCATGCGGCTCGGTATCGACCTCGGCACCACCCGGACGATCGTGGCCCACGTGGACCGCGGCAACTATCCCCTCCACACCTTCGACGACCTCGACGGCGATCCCCACGGTCACCTCCCCTCGGTGACGGCACTGAGTGCAGGGCGCCTCGTGCACGGGTTCGAGGCGGTGCAGGCCGCCCGCGCGGGGGCACCCGTCCTGCGGTCGGTCAAACGCCTGCTCGGCGACCCCGGCACCCACCCGGGCACGACGGTGACCCTGGGCGACGCCGAGGTGCCCCTCCTCGACGTCCTCGTCGGGTACCTGGGTGCCGTGCGGGCGCAGTTGCCGGCCGGTGACCACCAGGTGGCCGTCGCCGTTCCCGCGCATGCGCACAGTGTGCAGCGGTTCATGACCCTGGAGGCGTTCCGGCGGGCCGGTTTCGAGGTCCTCGCGATGGTCAACGAGCCCTCGGCCGCCGGCTTCGAGTACTCGCACCGGCAGGGCCGGACGCTCAATTCGCGACGGACCCGCATCGTCGTCTACGACCTCGGCGGCGGGACCTTCGACGTGTCCCTCGTCGAGTCCGACGGCACGCGGCACACCGTGCTCGACTCCGTGGGTGTCAACCGGCTGGGTGGCGACGACCTCGACCAGCTGCTCACGGACCTCGCCCTGGAGGCGGCCGGCCGGACGAGTGACGACCTCGGCCCGCAGCACCTCGACGCGGTCCGGGAACAGTGTCGGGAGGCGAAGGAGGCGCTGACCCCGCAGACCCGGAAGATCGTCGTCGACGTCCCGACCGGCGGCCCCGGGACCGACGGTGCCGAGAGTGACGACTCCACGACCGTCGTCCTTCCCGTCGCCGACTTCTACGCGGCCGCCCGGCCCCTGCTCGAGCGCACGATCGAGACGATGGCCCCGCTCGTCGGGGACCTCGACGAGGACTCGCGGATCGCCGGGATCTACCTGGTCGGCGGCGGCTGTGGCCTCCCGGCGGTGCCCCGGATGGTGCGCGAGAGGTTCGGCCGGCGCGTCCATCGTTCGCCCTATCCGGCGGGGTCGACGGCGATCGGCTTGGCGATCGCGGCAGACCCGGACTCCTCCTACACGCTCACCGACCGGCTCTCCCGCGGATTCGGGGTGTTCCGCGAACGGGACCACGGGCGCGGCGTCGCCCTCGACCCCGTCTTCACGCCCGAGGTGCGCCTGCCCGGCCACGGCACCGTCACCGCGACCCGCCGGTACCGCGCGGCCCACGACCTCGGGTGGTTCCGGTTCGTCGAGTACACGGCGACCGACGACGACGGCGCACCACACGGCGACCTCGCACCGTCCGGTCAGGTGCTCTTCCCGTTCGATCCGGCACTCCAGGCCGCGGGAGCCCTCGACGGGGTCGATCCGGCGACGGTCACCGTCCGCCGGACCGAGGACGGCCCACTGGTCGAGGAGACCTACACCCTCGACGCCGAGGGCATCGTCTCCGTGCGCATCACCGACCTCGACACCGGGCACTCCCGGCAGTACGGTCCTCGTGCCCGAGGATGAACGCGAGGTTCCGAGGATGAACGCGAGGGCGACGAGATGACACGGTGGGTCGCGCTGTTGCGCGGGGTGAACGTCGGCGGTGTGACGGTGAAGAGCGCCGATCTGGCCGCGCTCTTCCGGGAGACAGGATTCGCGCAGGTGAAGACCGTCCTCGCGACGGGCAATGTCGTGTTCGACTCCGATCGTCCGGCCACGGACCTGAAGCCGCGGATCGAACAGGCACTGGCGGACCGGTTCGGCTACGAGGCGTGGATCGTGCTACTCACCCAGGAGGACCTCACGCGGCGGGCGGCGGCCTATCCCTTCCCTCTCGACGACGCGACACAGCCCTACGTCCTGTTCGGGTCGGACGCGGATGTCCTCGACGAGCTGTTCACGGCCGCGACCGCACTCGAATCCGAGGTCGACTTGATCGCCCGTGGTGGCGGCGTCGTCTACTGGCGGGTACCGAAGGGTCGGAGCACCGACACCCCTGTGGCCAAACTCGTCGCCCGCGCGCGGTACCGTTCCACGACGACCAACCGGAACCTGCGGACGGTCGAGAAGATCGCCCATGTCTGAGCAGGCGCACGACGCCGACGACCGTGGTGCACGGCTCCCCGGCGAGGAACACCTGCTGGGCGAGGCGACCCGACTCTGGCACCGGATGATCCCGGCGGACGAGCCCCTGGCCCACCGGGTGGTGCCCCGGATAGGAGGGGTGGCCGTGTCCCACATGGTCCGCGGCGGCGGCACCATCTACGTGGGCCCCGACCTGGGTGCGCTGTTCGCAGCGTCCGGTACCCCGGAGGAGCGAGCGGCCGAGGTGTACCTCTCCGGTCGCCGTACCCCGATCGAACACTTCCGGTCGGCACGGACCGCCTCGGTCGCCTCCGACGACGAGGCGTGGCAGATGGAGTACGACCTCCGCCTCGGATCGATGGAGGAGGCGCTGCGGCGCCTCGACGCCGAGGGCGTGTTCGGCACTGGAGAGGCCCGTCAGGAGGTCCTCCTCCTCGTCGCGACGATGCCTCCGGACGAGACCGAGGCGGAGCGGGGTCGCCGGATGAATCCGCCCGGTCCACTGCTCGACGCCTGGCTGGCAGAAGCCGCCGAGGGCGCCTGAGGGCCCCTCACGCCCCCGGCGCGAGCCGGTAGAGCACCTCGGGTCGGCCCCGCTTTCCATAGCGGTGCGAGAGATCCAGTCGCCCCGTCTCCACCAGGTGATCGAGGTACCGCCGCGCCGTCGCCCGGGAGATCCCGCTCCGGCGGGCCAGCTCGACGGCGGTCACCGGCTCGACGGGATCGAGCTCGTCGAGCACCTTCCCCAGGGTCACCGCGGAGATCCCGCGGGGGAGGGGAGACCGGGCGGGCGCCTCGTCGGTGGTCCTCCCACCGGAATCCCGCTCCCGAGGCGCCCTGCCCGAACCCGCGCCACCCTCCGGGGCACCCGTCTCCTCGGCACCACGACGGGCGGTCGCCGGCGCGGTTCCGCTGCCATCGTTCGACCCGGGCGCGAACAACCGGTCGATCTCGCCCTGCCCGAGCGTCCGGTCACGCTCCTGCGCGGCCTCGCGGGCGAGCCGGGACTCCCGGTACGCGGCCAGTCGGTCCCGCAGCTTCTCCTGGGTGAACGGCTTGACCAGGTACCCGAGCACCCTCCCGGCGAGCGCCTGGCGCACGGTCACCTGGTCCTGCGAGGAACTGATGACGAGCACGTCGACGTGGGTCAGCCTGTGCGTCCGCAGACGGTGGAGCACCTCGATGCCGCTGATGTCCGGCAGCCGCATGTCGAGCAGTACGAGGTCGACGGCGTGGTGGGCGGCGAACTCGACGGCGGCCAGGCCCGTACCGACGGTGCCGGCGAGACCGAAGCCGGGCGCCTCGGCGACGTACCGTCCGTGCAGAAGGCGGGCACCCCGCTCGTCGTCGACGACGAGGACCTGCAGGTCGCGGTGGGTCATCGGACACCACCGCCGACCCGACGATGCGCGCCCAGCGTGAAGTCGAAGCGGGCCCCGCCCAGGTCCGAGCGTCCGACCTCCAGCGTGCCCCCGCGGGTGGCGACCGTCCGGCGGACCATGTCGAGGCCGATCCCACGCACCGTGTCGTCCCGGTCGGTCTTCGTCGAGAACCCACGCCGGAAGATCCGATCGAGGTCCGCGGGTCGGATCCCCGGGCCGTCGTCCTCGACCGAGCCGGTCAGGACGTGCCCGTCCGCGGACACCTCGCCGCCGAGGCGCCCCGCACCGGCCTCCAACCGCACCCGGACCCGCCCGGCCCCCGCCTCGGCGGCGTTCCGGCACAGGTTGGCGAGCACGAGGGTGACGTCCTGGTCGATCTCCGGCACCTCGCCGATCCCGACGTCGAGTGTCGTGCCCGCGGCTGCGAGTTCGGCCCGCAGGGCGTCGAGGGTCGCCCGGAGCAGGGGTGGCCGCGTGTCGCCCGCCCAGTCGTCGGCGTCGGTGTCCGCGGACCCGGAGATCTCCTCGACGTATTCGAGGGCGTCCCGGGTGTCGCCGTGGGCCAGCAGCCCACGGATCACGTGGATGCGGGTGTCGAACTCGTGGGACTGTTCGCGCAGGGCCGCGGTGATCCGGCGGGTCGTGTCGAGTTCGCGGGCGTCCTCGTCGGTGCGGCGGAACCGACGCAGGAGGGAGAAGGAGATCGCGGAACTGGCCGCGAGCCCGACCACGAGTGCGCCGATCTCCCAGGGCAGGAGTTCCCGGAGCGCCTCCTCGTAGCGGTCGGCCAGGCGGGACTCGAGGATGCCGACGGCGACCATGCCGATCACCTCGCCCTCGGCGGCGAACACGGGGACCTTGATGCGCAGGGTCCGTCCGACGGGTCCGGTGTCGATGCCCACGTACTCCTCGCCGGTGTACAGCGGTGAGGTGTCCGTGAGGACCTTCTCCCCGACCTCCTCCGGGTCGGGATGGGTGAGCCGGCGTTCGTCCATGTCGACGACCACCACGTAGGTGACGCCGGAGGCCCGCTCCACGAGGGAGGCCAGGTCCTGCAGGTCACGGTGGTCCTCGGGAGCGACGGAAAGCGCCTCGTTCGCGGTCTCCAGGTCGGTCCGGACCTGGTCGAGGCGGGCGAAGCTGGTGGCCACGTCGCGGACCCTCAGGGTCGTCGACTCGCGGATGTTGTCGACCTGGAAGGCACCGGCGGCGACGGTCGTCGCGACGACGCACAGGAGGACTACGAACCCCGGCATGAGCAACAGGAGGGTGCGGCGCCGCTCGGGGCGGGACCAGGTGCGCACGTCGGCCTCCTCTTCACCGGGGTCGGGGGCTGTTCTCCACGACCCCGGGGACCCTGCGATCGAGTGAGCATCATAGAGCACAATTCCGCTGCGGGAGGTGTCGGGGCCCACTCCGGTCCTAGCGTGAACGCGCTGCACCGACGACGACGTCGCTGAAGGAGAGGAGTCCACGTGACGGATGCGAAGACGCACCGGGACACACCGCACGAAGAAGACACACCCGTGACCGCCGGGGGACCGGGGTCCGGAGCACCGGCCTCGCCCCGCCGGAGGATGATCACCCGCGTGATCGGGGGAGCCGTCGCGCTCGCCCTCGTCGCCACCGCCACGGTGGGGTCGATCCGCTCGGCCTCGCAGGGCGCCGATCTGCGCTCGTCCCTGACGATCGTGGCCCCGGCCGCCGCCGGCGGTGGCTGGGACACGTTCGCCCGCGAGCTGCAACAGGCCCAGAAGGCCAACGGCCTGGTCAACACGGTCCAGGTCGTCAACATGCCCGGCGCCGGCGGCACCATCGCGCTCGGCAACCTCTCCGTCCTCGACGGGGAACCGAACACCATGCTCGTCGGCGGCACCGGCCAGCTCGCGGCGACGATCCAGTACGGGACCGAGGCGACCCTCGACGACGTCACACCGATCGCCGTGACCTTCGAGGAACTGGACGTCATCGTCGTCCCGGCGGACTCCCCCTACGAGACGCTCGACGACCTCGTGGCGGCGTGGAAGGAGGACCCGGCGGCGGTCCCGTGGACCGGCGGCGGGTCGTTCGACCAGCTCGTCGGCACGGAGATGGCCCTGGCGTCCGGGATCGACCCGGTCGACATGACCTACATCTCCTCCGACGGCGGCGGCGAGGCGATCCAGGCGCTCATCAACGGGACCGCCGCGGCCGCGGCCGGTGGCTTCGCGGACAACATCGACCAGATCGAAGCCGGCCGTCTGCGTCCCCTCGCCCTCGTCGCGGACGAGCCCCTCGAGGGCGTCGACATCCCGACGACCGTCGAACAGGGCTACGACGTCACCCTCACCAACTGGCGCATGCTCTCCGCGCCGTCCGGACTCACCGACGAGGAGGTCCAGGGCCTCACCGACATCGTCGTCGAGACGACGGAGACCCCCGAGTGGGCGGCGGCCGTCGACCGCTACAACTGGGCGGAGAACCTGATCGTCGGGGACGAACTGACCACCTTCCTCGACGACGAGGAAGAGCGCATCACCCGGCTCTACGAGGAGATGGGACTGTGAACACACCCTCCACCACCCCGTCGGCACCGACGCCGGACCCGGCGACGCGGCCGTCCACACCGACGCCCACTACGGGCACGCCCCTGACGCACGAACACGGCCGTCGCCGCGACCTCGTCGTCGCCCTGCTCATGCCGGGCCTCGTCATCGCCTTCGCGACCTACCTGGTCGTCGGCATGGTCGTCATGGAGGTCCCGGAGGGCACGGCCTTCCCCGGACCGAAGTTCTTCCCCGGCCTCATCGCCACGGCCCTCTACGCGCTGGCCGCGATCCTCGTTGTGAAGGCCCTGCGCGCCTGGCGCGTGGCCGGCGACGTCGACCCCGCCACCGCCGAGGCGCCCGAACCCGCCCACATGGACTGGCGGTCCTTCGCCTGGATCGTCGGCGGGATCCTCGGGTTCATCGTCGCCCTGCCGTACCTCGGGTGGATCATCGCCGCCGCGCTCCTGTTCTGGTGCGTGGCCCGCGGCTTCGGCGCCGCACACCCCCTGAACTCCCTGCTCGTCGGGTTCTGCATGAGCTCGGCGACCTACATCGCGTTCGACATGGCCCTCGGCCTGTCCCTGCCCTCGGGCATCCTCGGAGGTGGCTTCTGACATGGAATCGCTCCAGCTCCTCGCCGACGGGTTCGCCGGTGCCATCACCTGGCAGAACCTCCTGTGGGTGACCTTCGGCTGCATCCTCGGCACCGCCGTCGGTGTCATGCCGGGCCTCGGCTCCTCGATGGCCGTCGCCCTGCTCCTGCCGGTCACCTTCTCCCTCGACCCGACCGCCGCCTTCATCATGTTCGCCGGTGTCTACTTCGGTGGCCTCTTCGGTGACTCGACGATGGGCATCCTCATGAACACGCCGGGGCAGGCCTCGGCGATCGCCTCGACGTTCGAGGGCCACAGGATGGCCAAGGACGGCCGGGCCTCCCAGGCTCTGGCCACCGCCGCGATCGGCGCGTTCATCGGCGGCATCGTCGCCTCGGTGTGCGTGGTCTTCCTCGCCCCGGCGCTCGCGGACCTCTCCGCGTACTTCGGTCCCGCCGAGTTCTTCGCGCTCGCAGTCTTCGCCTTCGTCGCGACCTCCTCGGTCGTCACCGACAGCCCGGCCAAGGGTCTGTCCTCCCTGTTCGTCGGTCTCGGGGTCGCCGTCGTCGGCATCGACGGGGTCTCGGGTGCCCAGCGGTTCACCGCCGGGTCGCCCTACCTGTTCGACGGCATCTCGCTCGTCACCGTCACCGTCGCGATGCTCGCGCTCGGTGAGGTCATCCACGTCGCCTGCCTGGAGCGCCACCGCGCCCCGAACGCCATGATCCGCCCGACGGGTCGGACACTGCTCGGGTGGAAGGACGTCAAGGAGGCGGCCCCGGCCTGGGGTCGTGGCACCGTCATCGGTCTGCCCTTCGGCATCGTCCCGGCCGGCGGCTCCGAGATCCCGACCTTCCTCGCCTACGGCCTGGAGAAGCGCCTGGACGCCCGCCGGAAGACGCCGATGTTCGGCAAGGGTGCCCCGCGCGGTCTCGCCGCCCCCGAGGCGGCCGGCAACGCGACGACGGGCATGGCCATGGGTGCCCTGTTGGCGCTCGGCCTGCCGATCTCTGCGACCGCGGCGATCATGCTCGCGGCCTTCCGCCAGTACGGTCTGCAGCCCGGCCCGCTCCTGTTCGACCGCTCGCCGGACCTCGTGTGGGCGCTGCTCGCCAGCTTCTTCATCGCGATGGTCGTCCTGTTGGCCATCAACCTGCCCTTCGCGATGGTGTGGGCCAAGCTGCTCCTGCTGCCCAAGCCCTACCTGTACGCCGGCATCACCGTGCTCTGCGTGCTCGGCATCTACGCGACGAGCGGTTCGTCGGTCGACCTGCTCATGCTCCTGGCCCTGGGCATCGTCGGGTTCGGCATGCGCGCCGCGGACTTCCCCGTCGCCCCGCTCATCATCGGCATGGTCCTCGGGCCGGTCGCCGAGACGGGTCTGCGCGACGCCGCGATGAGCTCCGACGGGGACTTCTCGATCCTCGTGAGCAGCCCGATCTCGATCGGCCTCTACGTGGTCCTCGCGATCGTCCTGTCCTTCACCGTCCGCGCCCGCCTGCTGGGTCGGAAGCGGGCGAGGGCCGAGGCCGCCGCCGCGGGTGCGGATGAGGCCGGGCAAGGTACGGGCAGTGCCGGGCCGGGTGCGGACGGTGCCGGGTCCACCCCGGACACCGACGCCGAGGCGCCCTCCACCCGCGCCTGACACCGGTCGTTCACGGGGCGGGAACCGACACGGTTCCCGCCCCGTTCCGGTGTCCGATCATGGTGAAATGGAAAGTAGAAAACTGGTGAGATGTAAAGTTGCCACGCTGCCGCCTACTTCTCTCCCGGAGGATCGTGGTGTTCCTCTTCTCCCTGTTCCTCCTCGCCGGAGGGAGCGCCTTCGTGGTCGCCGGAGTGCTCTCGTACACCGGGCAATGGCGCGCCCGGCCCCTGCGGCAGCCGTACAACAACGCCGGCATGCTCTACATGGGCCTCGGGGCTCTCGTCTGGGGAGTGCTCGCACTCGTGATGGCGATCACCCGGCTGTGGACGGAGAGTCGACCTCCTGAAGCGTGGCAGTGGATTCTGTCGGGCTTCATGTTCGCCGGGGCCCTCGTCTTCTGGTTCGGCGTCTTCTTCGGCCGTTACGGACGGCCCCGATTCCTCCGCCCACCCTGGATGCGCGCGGAGGACGAGGACGGGCACGACCACCAGTTCCACTGATCGAGTGCGAAATGGATGGCGGAATCTCGGTCTTGACATGCCACTGACCTCGCACTCACCGGGCGGATCGTCTCCGTCGCCGACGAGTCGGATCAGGTGGTCCTGCGCGACCTGGAGTTGTGAGCTCACAAGAAACCTTGTTGAGGGCCTCCGCCCGGCGTAGCGTGACGCACATGCCCATCAAACTGGAGAACGTCGGCATCGCCGTCGACGACCTGGACGCGACCATCGACTTCTTCACCGACCTCGGTCTTACAGTGCTCGGTCGTGACGAGGTGAGCGGCGAGTGGGCGGAGACCGCCGTGGGCCTCGACGGCAACCACGCACGGATCGCCGTCCTGCAGACCCCGGACGGGCGCGGGCAACTGGAGTTCTTCGAGTACATCCATCCGCAGGCGATCCCGACCGCGCCGACGCAACCCCACGAGATCGGCATGCACCGGGTGGCGTTCTCCGTCGACGACATCGACGCCTCCCTCGAGATCGCCGCCCGCCATGGGTACCACCCGCTGCGCGGCGTCGCGAACTACCAGGACGTCTACAAGCTCACCTACCTGAGAGGTCCCAGCGGGATCCTCCTCATGTTCGCCCAGGACCTCACCAAGGGCTGATCACTACCGGTGATCATGACCGCACGGCGGGCTACGATTCCGGGGTGGAGAACGACAAGGAGGCCCCGTCGTCCCTGTTCAGGCGGACCACGAGCCCGGTGACCTGGGCCGTCGCTCCGGTCGACGTTACCCTCGACCCGGCCGCCGTGCTCGCCGACCTCCCGGTGGCACCGGCCGTCCGCTCCCGAGGCGCCCGTCTCTCCCGACATCACGACCGGGTGGCCTTCGCCCAAGCCCGTGCGCTCGTGCTCGACCTGGTCCGCGAACACACCGTGGACGCACGTGGAAACGCCGGCGTCCCCGGATCCGGCACCTCGCCCGCAACCGGAACCGACCCGGGTCGATGGATTCCGCGCGAGTGGGAACTCCACCAGGCCTGCGCGGAGTGCGAGGGAGAGGACCACGGAAATCCGATTCTCACCGCCGCAGGCCACCGCCTGCCGTGGTACGTGTCGTGGGCGCACACGGACGCATATGTGGCGGCCGCCGTCTCGCGGTACCCCTGTGGCATCGACGTCGAGACGGCCGGCGGCCCGACCCTTGACTTCGTCCTCACCCGGGAGGAACAGCGTGCGGTCCGGTTGCTCGACGATCCGGTCGAAGCCGCCCGGACGTTCCGCGGGTTCTTCACCGTGAAAGAGGCCGCCGTGAAGTGCGGTCTGATCACCCTCGACGAGTTCGGCACCACTCCGGCGGCCGCATTCACCGACCGCGGCGACCTGTTCGTGGAACAGCACGAGGTGCCGGGGGAGGACGGCGGTGCACGTGTCGGTGGAGGCGGACAGGGCGCCTCGGTCGCGGTCCTCGTCGATCATGGAGTGGACCACGGAAGGAAACTCTCATGAATGACGACCTCGTCCCCACTGCGGTCCTCAGTGTGATGAGCCTCGTGCTCGTCGTGTCCGGGGTGATGGCCTACCGCGAGAAGTACGTCTCCTGGCTGATCCTCAAATCGTTCTTCCCCGGATGGCCGGGGCTTGCCGGGTTGTACCTCGGGATCGCGTTCGGTTCATTGCTCGTGCTGAACACCCTGATGGATTCGGAGGTCGCTCGCGGCAACATCCCGCTGTCGCTCCTGGTCCTGTTCGGGGTCATGGTGCTCGGCCTGGTGATCGGGATCGTGGGGATGTTCTGGTTGCCCCGGTTCCTCCTGCCCCGCTGGGTGAAGGAGACGAGCGACGAGATCCGCCGGGGCGACGACCCCTTGAGTCGGGATCTCCGCCCGGGCGGCAAGTTGTACGGACGACTCGGACGGCCCGTCCCACGGCCGCCGGGTGCTGGCCGTGCCGGTCGGCCGCGGTTCCGCCGGCGACGTTGACACGTCGGCGACAGTGATCCGGGATTCCGACCGCGTCGGACCGGAGAAGTCGGGCGGGCGCGCCCTGTCGACCACCAGACTGGAGTGCGAAGGGAGCCACCGTGATCGAGATCCTCAATCGTCTCATCGACGAGATCGAGGCCCATCTGGCGACGACGGCCGCCACCGACGGCACGACCGCCACCGACCTCGACATCGACGCACTCGTCGAGTCGATGGGCACGACCGGCTACCATGCGCGGCGCATGTTCTCCTCGCTGGCCGGGATGCCGGTCTCCGAGTACGTACGCCGGCGCCGGATGACCGTCGCCGCGGCCGACGTGATCGGCGACGAGGATCTCCTCACCATCGCACTGAGGTACGGCTACGGATCGACCGAGGCCTTCGGGCGCGCGTTCCGCGCCGTCCACGGTGTGAGCCACGGCGAGGTCCGCCGCGGCGGTGGCCCCCTCCGCAGCCAGCCACAACTCAGGTTCCGCCTGACAGTCGAAGGGAACACACCCATGGACGCCCGAATCGTCGACCGCCCCGCCTTCCGCCTCATCGGACACGCCGCGCGGGTCCCGCTCATCCACGAAGGGGTGAATCCACACATCCAGGCGCACATCGCCTCGCTCCCCGTCGAGGAGCACGCCCGCCTCAAGGCACTCAGTGCGACGGAACCCGCGGGTCTCCTCCAGGTGAGCGACGACGTCGACCCCGACTACCGCGAGGGCACCGAACTCACCTACCTCCACGGTGTCGCGGTCCCTGCCGCGAACGCTCCGGCGTCCGAATTTCCCACCGCGCCCGAGGTGCCCGCCGATCTCGACACCATCGCCGCCCCGGCGGGGACCTGGGCGGTGTTCCGCAGCTCCGGTGAGCACCCGAAGGTACTCCAGGACACGATGGCCGCGACCGCGACCGACTGGTTCCCCTCGAATCCGTGGAACCTGCGGCGGGGCCCCTCGATCGTCGCCGTCCTCGATCGGGCGGAGGACTTCAGCACCGCGACGTGCGAGCTCTGGCTGCCCATCGAGCGCGGCTGACAGTATCCCGGACCGCGCCCAGCCCACTTCTCGATGACTAGGCTGGAGGAATGGTCGAAGCAACCGTCTCCTCCGTCCGGGCCGCGCTCGCCGCGCTCGAGGATCCCAAGGTCCGTGCCGTCAACGAGAAACACGGCGACGACCACGGGGTGAAACTCAGTGGTCTGCGGTCCGTGGCCAAGGAACTGAAGAAGAACGAGGACCTGGCCCGTGAACTGTGGGCGACAGGGGAGACCCCGTGTCGTCTGGTCGCGCTCCTCGTCTGCCGGCCCAAGCAGTTCACGGCCGACGACCTCGACGCGATGCTCCGGGACGCCCGAGTCCCGAAGGTCACCGACTGGTTGCTCAACTACGTCGTGAAGAAGTCGAAGCATGCGGACGAGCTCCGGGCCCGCTGGCACACCGATTCCGATCCTGCCGTCGCCGCCGGTGCCTGGGCACTCGCGTCGGACAGGGTGTGGAAGAAACCCGAGGTCCTCGACCTCGACGGTCTGCTCGACGAGATCGAGGCGGACATGCAGGGCGCCCACCCGCGCAAACAGTGGGAGATGAACAACGTACTCGCGGCGATCGGGATCACCGACGCCGACCGACGCCCGCGGGCCCGGGACATCGGCGAGCGCCTGGAGGTCCTCAAGGACTACCCGACCCCTGCCGGGTGCACCTCGCCCTACGCCCCGGCCTGGATCGACGAGATGGTCGCCCGCGCAGAAGCAGCGAAAGCCTGATCTGGCCACACGCCTGAATACGCCCCACCTGGGAAAGCCACTCACACCACCAGGTCCCGGAACCACTCCCGGAACCGTGCGACGAATGCCTCGGTGGCTTCCAGGGGAACCAGGTGGCCGGCACCGGGGAAGGTCACGACCTGCGGATCGCCCGGCAGGCGCCTCGCGAGCGCGGAGGCCTGGTCGACGGGGATCCAGGGATCGTCCTCTCCCCAGAAGACTCGCACGGGGCAGCGGACAGCGCCCAGACGTTCGACGATCGGCACCGTGTGCGCCGGATCGAGTGCCGCGATCTGTCGGTAGAACGCCGGGCCTCCCGCCTCCGAGAGCCAGGGAGTTGCGAGCGCCTCGACATGCGCGGGATCCAATCCGGTGCCCCCGGCCCCGCGGATGTACTCCCGGACGAGGGCGGCGTGCAGTGCCGGTGGGATCGCGGAGAAGACGCTCTCGTTCTGCGCGACGACGCGGAAGAACGACGAGCCCCACGGGTCGAGGGTGACGACGTCGAGCAGGAGGAGCGAGGCGAACTCCCGGTCCTCCAACAGATGGGCGCCGAGCGCCACCGCCCCGCCGATGTCGTGGGCGAGCACGTGCGGACGGTCGAGCCCCCAGTGATCGAGGAGGGCGGCGAACCGACGGCGCTGGGCCACGAGGTCCACGGCGGGAGGCACCGCGCCGGGTTCCGCCTCGCCGGTCCCTGACTCCGCGATCGACCTCCCGTACCCGGGCATGTCCCACAGGTACAGGCGGTACTGCGAGGCGAGCCGCTGTGCCACGGGCATCCACACCGCCGCCGACCACGGCGTCCCGTGGCACAGGACGAGCGGCGGCGCAGCCTCGTCCGTGCGGCCGAGGCGCCACGTCGCGATCCGTTCGCCGTCGATGTCGAGAAGGTCCGGTTCCGGGGTGGCGAGGCTCTCGCTCATGTCGGCCAGCCTATGCGGCCGGTCCGGAGTTGTGTCGCGAAACACATGAGTGATTGGATGATTCTTCGATATCCAGAACTGATCACAGGGGAATGCGTGTCCGAGAAATCCGTGGACAAGGGCGGCGGAAAGCTTCCCGGGAGCTTCGTCGTCTGGGTGGTCTTCACGGCGCTCTCGATGTTCGGAGTCCAGATCGTCTCGTTCTCCATGGGTTGGGCGGCCTCTGCACACGGCCCTGCGGTCGCCGGTATCGTCCTCACGGCCACTGTTCTCCCACGGGCGCTTCTCCTACTCGTCGGCGGCGCCGTCGCAGACAGGGTCGGAGCATGGAAGATGCTCGTCATCGGCGACTCCGTCATGCTCGCTGCCGTCCTCGCACTGTTCGGAGCGACTCTCCACTGGGGAACTCCGGCCGTACTCCTCGTCCTGATGTCGTTGGTCATCGGGACGGTCGACGCCTTCTACATCCCGGCTTCCGGATCGCTTCCTCGGAGGATGTTGACTCGGGAGCAGCTTCCACGCGGCATGTCGATGCGGCAGATCGGCTATCAGCTCGCCGGTGTCCTCGGCGCGCCGGTGGCCGGTGTCGTCTTCGGCTCCTTCGGCCTCGCGGGTTCGGCGCTCATCAACGTCATCACGTTCGGCGTCATGTTGGTGGTCCTGCTCCTCCTCCGAAATGCCGTCGGTTCGGTGCCGGAACGCCGCCCTGAGAACTCGCAAACCTCGATCCTCACGGAGGTCGGCGACGGGCTGCGCGTCGTCTGGACGGATCGACTGCTCCGGGACGCGGTCCTCCTCGTCACGGCGACGACAGCTCTGCTCTTGCCGATCGTGCCCCTTCTCATCCCGGTCCTCGGCCGGGAGTCCGGGTGGACGTCGCAGACGACGGGTATTGCAGTCGGCGCATTCGGTGTCGGCACCGCAATCGTCGCAGTTCTCGTCCTGACCCGAGGGGCCCTCCCGCGACCGGGTGTCGTCGCCGGTCTCGGCCCGGCTCTTGCAGCACTCGGCGCGGTGGCACTGGCACTTCCGACCGATTCCTTGATGGTGCCGGTCGTCGGAGCGTTTGTCATCGGACTCGGTACCGGCTTGTTCAGTACCCACGTGGGGCCACTGTTGCTCGGTGGTGCTCCGCGGGAATTCATCTCCCGTGTACAGTCGATCGTCGCCCTCGCGCAGAGCCTTCCGCTGGTTCTCGCCAATGCCGGCCTCGGCTTCCTGGCCGAGGCAGTGGGAGTCCGCACCGTTCTCGTGGGAGTCGCCATCGGACTGGCGATAGTCACGTGTGGGGCGGTGTCCTCGGCATCTCTTCGCGCAGTGGGACGCACCGAGAACTGACCGTCCGTTCCTTCTCGGAGCCTCGACGGACGCCACACCGACACGACTCCGGCGGCCGCCGGACCCTGCCGGTCACCGCCACGTCGCTCTATACTGCAGGTGTGCCCACGACACGTGCGGCACACTGCGCTTCCGGGTGGGACGGACCACCCGAATCATCGCGGAGGGGACGCCGGTGCCCGGTAGGGCCGACCCGCGGACATGTCCGGATGGGGTGCAGCGCGTAAGCGCGCCCATCCACCCGCCGGTGCCCGACACCGGCCGACGAGAGGACATGCATCATGGCCACCAAGGACGAGAAGAACCTCCAGCAGGTACTGCAGAAGATCGCCTCGATGGACGAGTCCGTCCGCCCGATCATGCAGCGGATGCACGAGGTGATCGTCGCCGCAGCCCCGGACCTCAAGCCGCGCATCTGGTACGGCATGCCCGGCTACGCCCGGTCCGCGAGCAGCCCCGTGCTCGTCTTCTTCCGCAAGGACGAGTGCATGACGCTCGGCATCAGCGAGAAGGTCGCCTTCCGGCCGGCCGGGGGAGACGACGGGCTGCTCATGCCCGCCGCCTGGTACTTCGAGGGCCTCGACGCCGCGACCGAGGCGCGCGTGACCGAGATCGTCCGCGCAGCCGCTGCCTGACCCGGGTGCCACGGCCGTACCGTGAGGCGGCTACGTCAGTTCTTCGCGTCGTTGTCCGGACCCTCGGGATCCGCCGCCGAGGTGCCCTCACCCTCGGCTGATTCCGCGCGGTCCCCGTCCGCGCTGCTCTCGGCCTTCTCCCCACCCGGCACCACCGGCTGGAGCGTCGGCGCCTTCCGGGAGAGCCAGAACAGGCCGAGCCCCAGGAGGATGAGCGGCAGACTGAGCACCTGTCCCATCGTGAGCCAGCCGAAGGCCAGGTAACCCAGTTGCTCGTCGGGCAGGCGGACGAATTCGACGAGGAACCGGAACACGCCGTAGAGCAGGGCGAACATGCCGGCGACGGCGTAGCGCGGCCGCGGCCTGCGGGAGAAGAAGAACAGTGCGAGGAACAGGACGAGTCCTTCGAGCGCCGCCTGGTACAGCTGGGACGGGTGCCGGGCCAGAGCGTCGAGCGCACCGGTCTCGAACTCGGCCCGGACCGCATCCGCGCTCTGCGTGGCCAACTGTGGTTCGGCCGTCGGGAAGATGACGCCCCAGCCCGCCTCGGTGTACTTGCCCCAGAGCTCGCCGCCGATGAAGTTCCCGACTCGACCGAACCCGAGTCCGGCCGGCACGAGCGGGGCGATGAAGTCGATGAGATCCGCCAGGTGGAGCTTCTGCCGCCGGGCCCACAACCAGGACACGAGCACGACGCCGAGCAGACCGCCGTGGAAGCTCATCCCGCCGTCCCACACCATGAAGAGGTAGAGCGGGTTCTCCAGGAACGACCCGAAGGCGTAGAAGAGCACGTAGCCGATCCGCCCACCGAGGATCACGCCGAGGATCCCGAAGAGCAGGAAGTCGGCGAACTTCTCCTCGGTCACGCCCGGCAGACGGCCCGCGCGAATGCGGCGGGTGCCCATCCACCAGGCGACGATGAAGCCGAGGACGTACATGATCCCGTACCAGTGCACCTGGAGAGGACCGAGCGTGAGGAGGACCGGGTCGATCTGGTTGAGATAGATCACGACACCATTGTGGTGCACGCCGAACACCACTCGTGACACGGGAGGTGAACAACGCACACCCTCACGGCCACCACACCTTCACCAGCGCCGCACCGTCACAACCGCCCTGCCGTCACAAACGCAGTGCGAGCGCGTTCACCGTGAGTCCGGCGGCCGTCCCGCACAGCACCACGGTGTCACCCGGGCCCACCCGACCCTCGTCGAGCACGGTCGCGAGCGTGTACGGCACCGAGGACGACACCATGTTCCCGTACTCGGCCACCCGGTCGACGTACTTCTCCTCCGGGATCCCGATCCTGTGCATGGCCAGCCGCAGTGCCGCACTCGCCTGGTGCGGGACGAACAGGTCGACGTCCTCGATCCCGAGTCCGGACTCCGTGAAGAACTCCCCGAAGAACCCCGGCAGCACCTTCAGCATGCCGATCATCGCTTCCCGCCCCTTCATGTCGAAGAGGTGGTCGCGCGGGTCCGTGTCCGCGTAGTCCCGCGCGGGGAACCGACTGAGCCCGCCGCGCAGTTCGGTGTCGTGCGCGTGCCGCGGCCAGGTCCGCTGCCGGCTGCAGAGTACCCCCGCCGCCGGGGAGGGCGCCTCGGCCGTTTCGAGGACGACGGCGGCGCCCGCGTCGGAGAACAGCTCGAAGCTCTCTGGCTGCTCGGGGTTCAGGAATCGGGAACCGACGTCCCCGGAGACGATGAGTATGCGGCGGTACGTACCGTCGGCCAGGTACCGGGAGGCCACCTCGAGGGCGGTGATGAAACTCGTGCACGTCGAGTTCACGTCGAAGGCCGCGGCCGGGGCGTCGGGGGCGACCTGCTCCATGACGAGCGCGGCCGTGCACGGGATGGGCTGGATGCCGGCGGCGACGGCAGCGATGACACAGTCCAGGTCGTCGGGGCCCAACCCGGCCCGTCCGATCGCCGCCCGTGCGGCGTGGACGAGCATGTCGAGGTGGGAGACCTCGGGCGCGATCCGGTAGCGGGTCCCGCCGCGGAACGTCACGGAGTCCTCCGGCAGCCACGTGCCCCAGCCGGTGATCCGACAGGGCCTCCGCACGGTTCCCCTCCGTACGGTTCCACGGGTGCTCATGCGGTCTCCTCGGTCAGCAGATCGACACCCTCCGGGTGGGGGTCGTGGCTCAGCAGGACGCGGACGCCGGTCGCCTCGACTTCCCGCAGGCGCCGGGCGGTGGCCGTGAGCGCCGCGTGGTCGTGGGTGATCGCACGCGGCACCGCGCGGATCCGGTCCTCGCATCCGAGCAGGTCGTTGCCCCAGGACGCGTCCCCGGCGAGCAGCACGCGCCCCTCGACGAGGGCGCCCGTGTGTCCGCGCGTGTGGCCGGGCAGGTCGAGAAGCAGGTACGACCCGTCGCCCAGGAGGTCGTGGACGTCGAAACCGGGCGGTCCCGGTTCCCAGGTCGTGACGACGCGGGGTACGAGACCGGCCGGCCACAACTTCCGGAACACCCCCTCCCGCAGCCGAGGCGCCCGCAGACTCCCGTACGTCCCCGCGCTCATCAGGACCTCCGCCTGCGCCACGTACCGGAGACCACCGATGTGATCGGGGTGCAGGTGGGAGAGGACGACATGGGTGATCGAGTCGGGCTCGACCCCGATGGTGCGCAGGCGCACGTCGAGGGTGTCGGTGGGGCCGACGACCGGCGGCAGGAGCCTGCGGTAGGCGGCCGCGGCGGGTCCGGCCCGCCAGGGTGCCGGGGCGTAACCGGTGTCGAAGAGGATCCGTCGCGTGCCCGTCTCGTACAGGAAGACCCCGGCGGGGAACCGACGGCGCTCGTGTGGTCGGTCCGTCAGGAGTGCGGCCATGTCGTGGTGGGTGGCCCCGCAGGCCAGCGCCCGGAGCGTGCTCATGCGTGCTCGCACTGTGCGTCGGAGTCCCCGTACTGCGTATCTCCATACTCTGCGAGCGCGGCGTCGATCGAGTGCGCGGGTTCGTAGCCGAGGACCTCGCGGGCGGCGCTGATGTCGAGGGTCTGCGAGTGGGCGACGGTGCTGATCGTGTATCGCATGACCGGCGGTTCCGGGCGGTGGGGGAGGAGGGTGCAGACCGCCTCGGCGGCGGTGGCGGCGGCATAGGCGACCCGACGGTCGAGGTGCCGGAACCGTGGTGTCCGCCCGGTCAGGTGCAACAGGCGCTCGACGAGGTCGCGGAAGGGCCGGGGGTCACCCCCGGTGATGTTGAAGGCCCGGCCGGCGGCCTCCGGTCCCGCCTCGGCGGCGAGGCGCAACGCCCGGGCTCCGTCGCGGACCGGCGTGACATCGACGAGGTTCCGCCCACCGTCGAACAGGGGGACGCCCAGCCGGTCGTGGACGTCGAGGATCCGCGGGACCATGCTCGGATCCCCGCGGCCGATGAGCCCGCGCGGGCGGAGCACGACGACCTCCGGTGCCCCGGACAGGTGGGCACGGGCGGCCAGGAGCGCCTCGGCGGCGATCTTCGAGCGGATGTAATGGGTGAGGCGGTTGGACGGGTCCACCTCGTCCTCGCGGATGCCGTGGAAGTCGCGGGTGGCGGCGTAGATGCTCGGGGATGACACGTGGACGAGGCGGCGGGCGCCGACCCGACGGGCCAGCCGCCAGGCGCGCTCGGTGCCGTGGATGTTGGCGTTCACGAAGTCGGACCAGCGACCCCAGGGTGTCGAGAGCGCGGCGCAGTGGACGACGACGTCCGCACGCAGGTGGGGGTGGGCGGCGAGATCGGCGTCGGCGAGTGCGTCGAGGTCACCGACGAACCGGTCGAGAACGTGCTGCTCGTACCTGCGGGGGAGTGCGGCCGCATTACGTCCGGCGACGGTGACCGCGTACCCGTGGGCGGCGAACTCCTGCGCGGCGTGCGAGCCGAGGAAACCGCTCGCTCCTGTGATGACCACCCGTTCCATGCGTTCGATCCTAGGCCTGCACCGTGGTGGCACCCGGCACGCTGATGCGACGGATCGGGAACAGAGGGTGAGAGGGGGCGCCGTCGGCCGGCCGATAGTCTCGGCACATGCGCGTGGCTCTCGTGACCGACTACTACCTGCCGACCCTCGGGGGCGTGCAGACCGCCGTGAAGTCCCTCGCCGAGTCGCTCGCCGCGGCCTCGCACACCGTGACCGTGTTCTGTCCTCTCCATCCCGAGGACCGGGAGGCCGTGATCGCGCAGGCCGCACGGTCCGGTGTCGAGGTCGTGGCACTCCCGGTCTCCCCGGTCTTCCGCCCCGACGGGTTCCCTTTCACGTGGCCGCCGCGTCGGGCGCACCGGATGCTCGTCGCCGCCTTCGCCCGCCGTCGGATCGAGGTCGTCCACACACACTCGGAGATGTTCGCCGCGCTCGCCGGCATCACCGCGGCCCGGACCCGCGGCATCCCCGTCGTCCACACGATGCACGGGCGGATCGACGTCTACACCGCCCACGTCCTGCCGGTGCCGGCAGTGACGACCCACCTCCTCGCCGCGCTCCACGCCCGCCACGTCGACCGCTCCGGCCTGCGGGTCCCCGCCGACGAGCCCTACACCCGCACCCCGCACGCCCGTGCGATGTGGCGCCTCATGGCCGCCCAGTCCCGGGCGGCCGCTCACGTCGTCGTGCCCTCGGCGCACTTCGCCCGGAAGCTTGAGGGCCTGGGCGTCGACACCCCGCTGTCCGTCGTGTCGAACGGGCTGGAGGCCTCGGTGCTCGCGGAGATCGGGACGCCCCCGGTGCGTCGGCCGGACCAGGGTTCGTTCGAGAGTTCGTTCGAGGGTGGCAGCGCGTTCGAAGGCGGCCGGACCCTGCGTGCACTGTGGGTCGGGCGACTCTCCCCGGAGAAGCGGCCCGAGGTGTTCGCCACCGCTCTCCGCGCGGTGTCGGGTTCGCGTGTGGGGGAGTCGTCCGCCGCCGAGGCGCCCTGGACCGGCGACATGTACGGCGCGGGGATGTCCCGGGGCCGGGTCGAGTCGATCGACTCCCCGGTCCGGCTGCACGGCGCGGTCCCGCAGTCGGAGGTGCTCGCCGCCATGCGGGAGGCCGACGTCCTCGTCTCTACCTCCCTCGACTTCGACAACCAGCCGATGGTGTTCCTCGAGTCGATCGCCTCGGGCCTGCCGGTCGTCCACACGGATCCCGACCTCGCCGAGGTGCTGCCCGACGGTGGCGCCTTCCTCACGCGTACCCCCGATTGGCACGGGGTCTCGCAGATGCTCACGGCGCTCGCCTCCGACCCGCGGCACCTCGCCCGCGCGAGCGAGGTCATGACGGCCCACCGCGACACCGTCGCCCAGACGATCGACCCGATCGTCGACATCTATCGTGCGGTGGTGGGGAACGATTCGGTGGGAGAAGGCGCCCGCCCCCAGACGATTCCGGGGGCCACGTGGCGAACTCCGGACGCCTCGATTTGGTGAGCCCGGGACAGGAGGTCAGGCGGACAGGAGCTCGATGGCGTCCAACTCCGTCCGGTGCTTCTCCTTCTCAGTCAAGGTGACCTCCTCGGTAGTGGTTCTTGGTCAGGGATCTCATGCCCCATCCGACCTGCTTTGAAGGAATGCGGCGGCCAGGCGTTTCGGGGCGCGGGCGATCCATGCCCCGGTGATCACCTCGTGCAGGTCCTCGGCGTCGATTGCGTCGACCTGGACGAGGAGGACCGGGCTGCCGTCGAAGTGCGGGATCGTGAAGTAGACGTCCGGGTCCGTCCCGAGCAGTGCCTCCTTCGCCTCCTGGGATTCCGTCCGCACACCGATCGTCGAGCCGGTGTCGGTTTCCGCCGGGACGCCCAGGTGTGCCCGATCCGTGCGGTTCAAGGGCCGGGCCCACACGAACCCCTTGTCGCGGACCCTCCACATGTCATTGCCCCAGGCCGGGCGCATGGTCACCTCGGGCAGGGACTGCGCGATCCGGACCACGTCGTCCATCGTCGCCATGCTGTTCACCTCCTGCCGGGGCCGCCAGCCTACCGACCCGTCGTATCCTCGGACAGTGGGAGTACGAAGAGCACCGATGACCCCGACACCCGGAATTCCGCGTCGACCCTCGCCGATGGGCGGACGACGACCGCGGCGGGACGAACTCGCGCGATTCGCCACGGACGATCCCGCGGCGATCGACGACATCCTCCCGGCGTACCCGGAAGCCCCGGGTATGCCCGCGCGCGGAGTCATGCGGCTGCTCATCGTCGGGATCAACCCGGGCCTGTGGACCGCCGCCGTGAACGCCCCCTTCGCCCGGCCGGGTAATCGGTTCTGGCCCTCGCTCCACCGGGCCGGACTCACCGATCACCTCGTCGACGCCGCGGCCGGACTCTCCGAGGAGGACGAGGCCCAATTGTTGCGTCGCAGCATCGGGCTCACCAATCTCGTCGGTCGGGCCACGGCCCGTGCCGACGAGCTCACCCGCGACGAACTCCGGGCGGCCGGCACCCGCCTCACCGCACGTGTCGCGCACCTGCGGCCACGGGTCGTCGCGATCGCCGGGATCACGGCCTTCCGGGCGGCCTATGCCCGACCGAAAGCGGTCCTCGGTGTCCAGGACACCACCGGTATCGCGGGCTGGCCGGCGGAGGTCGCCCTCCACGTCGTCCCGCAACCCAGTGGACTCAACGCCCACGAGAACATCGACTCCCTCGCCGCCAAGTGGCGCACCGTCTGGGCCTCCGCAGTCGAGGAGTGACGCGACGTCCACTGTGGAATGTTCGGCGGAATCCCATGGCCTGGACGCCGAACATTCCACACTGGACGTTCAGACCGACTTCGCGAGTTTCGCGACGAGCCTCGGTGCCGCGCGGAGGGCCTCCTCGGCGCGTCGGTCGGTGGCCTCGGCGAGCGCGGACAGTGCTGCCGCCTCCTCTCCGCAACACCCTGTTGCCAGGTCACGGGCGTGCGCGGCGAGGATGACGGCATCCCGGTGGTCCCCGAGTGCCGTCTGCAGACGGGAACCCCGCGTGGCGAGTTTCCGCGCCCGCGAGCCGAGGACCTCGGCGGGCGGACGACGGAACGCCTCGGCGACGTGCCGCAGACGCCGGCCCGCCTTCCGTGCCTCGTGGGCCCGGGCGATCGCGGCCCCGTCCCCGGCGGCGACCGCCTCGACGTCCAGGCGGCGGGCCTTGCGCAGCGCGCGACGGGCCTCCCGTGCGGCGAGTCCCTTCGGCGTCCGTGCCGGTAGCGTGGGCGGCGCGATCACCCAGTCGTCCAGGTGCGCGAACACCGCCTCCAGGTGTGCCCGGCACCACCGCACGAGGTCGGCGTGCGCTTCGGCGTGCTCCTCCTGCGCGGGCGCGAGGAGTCGGTTCCGGAGAGCCGCGACGTCCTCCGCGTCCGAGGCGCCCTGTCCCTCCGCGGCGCCGCCCTTCTCCCCAGTGCCGCCCTCCTCCGGGTCGGGTGGTCCTCCCCAGGCCTCGGCGAGGATCTGTTCGGTGAGCTGGATGCGGACCTCGAGGTCGCGCACGGTGCCCAGACGGTCGCCCATCTCCTTGAGCACGGCGCGGGTCTCGGAGGTGTCGCCGAGGGCGGCGAGCAGGTTCCGCAGGCGGCGGACGCCGGTGCGCATGCGGTGGACGGCGTCGTCCTCGTCGGCCAGCGCCGGCCCCACCGCACTGCGGAGGTGTGCGGTGAGACCGGCGAAGGCGGCCACGACGACCGGGTCGACCGGGGTCCCAGGGGTACTGCTGCTCATGACGTCACGCTCCTCGAACTCCTGCCCCGACGGTAGACCGCATCCAGGGCCGGTGCCAGGGGTGAGCCATCACCTCACCACTGGTGGGGGAGGAGCGCATAGCGGGTGAGGGCGCGGGCCCGTTCCCGCTCGATCCGTTCCTCGGCCCGCAACCGGCGCACGGCACGGTCCTGCGACCTTTCCCGCCGGCGGATGCGTTCCTGTACCCGGGTCCGGGCGCGGACGGCGGCGAGATCCGGGTGGTGGGAACTGCGAACCCAGTGGACGAGTGCGAGGCCGGTCGACAGGACTATTCGATGGATGAATGGATAAGGGTGGTGCAGAGACATGTGGTGTCCTCGAAATTGTTTTCGGGCACGACGAAGTACCCGAATGGGAAATCGGTGAAATAGACCGTCCGCGGTGCACGTTCAATGGCAATGCGCATTCAAGGAACGTGAGGTGCGGATCGATCGGGAGATACGCGAACGCGAGGACACGTTTTCAATGCAAAGGAGAACGTGCGCCTGTGAAGGCGTCATCGTCCTTCGTCACGACAGTGGTGACAGTCACGAGTGACGACGTGTGCGGAAAAGTGTTGATCGCGTGCGGAACGCGCAGAGAATCGCCCCGAGCGGGCGAAGGGACGTCGGGCGATCAGCGCCGGACGCAGCCCCTCGGCTCAGCAGTACGGGAGGCGAAGTCGGACCGGGCCGTGGACGCCACCTGTGCCGAGGGACGGACGGGCGCCGCCGATGGCTCCTGGATTCATCACTGTGATCATCATCGTTCTCGCCCCTTCCCGGCAAATCGTGGTCGTCGGACGGACGTCCGAGGTGAAATAGGATTCCTGCGTCGAATCCAGGTCTGTTCCGGAGCGATTCCGGAGGGATGTGGTTCGGCAGGAAAGTTCCTGTGCATGAATTTAGCAGTGAATTCACATGGCGGGCAAGGGATCGACGAGAAATCAGTCGAAATCCCTTGCCCGCCGTGTGTGAAGCGGGGGAGGGGCGGAATTGAACTCAGTGGTCGCGCAGCGCCGCGATGAGTTCGTCCTTCCGCATGTCCGAGTAGCCGGTGATGTCGAGTTCCTGCGCGCGTTCACGCAGTTCCTCGACCGTCCGGTCCTCGTAGTTCTCGGATTCGCCCCCGCGTCGGCCCACGGAGTCCCGTCCTTCCGCCGCTGCCGCGTTCGCGATCCGTGCGGCCTTCTCCTTCGAGGCGCCGTCCTCACGGAGCTCTTCGTAGAGTTCCTCGTCCTTGATGCTGGGATCCGGCATGTCAGAACATCCTTCCTCCGATGACGTGGGTGGTGTGTCCCGGATGCTACGACCGGCTCCCGGACACGCGGAAGGGAGCGGAAGAGGCCCTTGCGGGACTCGTCACGGAACTCTCACCTGGGATTCAGCCCGGGTTCTCCGAGCGGGTGGGACCGACCGGTGCGGCCGTTCCCGTGAGGTCCACCACCCCGCCGGGGCCCGCCGCCTCGCGGAGGCGCCGGAGGAGGGAAGCGGAGACCTCGACCTCGGTCCGCGGCGTGTGGCGGCGGCCGAAATCCGCGCCGTGCTCCGCGGCCACGGACGCCAGGTGCGCCTCGACGCGTGTCACGTAGCCCGGGTCGAAGGCCGCCGGGTCGAGCGCGAGGGCGAAGAGGCCGACCCGTGGGGACTTCGAGCCGGTGTCGAAGGGTGCCGCGTCGAGGGAGAAGTCGGCGCCGGAGAGCACCGCGAGCATCTCGACCATGAAGCCGATGTTCGCGCCCTTCACCCCGCCGAAGGGCAGGATCGCCCCGTCGAGGGCCGAGCGCGGGTCGGTGGTCGGGCGGCCCGCGCCGTCCACCACGACACCCGGAGGGAGCTCCTCCTCGCGGCGGGCCGCCGCCGTCACGTCCGCCCAGGCCGTCACGCTGCTCGCCTGGTCGAAAGTCCGCGGCGTCCCACCGGCGGGATCCGGCAAGGAGAACGCCATCGGGTTCGTCCCCGTCACCCGGCCGCGCGACCCGTGGGCGCTCATGAGGGCCGGTGAGTGCGCGCACACGAGGGCGACGAGCCCACGCCCGGCCAGTGTCCGTGAGAAGTACCCGAGTTCCCCGGAGGTGAAGGAGTTCGCCACCGACAGCACCGCGGAACCCTGCTCCCGAGCGGCGTCGACGAGCGTGTCGAGTGCCCGGTCGAAGGCGAGGTGGGCCGCACCGTCCCGTGCATCGACGCGGACGACGCCGGGCCGGGGACGGGAGACGACCGGATCCGCGTGCCCGTCCAGTCGTCCGTCCCGGATCGCGCTCGCGTACCCCGGGATCCCCGCGAGACCGCCCATCCGGCGGTCCGCCCTCTCCGCGCTCGCCGCGGCGCGCGCCAGGGACTCCGCGGTGCACGCCGAGGCGCCCGCCGCCCGGAGCACGGACGCGGCGAGGGCGTGGACGCCGGGGATGTCGAGAGTGCGGGGCGCCTCGGCAGCGGAGCCGGTGGCGCCGGGGTCGGGGGCCATCCTGCTCACCGCTCGACGAGGACGCCGTCGGGGTCGGCCCACACGTGCTTACCGGGCGCGAAGGTGACGCCGTCGACGTCGAGGACCTCGTCGAGGTCGCCGACGCCGTCCTTCGCGGACTTCCGTGGGTTGCTGCCGAGTGCTTTGACCCCGAGGCCCAGCCCCGAGATCGCCACGCGGTCGCGGACCGCGCCGAAGATGATGACACCGGCCCAGCCGTTGGCCACGGCCGCCTCGGCGATCATGTCGCCCATGAGGGCCGACTCCAGGGACTTCCCGCCGTCGACGACGAGGACCGCGCCCTCACCGGGGGAGTTGAGGGTGGTCTTCACCAGCCCGTTGTCGCGGTGGCAGCGGATGGTGCGGATCGGCCCGTCGAATGCGGCGACCCCGCCGAGGTCGAGCATCTGCGTCGACAGGGACTGGAGGTCCTCGCCGTGGACGTCGTAGAGGTCAGCGGTCGCGGTGGTCATGGGGCTCCTCGGTGTCGGCGGTGACGGTCGGCCGGGGCTGCAGGGCGCCTCGGCGTCGGTGCATGTCGGATCAGTACATGTCGGATCAGTGCAGGATATCGACGAGCGTGCGGTCGAGGTCGGCGAGTGTCCGGATGTCGGTCGTCGAGGTCGAGACCATCACCTCGTCGGCGCCGGTGCGGGTGAGGATCTCGTCGAGCCGGGAGGACACCTCGGCGTGGGTGCCGAGGACGGTGGTCGCCAGGGAGGACTCGATCCGGTCCCGGGTACGGGCGGAGATCTCCCCGGTGCGCAGGCGGTCGCGGACGGTCCCGATCTCCTCCAGGGGGCCGAAGTCGCCCGTCTCCCGGGTACGGGCCATGGCGTAGGCCTCGGGCAATGCGAGGTCCCGGGCCTCGGCCGTGGTGTCCGCGGGGTACACGTCGAGGGAGACCATGACGCGCGGTGCGTCCCCGTCCGCGGCAGGGGTGAAGTCGCGTCGGTAGGCGGCGAGCACCTCGGCGATCCCGGACTTCTGCAGCACGGGGCCGCCGACGACGAGCGGTAGACCGAGCGAGGCCGCGAGTGCGACCCCGCGTCCGGTGGCGAGCAGGTGGACCGCCGGGAGGTGCGCGGCGGGCACGGCGGGCCGGGCGGTGACCTCCCCGGTCCCGGCGAGGAGGGCGCGGACCTCCGCGACATCCGCGGTGAAGGCGTCCTCCTTCGCCGTCTCCTGGCGCAGTGCACGGCGGACGGGGCGCGTGAAACCGAGGCTCCGCCCGAGTCCCAGGTCGATCCGTCCCGGGTGGAGCGAGGCGAGCATGAGGAACTGTTCGGCGACGACGAGCGGCTGGTGGTGCGGCAGCATGACGCCGCCGGAACCCAGACGGATCGTGTCCGTCCGGGCTCCGGCGGCGGCCAGCAGGACGGCCGGGGACCCCGAGGCGATCCCGGGGACCGCGTGGTGCTCGGCGGCCCAGAACCGGTGGAAGCCCAGGGATTCCGCACGGACCGCCCGATCGATCGAGTGTCGGAGTGCCGCACCGTCGGGTTCACCGACGCGTGTCCGGGACCGGTCGAGGATCGAGATCAACACGCGGGTACCCGTCCTCAGAACGAGAAGAGTGAGTGGACCTCGCCGCAGACGGCACGTCCGTCGAGTGCGGGCAGGTCGAGGATCACGGCGGCCCCGGCGACCGTCCCACCGAGGTCGGTCACGAGTGTCCGGGCCGCGGCAAGGGTGCCGCCGGTGGCGAGCACGTCGTCGAGGAGCAGGACACGGGCACCGGGTTCGAGCACATCGGGTCCCTCGATCGTCGCCGAGCCGTACTCGAGGTCGTAGGAGACACGGGCGCCGGGTGCGGGGAGCTTGCCGGCCTTGCGGATCTGCAGCATGCCGACCCCCGTGAGCGCGGCCGCGTACCCGGCGAGCAGGAAGCCCCGGGCCTCGAGACCGGCGACGAGGTCGAAGGCGCCGGAGAACGGGGCGAGGAGTTCCCGGACGACGGCGCGCAGTGCCGGACCGTCGGCGAGCAGCGGGGAGATGTCCCGGAAGACGATCCCCGGCTCCGGGTGGTCGGGGACCGCGGTGATGAGGTCGGCGGCGCGGGTCAGGTCGGTCGGTGCCGGGGTGGACGGGTCCGCAGCGGTCGGGTCCGGGGTCGGGGCGCTCGTGTTCACGGAGCGATTTTATCGGTCGGGTGGTGTCGGGGCACGGACGTGAATGGTGTCCGAGGCGTGTGGCACAGTGAACCCGCACACGCACGGACCGAGTGTCCGGGTGTCCGAGCGCAGTTCCCGCCCACGGGTCCCGCCCCACACCCGGACCCGCGCCCCACCCGAGGAGACAGCAGTGGCAGCAGTGACACCCGAACCCCACGTCGTCCGTCGCGGCGCCGGAACCCCGATCGTCATGGTCCACGGCAACGGGGTGGACCACCGCCTCCTCCTCGCACTCGACGACGTCCTGGCACCGGCCGGCTCGTGGGAACGGATCTACATCGACCTGCCCGGTTTCGGCCGGACACCGCCGCTGGCCGGGCGCGGTGGTCTGCAGGACCTGGCCGACTGGCTCGACGGCGTGGTCGGAGACCTGATCGGGGACGCTCCCTTCGCCGCCCTCGGCAACTCCATGGGCGGTCTCCTCGTCCGTGACCTCGTCGCGCGTCGGCAGGAACAGTGCCGCGGCTTCGCGACCCTCGCACCCCTCGTCGTCACCGACCACGACCGTCGGACACTCCCGGAGCGGACCGTCCTCGTCGAGGACGAGGACCTCCTCGACTCCCTCGGGATCGCCGATGCCGCCCTGTTCGGTGGGATGACGGTGGTGCAGACACCACGGGCCTGGGAGCGTTTCCGGACCCTCGCACTCCCGGGCATCCGGGCGGCCGACGAGGCGGCGAACGCCCGCCTGGCCGCCGCCTACTCCCTCGACCGTGATCCGGACGCGGACCTGGACGGATTCGACCGTCCCGTCCTCGTCGTCGCAGCGCGGCAGGACTCCGTCGTCGGGCACGAGGACCAGTACGCGATGTCCCTGCGGTACCCACGTGCCACCTTCGCCCTGCTCGACGGGTCCGGACACAACATCAACATCGAGAGGCCCGACGAGGTCGCCGCCCTCGTGACCGCATGGTCGGATCGGGTGTTCGACGCGTCCCCGCTCTGATCGGGGCGGGGACGTCCGGTCAGGGTGTCCCCGATGCGGCCACCGGGGCGGCGGCCACGTCCGCGGCGAGTTCACTCGGCCAGGTCGCGACCTCGGCCGGTGTCGAGGCGATGCGCAACCGGGCGTGCGGCAGGATCTTCGCGAGCGCCTCGGCGGTGGAGACCGGATGGACCGGATCCTCGGTCCATGCGAGGAGGGTCACCGGGACGTCGAGCGCGGCGAGCGCCTCGGGTGCGGGGAGATCGGAGAGAGCGGCCCCGCGGAGGACGGAGGGCAGGAGCGATTCGTGGACGTCGGGGCGGGTGTCCGGGGTGCCGACGGTGGCCGGGGGGCGGGATTTCGAGGCGTCACGGTCGATGAGCGCCTGCACGCCGTGCGCCTCGACGAGATCCGCACTCGCCCGGTAGTCGCCTGCCCGCTCCCGGCGGGTCTCCCAGGCGGTCGGCGGCAGCATGAGGGTGAGGCCGGAGAACCGCCCGGGGTCCATGAGCGCGGCGTGCAGGAGGGTCGCGGATCCCATGGACGGGCCGACCCCGTGGACCGCCTGTCCGGGGAACCGGTCGTCGAGGAGCGCGAGCAGGTCGCGGGCGAGCGAGGGCCACCGGTAGTCGTCGGGCACGGCGCGCCCGGTCGACCGGCCGTGGGCGCGGGCGTCGTAGCGCAGCAGCCGGGTGCCGCTCAGTCCGCGCCCGAGGTCGAGATCGAGGAACCGGTCGCGTTCCCGGCTGGAAGTGAGCCCGTGCAACTGGACGACCGGATGGCCGGACTCGTCGCTGAACTCGGTGTCGAGGACGGCACCGGGGACGGGGAAGGGTGGGGCGGGGAACGACATCGGGGTGAACTCCTGGGGTGCGCGCAGGCGAAGGGGTGTGACACGGATTACAGTACCGGCATGAGACTCACGAACGTCGCGCACATGCGTCTGCCCTTCGGACGGCTGTACGGCTACGACGTGACGGTCTCGCCCCCGCGGGAATCCCTGCCGATGTCCTTCGACCAGCGGCGTCACGTCTCCGGAGGCGACCGGGTGGGGTCCTGGATGGCCCTGTCCTTCCGGCTCCCGGCGCTCGTGGACCGGGAGGCGCTGTCCGCCGCCTGGCTGGAGGTGATCGCCCGGCACGGCACCCTGCGCACCACCTTCGTCCACGGGCACGACGGCGCCCCGGAACTCCACGCCGTCGAGGTGGGCCCCGGCTCCTGGGTCGAGCACCCCATCGGGCCCGGTCAGGCGGTCAACACCGCACTGCGGGACGTCCTCGACCGCGTCTGCGCGCCCTATGCCCGGCCCTCGCACCGCCTGTGCGTCCTCGAGACCGCCTTCGACCGCACCGTCGTGATCGGGGCGGACCACTCCCACACCGACATGTGGTCGATGCTCGTCATCGCCCGTGACCTCCTCGTCGCACTCGACCCGCAGTGCGATCTCGACGTGGCCATGCACCTGGACGGACAGGTGCCCGCGGAACTGCCGGCGGCCCCGGCCTTCGTCGACCACACGCGAGCGCTCGCCGCGCAGCCCGAGGCGCCCCTGCCGGTGGCCGCACGCTGGGCCCAGATCATCGAGGCCGGTGGTGGGGTGATGCCCCGGTTCCCCTTGTCCCTGGGGCCGGAGACACCGCACCCGGAGAGGGTCGAGGTCCGGGACGTCCTCGACGTCGACGAGTCGACGGCCTTCTCCCAGGTGGCACGGGGCGAAGGGGTCTCCACCCTGTCGCTCGCCGTCGCCGCCATGACGGCCGTGACCCTGGAGATGACCGGTCAGCCGCTGCGGGCGGTGTTCCCGGTCCACAGCAGGTTCGAGGACCGTTGGCACGACTCCGTCGGGTGGTTCATCACGAACTCCGTCATCGAGTCCTCCTCACCCTTCGCCAGGGACTGCGCGGCCGCCGTCAAGGAGGCGGTGAACCTCGGGTCCTGGCCGCTGGAGGACCTCATGCAGCCCTGGGGTGGCATGCCCGAGGCCCCCGGGATGTTCGCGATCTCCTGGCTCGACCTCCGCCGTCTGCCCGTCCGGGTCGACGGGGTGGGGCTGGAGGCCCAGTACGTCGGCGCGACCATCCGCACCGACGGTGTCATGTTGTGGTTCATCCTCGACGAGACCGGTCTCCACCTGCGCTGCCGCTACCCGGACTCCCCGGAGGCCCGCACCCACGTCGGCCGCTGGCTCGACGAACTCATGGCCCGCATGCGCCGCACCGCCCGGTCCTGAACGGCCGCCTGGCCACTGACCGTACTCCCGATGACAGCACCGCTGCCGAGGCACCCTCACTCCGGGCGGGGCCGGGCGCGGTTCTTCTTCACCTCCGAGCGGATCTTCTTGCCGTGGAGCCTCCGCCGTCTCGAACCGCGGGTCGGTTTCGTGGGACGGCGCGGCACCGGGGGAGCGAGGGCCTCCCGCAGCAGTGCGGCGAGCCGCTCGCGGGCGGCGACCCGGTTCCGCCGCTGGGCCCGGTTCTCCTCGGCGGTGACCGTGAGGACGGACCCGTCCAGGCGGCCGTCGAGGTGCCTCAGCACCCGGGCCCGCTGCGTGGGATCGAGCGCGGTCGTCGCCCCGAGGTCGAGCGAGAGCTGGACGCGCGAATCCGTCGTGTTCACGCCCTGCCCGCCCGGTCCCGAGGCCCGCGAGAACCGCTCGACGAGTTCACGTCCGGGCACGACGAGCCCACCGGGGGCACCCGGGCCCGGTGGTACGAGCAGATCGTCCATGCCCACCAGTCTGACGGACGCCCCGGTCCGTCCGCTCGCCCGTACCTGCGACCATGGCCCCATGACGTCACTCGACCAGATCCTCGCCTCCGTCGACGGCCGCGGTTACTCCTCGTACAAGCGCCTGCGGGGTACCCACCACGTCGGGCCCTTCCGCCTCGAGGTCGACCACGTCCAGGTCGACCCCTATGCGCCGCCCTCGAAGATGCGCATCGGCCTCGACGCACGCACGGCGGGACTGCCCGGCCACCTGGTCGACGACGCGGCCGGTCGGATCGCCACGAGCGACTTCCTGGTCCGCTGCTTCTCCGAGGCGATCGCCCGCATCGGCACCTCCCCGCGCGGGGACGACGGAGGCCGCGACGGTCGGGGCCATCGCGGCGGAAACCACCGGGGCGGCAACCGAGGCCGCGGCTCCTCCGGTCCCTCCCGACCCGCTGTCACGATCGGCCGTCCCGGCCAGGAGGTCCTCGACCGCACGGGCGTCCTCATCACCCCGCACACCGTCGAGGCCCGCGTCGAGGTCGCCCTGCCCGCGGCCGGCCGCTCGGTGCGTGGACGCGAGGCCGCCCACCTCCTCACCGAGGTCCTCCCGCGCATCGCCGATGCGGCCCTGCGGTACGACAACCTCGACGCCCGGGCGCTCGCCGACCACGTGACCCTCCACCGCGACCAGGTCGACCTGCAGTCCCGCTTCGCCGCCGCCGGGCTCGTCGCCTTCGTCGGCGACGGGTCGATCCTGCCGCGGGCCGCCGGTGACTCCGACCTGCCCCTGACCACCCAGGGCGCGGGCTCTTCGGAACAGGCCGCACCGGAACGGAGCGAGGGCGCCACCCCCTGGGCAGGCCCGGAATCCCTGCGCGTGTCCTTCGACCTGCCGAGTGGGCGCACCGTCACCGGCACCGGGATCCCCGTGGGCGTCACCGTCATCGTCGGTGGCGGGTACCACGGCAAGTCCACCCTGCTGCGCGCGATCGAGCGCGGCGTGTACCCCCACATCGGCGGCGACGGACGCGAATGGGTGCTCACCCGACCCGACGCCGTGTCCGTCCGCGCGGAGGACGGCCGCGCCGTCACCGGCGTCGACATCTCGCCCTTCATCGGCGACCTGCCCTCGGGCACCGACACCCGCCGGTTCTCGACCACCAACGCCTCCGGTTCGACGTCCCAGGCGGCGAACCTCGCCGAGGCGCTCGACGCCGGCGCGTCGGCCCTCCTCATCGACGAGGACACCTCGGCGACGAACTTCATGATCCGCGACGACCGCATGCGCCGTCTCATCCCCGGCGACCGCGAGCCGATCATCCCCTTCGTCGACCGGATCCGGCCGCTGGCCCGCACCCGCGGGGTCTCGACGGTGCTCGTCGCCGGCGGCTCCGGCGCCTTCTTCGACGTCGCCGACCACGTCATCGCCCTCGACGCCTACCGCCCGGCGGACGTCACCGCCGAGGCCCACCGGATCGCCGCCGTCGGCCGGAACGCGCGCGGTCCCGAGAATGCCGGCCCCGCCGCCGAGGCGCCCTTCCCCACCACCCACGGCACCCGGGTGGTCGACCCGCGCAGTCTCCACCCGCGCCACAAGACCAAGTCCGCCCGGGCACGGGGGAGGGGGACGGTCCAGTACGGGCGGGAGGACATCGATCTCGCCCTCGTCGCAGGACTCGTCGATCCCGCACAGACGGAAGCGATCGCCCGGATCCTCGACCGGATCGCGGAGGAGGCCGACGGTGTCCGGACCGTCACCGAACTCGTCGATGCGGTGCTCGCCCGGATCGACGCACACGGCCTCGACGGGATCTCACCCTTCGGGGGCCACCCCGGTCACATGGCCCGCCCCCGCCGTCAGGAGATCCACGCCGCACTCAACCGCTACCGCTCTCTGGAGCTGGTCTGATCCCGTCCCGGGCTCATCGTCCCGTCACTCCACCCGGGCTCGATACCGCCGGAAGGCCTATTGACTTTCGATAGATGACCTCTCGATAATCGATGCATGCTTCCTGACTTCCCGCGCCCGTCTTTGCCCCTCGTCCTCGCCACGTACGTGTTCCTCGGGGTGCTGTTCCTCGTCGGTCTCGGCGTGATCGTTCTTCTGCCCGGGTTCTCCGCGAGTCTCGCCGAGACCCTCCCCGAGTACGCGGACCTGCGGGATCCGCTGCTCGGCATCTCGACGGCCCTCACTCTTCTGGGGCTCCTGGTGCTCGCGATGGTCGGCCTACTCGTGCGCCGGATCCACCGCCGTACGATCCTCGCCCGCGCGTCGCTCCTGTGGGTCGACGTCCTCGTGGCCTCCTTCGTCTGCGCCGTCGTCCTCGTCCTCGCGGGTTCCGTCACGATCGTCCGGGGCCAGGCCGGTAGCCCGTTCCTGTTGCTCCTCCAGGTCCTGGCGTTCGTCGTCCTCGTCGCTCTCGCCTGCGTCACGCTCGTGCTGCGTTCGCTCCTGCGTGGCGCCATCGCGATGCGCACCGAGTTGGACGAGGTGGTCTGATGCCCATCCGCATCACGATCGACGAGCTGTTGAGGAGCCGGGGGATGAGCGTCGGCGAGTTCGCCGAGGCCGTCGGCATCACCCCGGCGAACGTCGCCGTGCTCAAGAACGGGCGGGCGAAGGCCGTCCGTTTCTCCACCCTCGACGCCGTGTGTCGGGTCCTCGACTGCCAACCCGGCGACATCCTCCACCACGAGGACTGACGCCGCGCGGTTCGGATGCCGCGCGGTTCGGATGCCGCCCGCGTCCCGGCACCCGGCCCGGAAGCTCTCACTCCACCGTCGCGAGTCCTTCGACCGGGCTGAGCCGCGTCGCCCGGCGGGCCGGGAGCACGGAGGACAGGAGGCCGGAGACGATCGCGACCGCGAGGATCGCGCCGTACCCCCACCACGGGACGCCGGGCACCAGGTGTTCGGTGAGCCCCGTGGTGACGAGCCGGGCACCGATGGCTCCGAGCACGGAACCGACGGCCATGCCGATGAGGGCGGCGACGAGGGAGATGAGGACCGCCTCGGCGGCGAGCATCGCCCGCAGTTGCCGGTTCTCCAGACCCAGGGCGCGCAACAGGGCGTTCTCCCGGGTCCGTTCGATCACGGACAGACTCATGGTGTTCGACACCCCGATGAGCGCGATGACGACCGCGATCGCCAGGAGCCCGACGGCCACGAGCAACAGGATGTCGATGACCTGCGCATAGGCCGCCCGCTCCATGGCGGAGCCGACCACCTGGGAGGGCGCGAGGTCGAGCACCTCGGCGACGGCGAACCGCAGGTCGGACAATTCCCCGGCCCCGACACCCGGATCGAGACGTAGGACGAGCACCTCGGTGACGGCGTGCGGCACGGTGTCCTGCAGGACCTCGGGGGTCGTGAGGAGCACGTCGGAGGAGTTCCCCTCGTGCGTGACCCCGACACTCGGGGCATCGGTCCCCTCCGTGCCGCCGGAACTCGCCGTGTCCCCGGTTCCGACAGTGTTCCCGGGTCCGAGGCGCACCTCGGACGCGCTCACGAGGTCCGCGGGGATCGCGACGGTGCCGTCCGTCGGGACGGCGGGTGCCTGGGGGAGGAGGAGCGCCTCGGCGTCGTCCGGGGAGATCCCGAGGACCGTGGTGGTCATGGCGTTCTCGGTGACGGGCGTGGCCTCGGTCCGCAGAGCGGTCCCGGCGGCGCGGACACCGTCGACCGCCTCGACCTCGGCGAGGGTGGCGGCGTCGAGGTCGAGGCCGTCCTCGTTCCCGCTGCCCGCGGGCGCCTGGACGAGCAGGTCGACCGGGTACCGCTCGGCCAGCGCCGTCGCGGAGGTCGCCTTGACCGTCTGCCCGCCCATGAGGATCGTCGTCACGAGACCGACGCCGACCACGAGCGCCGTCGCGGTCGCCGCCGTCCGGCGGCGGTTCCGGACCGCATTGAGGCTCGCGAGGTGCCCTGCGATCCCCGTGGGCCGCAGGGTGAGGCGTCCCAGCCCACCGACGAGGCCGGGCACCACGAGGACCGCGGCCATGACGATGCCCACGAACACGAGGCAGCCGCCGAGCATGCCGACGAGGATCATCACGGGTGAGGACGCGACGAGGAGAAGTGCTGCGACGAGGAGGGCGACGCCGAGACCGAGGACCACGAGCCCGGCGATCCCGCGGACCCTGCCACCGCGGGAGGCCAGGGTGACCTCCTCGGTCGGGCGCAGGGCTTCGAGCGGTGCGACACGCGTGGCCGAACGGGCCGGCCCGAGGGAGGCGATCAGGGTGAGGACGAGGCCGGCGGCGAGACCGGAGAGGACGGCCGCCGGGGTCGGGGTGACAGCGCCGATCGCGACGCCCAGGTCGAGGAGGGACCCCGCGGCGGCGACGAGACCTGCCAGCAGTCCCCAGGCGCCGAGGACACCGAGTGCACCTCCGAGGAGACCGATGACCAGACCCTCGACGAGCACGGACCGGAACACCTGGGGTCCGGAGGCCCCGATGCAGCGCAGCAGCGCGAGCTCGCGGCGACGCTGGGCGATGACGACGGCGAACGTGTTCGCCACGACGAGCGCGGCGACGACGACCGACACGAGAGCGAAGCCCATGAGGAGCCAGGTGAGCACGGCGTTGCCGCCGGACAACTGCGCGACCTTCCGTTCGACGGCCGCGTCGTGGTCGAGGACGATGAGATCCTCCCCGGTGTGCACCGTGTCGTCCGCGGCGTCCGGCACCTCGAGATCGGCGATCACCGTGGCGAGCTCCGCCTGGAGGGACGCCGCGTCCGCACCTTCGTCGAGGGCGATCCGGACGGAGTCCGCCGAGGCATTCGGACCGAAGGTGTCGCTGAACAGGTCGCGGTCGATCCAGCCGGAGTCGATCCCGGCGGTCGCCGGGTCGCCACTCGTGGCGATCGTTCCGACGAGTTCGAGGTCGAGGGTGGTGCGGTCCGGTGCGCCCCCTGCCTCGGCGGCCGCGGCGTACTGCTCCTCGGTGACCGGGACGTACACCGTGAGGGTGTCGCCGAGGGCCAGATCGAAGCGTTCGGCGGTGTCGACGCCGAGAGCGATCTCGTCGGCGTCCCGGGGCAGCGCCCCGTCGAGGACTTCTGCGGAGTCGAAGACGGACTCAGGGTCGACGGGCGTGAGCATGATCCCGACGTCGGTGGCCCGGCCGGACGCTCCCTGGGCCCAGGCCTCCAGGGTGGGAGAGGCCTCGGCGACGCCGTCGACCCCGGAGGCGGCTTCGGCAGAACCCGTGAAGACCTCCGTCGGGGGCCAGCCCTCCTCGGCGAGGACCACGAGGTCGGAACCGGCGTAGTCGGCGCCGACGGAGCCTGCGAGGGTGTCGCGCATGGCGGCGTTGACGAGGAGGGTCGCGGAGACGAAACCGGCGGCGAGTGCGACGGCGAGGGCGATGGCCGTGTAGCGGGCCCAGTGCGTCCGGACCTGGTTGAGGGCGAGACGCAGCATCAGGCGGTGGCCCCCGTGTGCGGGTCGGCGGGGGTGGCGGGCGCGGGTGACGATGCCGGTGAGGGCGCCTCGGCGAGGTCGGAGAGCGCGGTGACGACGGAGTCGCGGGTGGGTTCGGTGATCTCCCCGGCCAGTCGGCCGTCACGCAGGAGGACGACGCGATCGGCGTAGGTCGCGGCGACGGGGTCGTGGGTGACCATGATGATCGTCTGTCCGAATTCCTGGGTGGACTCGCGGAGGAGGCCGAGCACCTCGGCGCCGACGCGGGAGTCGAGATTGCCGGTCGGTTCGTCGCCGAAGACGACGTCGGGGCGGGTGAGGAGGGCGCGGGCGACGGCCACGCGCTGCTGCTGGCCGCCCGAGAGCTCGTGCGGGCGGTGACCCAGCCGGTCGTCGAGACCCAGTCGGGCCGTGACCATCTTCTTCCAGCGGACGTCGACGGTGCCTCCGGCCAGCGTGACCGGCAGTTCGAGGTTCTGCTCGGCGGTGAGGGTCGGGACGAGGTTGAAGGACTGGAAGACGAAACCGATCCGGTCCCGCCGCAGCCGGGTGAGCTGCCGGTCGTTCATGTCCGTGATGACCTGGCCGTTCACGGTGATCGTGCCGGAGTCGACCCGGTCGAGGCCCGCGAGCGCGTGCATGAGCGTCGACTTGCCGGAGCCCGAGGGCCCCATGATCGCGGTGAAACGCCCCGCGTGGAAGTCGACGGAGACCCGGTCGAGGGCCGCGACGTGCGCGTCGCCCTTCCCGTAGGTCTTGGACAGGTCGCGGGCGGACACGATGACGTCGCCGGGTTGCATCAGGCTCCTCGCGGTGGGTTCGGGGCGAACCGGTCGGGGTGGTCCATCAGTGGTGATGGACGACGAACGGGTCCGACCCTATGACCCGACCACACACCCCGACCCGGGGGCTGTCCGGAGGTCCTACGGCGGACAACCACCCGGGTCGTGGTGGCATCGGGTCTTCAGCGGCGGCGAAACTTCAGAAGTGGCGGGGTGCCGGGGTTCGGGCGGCGTCGGGCACAGCCGGGGTTCGGGCGGCATTCAGCTCAGTGGTGCTCGACGATGCGGTCCCAGAGGGCGTCGAAGGCGGCGTCGATGTGGGCGACGGTGTCCGCGTCGAAGGCAGAGGTGCGGAACGCCTCGTTGAGGCCGCCGGGGGTCTCGTGATCGGTGACGAGTTGGTCGAAACTGCGCGATTCGTCCCGCAGGGCGGGGGACAGCGCGGCGAAGGAGGAGCGGACGAACGCCTCGGCGGCGGATCGCTCGACCCCGTGGGACACCGCGCGGTCGACGAGGGTCCGCAGGTACTGCAGGTAACCGGTGAAGGTGGCCGTGAGGACGGAGAAGGGCAGGAGTGCACGCTGGTCAGCCACCGCGACGCCGCGGCCCAGCGCGTCGAAGAGCGCCTGCGTGACGGGGTCCGGTGGGGCGAAGACCGTGGTGCCCTCCCGACGGTCGACGGGCGGCAGGGGGATGCAGCGGGTGACCTGGACGAGCTTGCCCGAGGCCTGGGGGCCCGCGGCGTTGATCCGCTCGATCGAGAGTTCGGCGACGGCGCTCACGAGGGTCTGGCCGTCGTGGAAGTCGACCTCGGCGAGTAGTTCCTCGGCCTGGTCGGTGCGCACCGCGAGCACGACGACGTCCGAGGACCGGACGACCGCCTGGTTGTCGGTGGCGACGGTGAGATCGGGGTACTGCGCGGTCAGCGCCGACACGTTGTCGGCGCCGCGCGGCGAGAGGACGATCCGATCGTGCGGGTGGCCGGAGTCGGCGAGCCCGGTGACCATGGCCCGGCCGATCTCGCCGACACCCAGGAACCCGACCGTGCGGCCGGACAGGGGTGAGGACTGCGCCGTGTCAGGGGACTGCGCGGTGTCTGCGGAGGAAGGTGTGTCCTGTGTCATATCGGCACGCTACTGGAGGACCCGGACCGGGAACAGGCCCGGACCACCCTGGTTCGACCCGGGAGGGTCACTCCGGTGGCAGGACCCCTTCCGCTTCGAGTGCCTTGAGGATCAGCGGATTCGTCCGATCGGAGAGCAGCTCGTGGAGGTCCACCCAGTCCGCGTGGTCCGTGGAGCCCTCGACCTCGAGCGTGCCGAGGGTCCCGCCGGTCACGTGCGCCGAGTACACGATCCGCACCGACCGGAAGGGGCGACCCCCGGGCCTGCGCCCGTCCGACTCCGTGCTGAAGACGTCCGTCGTGATGACGGGGCCGAGCGTCGCGTGCAGGCCGGTCTCCTCGTGGATCTCCCGCACGCACCCGTCCTCCAGTGACTCCCCGAACTCGATCCCGCCGCCGGGCAACGTCCACCCGGGTGAGCCTCCGCCGCTGCCGTTGTACCAGGCCAGGAGGATCTCGGACCGGTCGTCGGACAGGACGAGCGCGTACGCCGCGACCCGGGTGTCGTAGTCGGTGAAGTCGAGCATGTTCCCATCCTGGCAGAGCCTGGGCCTGCACCGCGGGGCCCTCGGCCCGCATCCGGGAGCCCACGCCTGCATCGGGGCGTCTGTGCCTGCACTAGAATGCTGCGCCAATGGAACCCGCCCGTCGCCCCCGGCCCGCTGCAGGACAGCCGTCCTCCGGCCCGCATGCGCGTGCCCGCGCAGCAGGACCCGCTCCCGAGGCGCCCCGCACTCCCGGAGGACACGGCACTCCCGGCGACGTCCCCACGCGCAGGGACGTGCTGGCGACCGCGGGCGCCCTCGGCGTACTCACGTGGCTGCTGCCGCCGGTGCCCGACGACCCCGACCCTGCTCCCGTACCGGTCCCGGTCGCGGGTCCCGACGGGGAGGTCGACCCCGCCTTCGCCCACCACCCCCTCTATTCGACGGCCGTCGGGATCGACGGGACCGGGAAGCGGCATCTGCTCCCGGCGGATCCACCTCCGGCCTGGGTGTCGGGCACGCGGGTGTTCGGCGACGACCCGGCCGCCCGGGACCGGGCCGGCGGGCAGGTCTCCTGGCTGGAGGCCGGGCACGTGCCGGGCACCGGGGCGGGGCAGGCGGCCGCCGGCGAGTTCGCGGACATGGTGCGCACCGCCCTGCTCGACATCCACACCCTCACGACCGACGACGGGGGAGTGGTCGCCGGGTGGTCGGTGAAGTGGCGCTACCACTGGCCCCGGGACGCGGCCTTCGCCGCAGTGGCGCTCGCCCGTACCGGGCACGTCGAGGACGCCGTCCGGGTCCTCGAACGGTTCCAGGATCTCCTGCCGCCCGGCGGGCGGTTCCAGGCACGCTACGTCCCGGGCACTGCGACGACCCCCGACGACCGCGGGGTCCAGATCGACGGCACCGGCTGGTTGATGTGGGCCACGGCCCGGGTGCTCGTCGTGGTCCCGGAAGGGGGCGGCTCATCGCTCGACGGGCGGGCCGGCACACCGCTCGACGGGTGGGCCGGAACGGCACCCGGTGTGCTCTCGCGCGCCGAGGTCCTCGACCGCCTCGGCGTCCTCGTCGAGGGGCTCACCTCCGCGCTCGTGCGCCTGGTCGACGGCGGGGCCTCGCTGCCTCCGGTCTCCTCGGATTACTGGGAGGTCCGGGAGATGCGGCGCACCCTCGGGACGGCGGCCCCGGTGCTCGCCGGACTGTACGCCGCCGCGGGCGTGGCGCGGATGGCGGGCAGGACCGCGGACGCGGCCGACCTGCACCGGGTGGCGCTCGCGGCCGAGTCGCGGGTCCACGAGCACTTCGGGTCGGCCGGATACACCCGTTACCGGTGGTTCTCCGAGAGGGACGCCGCGGTCGCGTTCCTCCTCCCGCCCTTCCAGCCGACCGAGGTCGACACCTCCGTCGCGCCCGGAAATGCCACCGCCCGGCGCGAGGTGGCGGAGGCATTCGACCTCGCCGCCGCCGAGATGGCCCGTCCGGCCGGGGGACTGGCCCCGGGCGCCGGGTGGAAGAAGGACGGGATCAGTTGGACACCGCAGACGGCCCTGTTCGCCTGGACGCGCGCGGCGAACGGCGACACCGCCGGAGCCCGTGACCTCCTGCGCTGGTTGCGCGATCACCGCACGCCCGACGGTGCGCTCCCGGAGAAGGTGCTGGCCGACGGGTCCCCGGCCGCCGTCGCACCACTGGCCTGGACGGCCTCCCTCGTCGTCCTCGCCGTCGCCGAACTGGAGTCCCACGAGGCGGACGCGGTGGTGGACGGAGACTTCTGACGGGTCACCGGTCACGCCGCACTGCGTTAGGGTTTTTCCATGAGCATCGCGCCCGAATCGAACGAGAAGTTCAACGCCTACGCCGCCGGCTCGCGGCTGGTGACGACCCAGTGGGTCGCCGACCACCTGGACACCCCCGGGGTCGTCGTCGTCGAGAGCGACGAGGACGTCCTCCTCTACGAGTCCGGCCACGTGCCCGGCGCCGTGAAGATCGACTGGCACACCGAGCTGAACGACCCCGTCACCCGCGACTACGTCGACGGTGAGGGCTTCGCGGCGCTCATGAGCCGCAAGGGTATCCGTCGCGAGGACACCGTCGTCATCTACGGCGACAAGTCCAACTGGTGGGCCGCCTACGCCCTGTGGGTCTTCACCCTGTTCGGTCACGAGGACGTCCGCCTCATGGACGGGGGCCGTGCGCTGTGGCAGGCCGAGGGTCGGGAACTCACGCGCGAGACCCCGCAGCCGGAGTCCACCGAGTACCCCGTCGTCGAGCGTGTCGACGCGGGCATCCGTGCCTTCCTGCCCGACGTCCTCGACCACCTGGGCAGGGGTCCCCTCATCGACGTCCGCAGTCCCGCCGAGTACACCGGCGAGCGCACTCACATGCCCGACTACCCGGAGGAGGGTGCGCTGCGCGGCGGCCACATCCCCTCGGCGGAGTCGGTCCCGTGGGCCCGCGCGGCCAACGAGGACGGCACATTCAAGCCCGTCGAGGAACTGCGTGCCATCTACGAGGGCGAGAAGGGCCTGCAGGCGGGCGACGACATCATCGCCTACTGCCGGATCGGTGAGCGTTCCAGTCACACGTGGTTCGTCCTCACCCACCTGCTCGGCCACGAGAACGTGCGCAACTACGACGGCTCCTGGACCGAATGGGGCAACGCCGTGCGCGTGCCGATCGCCCGCGGCGAGGAGCCGGGGGAGGCGCCCCGGAAGTGAGCGAGACGACCACCCCGCTGCCGGCAGGCCTCCAGGAGATCGCCGACGATTTCGCGGACATGCCGCAGTCCGAGCGTCTCCAGTTGCTGCTGGAGTTCAGTGACGAACTGCCGGACCTTCCGCCGCGCTACGCCGAGCACCCCGACCTGCTGGAGCCGGTCCCGGAGTGCCAGTCGCCCATCTTCCTCGTCACCGAGGTCGCCGACGACGAGTCCCGTACCGTGAGCCTGTTCTTCTCCGCTCCCGCCGAGGCGCCCACCACCCGGGGCTTCGCCGGCATCCTCGCCGAGGGGCTGGACGGTCGTCCCGCCGCCGAGGTGCTCGCCGTCCCCGCCGACTTCCCGTTGCGTCTGTCGCTCACGGAGTCGGTGAGCCCGCTGCGTCTCAACGGGATGAGCGGCATGCTCGCGCGCATCCAACGTCAGGTCCGCGAGAAGACCGCCTGTACGGCGGACCGAACAACTGCCTGAACGACTGTCTGAATGACCGGTCCCGGTGGGAAACCACCGTTCCCACCGGATCGAAGGCCCTGGTGACATCCTCCACTCGCGAGGCCGTCACCAGGGCCTTCTCGCGCCTCGGGACGGAGATGAACGCCACCTGGGTGGTCTATCGATGATTCGTGTCTGTGAACCAGTGTGATGTCGTCATGACGCGCTCCCCGCTGTGCACACGGCTGGCGGGTGGGCACCGTCCACGCACAGTCCGAAAGGTCGTTCGCACACCATGTCCGTGCTGAGTGAACTCCTGGGACCGGAATCCGTCGCGCTCGACGTCCCGGCCGCCGGATGGGCCGCGGCGATCACCGCCGCCGGTTCCCTCCTCGTCTCCGGCGGCATCGCTGGGGAGTCCTACACGCAGAAGATGATCGACAACGTGACCGAGAACGGTCCGTACATCGTCATCGCCCCGGGTTTCGCCTTCGCCCACGCCCGCCCCGACGAGTCCGTCACCCGGACGGGCATGTCGCTCGTCCGACTCGCCGCTCCTGTCGAGTTCGGGCACGCGAAGAACGACCCGGTCACCCTCGCCCTCGCGGCGGTCGACGACACCGCACACCGCAAGGCGCTGGCGGCCCTGGCCAAGGTGCTCGCCGACAAGGAGAAGAAGGCCGCACTCGACGCCGCGGCCACTCCTGAAGACCTCCTCGCGGTCTTCGAGCCCGCGGTCCCGGCTCCGCAGGACACCGCACCGGCGGCTTCGCCGGGCACTGCACCGGCGGACCCCGGAACGGGAGAGTCTGGCGGGCAGGGCGCCTCGGCGGCGGGGTACTCCGGGCCGGTCGTCGCGAGCAAGAACTTCGTCTACACGGTGTGCGGCAACGGGCTGGGCACCAGCCTGTTCCTCAAGAACACCCTCGAGCAGGTCTTCGAGCGCTGGGGCTGGGGAAAGTACGTGACGGTCGAGGCGACCGACACGATCTCGGCCCGCGGCAAGGCCGGCGACGCGGACTTCGTCCTCACCTCCGGGGAGATCGCGAAGACCCTGGGCGACGTGGGTGTCCCCGTCGAGGTCATCGAGGACTTCACCTCGCAGGCCGAGATCGACGCGGCCCTGCGCCGGCTCTACGCACTCTGACGCTCCACGCACTCCCACACAGAACCTTCCGGGACCCGCGGGTCCCATCATCAGACAGGACTGATCCGTCATGAATTGGTTGGTCGCCACGGCGAACTTCCTCGTCAACGAGATCCTCAGCGTCCCGGCCTTCCTGGTCGGCATGATCTGTGCCGTCGGTCTCATCGCTCTCCGCAAGTCCTCGGGGCAGGTGATCGGCGGTGCGCTCAAGGCCGTCCTCGGCTTCCTGCTCGTGAGCGCCGGTGCCGGGCTCGTCACCGCCTCCCTCGCGCCGCTGGGCACGATGATCGAGGGTCGCTCGGTACCCAGGGCGTCGTGCCCACGAACGAGGCGATCGTTGCGATCGCCCAGGACGCCTTCGGTGCGACGGCCGCGTACATCATGATCCTCGGGTTCGTCGTCGCGCTCGTGCTCGCTCGGTTCACGCCGCTGCGTTATGTGTTCCTCACCGGACACCACATCCTCTTCATGGCCACCCTCATCACGATCGTGCTCGCGACGGCGAACGTGGCCGGTCCGCTCGTCGTCGTGGTCGGTGCACTGCTGCTCGGTGTGCTCATGGTGTCCCTGCCGGCCCTCGGACACGCGTGGACCCGCAAGATCACCGGCGACGACTCGATCGCCATCGGCCACTTCGGCACGGCCGGATACGTGGCGGCGGGCTCCGTCGGACGTCTGGTCGGCAAGGGCTCGCGCTCGACCGAGGAACTCAAGCTGCCCGAGGGTCTGCGCTTCCTCCGCGACTCCATGGTCGCGACCGCCCTGTCGATGGTGCTCATGTACCTCGTCCTCGCGGTCACCCTGCTGATCCGTGTCGGTCAGGAGCAGGCCTTCGCGGCCTTCGAAACACCTGCGGCGAACGTCGGCAACTACCTCATGATGTCGGTGACGCAGGGCCTGCAGTTCGGTGTCGCGGTCGCGGTCATCCTCTTCGGTGTCCGCACCATCCTCGGTGAGCTAGTCCCGGCCTTCCAGGGCATCGCCTCGAAGGTCGTGCCCGGTGCGATCCCGGCGCTCGACGCCCCGATCGTCTTCCCCTACGCGCAGAACGCCGTGCTCATCGGCTTCATCTCCAGTTTCGTCGGCGGTGTCCTCGGTATGGCCGTGCTCGTCGTGTTCGGTGGCCCGGCCTGGGGCCTGGCCGTCATCCTGCCCGGCCTCGTGCCCCACTTCTTCACCGGCGGCGCCGCGGGTGTCTACGGCAACGCGACCGGTGGCCGCCGAGGTGCCGTGGCCGGTGGCTTCGTCAACGGCCTCATCGTCACCTTCCTGCCGGCCTTCCTCCTCAAGGTCCTCGGCGAGGAACTCGGCGCCGCCGGCACCACCTTCGGCGACGCGGACTTCGGCTGGTTCGGCATCCTCATCGGCTACGGCGCGCGCATGGGTGCCGTCCTCGGTCTCATCGTCGTCGTCCTCATCGGGCTCGCCCTCCTGCTCCTGGCGATCCTCGTCCAGAGGAAGGTCGTCGACACCGGCTGGGACCCGAGTCCCTCCCGTGGCCCCGGTGGCACCCTGATCACAGCGGGAGTCGGTGGTGGTGTCGGTGGTGCCGGTGCGGCGGCCGGTGCGGGTGTCGGTGGCTCCACCGGTGTGGCCGGGGTCGGCGCTGCCGAGGTGCCCGCCGCCGTGGCGGCCGCCCAACGGTCCTACCCGCGGGTCGCACCTCCTGCCGGAGCACCGGTACCGCCACCTCCGCCGGAGGACTGAGGTCAGTAGCCGGCTGACCTCGGCCCGCGGTCCAGGGGTGGGCACGGTGGACCTGGACCCGCGATCGGTGGGCCGGGACCGGTGGACTTGGTGGAGGGCGTGAAGAACCCGGTCCGAGAAATCGCCTGCTTCTCGACATAGTGTGTAACCGGTAACACGCCAGACCGCGACCGAATATCATGCCAGAAGGCTGATATGACGACCTCACACAACTCGGACAAGAAGACCCGCCTCCTGGCGCGCCGCGCACGGGACGTTCTCCGTGGAGGAGAGGACCTTCTGCGAGGAGGACAGGGCACCTCGGACGCGGGTGACGGCGGCGACGCCGGGGTTGGCGGTCCTGTCGAGGACAGCCGGGACCACCCAGAGTGTAGACGTGTTCCCGCCGGAGCATCCCGGTGAGGTCCGGCATGCGTTTGAGATGCTCAGCCCCGACTTCCTGGGCCTGGACACGGACAACGACGAGAACCCCGGGCAGGGCACGGTTCCCGAGAGCGACACAGACGCTGACCCCACCAGCAGTACGGACCCCACTACCGACACTGACCTCGCCACTGGCACCGCAACTGAGTCGGACCCCGAGTCGGACGCCGATACTGTCGTGTCGCCGGGTGGTGGGACGGGTGCCGGGGTTGAGGGGACGAGTGTGTCCCTCGACGGGGCGAGCGGGTCCGCCCGCGGTCCCGGCGGGGCGAACGAGGCGACGGGTGCGTCCACGGTCGGGTCGGGTTCTGCCACTGGCCGGGGTGGTGACGTGGTCGGTGGCACGAGGGGGCCGGCCGACGGGACGAGTGGGTCCGTAGGCGGGGCGAGTGTGTCCACGGACGGCACCGTCAACCAGGCCCGCACCGCCGATGATGCCGGCACCAGCTCCGGCACCACTTCCAGTGCCGGCGCCGACGCCGATGCCGAGTTCGGGGTCCGAGGGTTGCCGCACTGGTCGTGGGGTCCGCCGCCGGACGACGCGGGCCGCTCCCAGTACTGGGACGACGAATCCCCGCCCTTCTGAGTTCCTCCCGCGTCCGGCCTCTTCCCGCGTCCGACCAATTCTCGCGTTCGACCTCTTTCTGACTCTGAACTCCTCCCGAGTCCGACCGCCTCCTGACTCCGACTTCCTCGTGTCTTTGGGTCCCGTCCGAGTGCTGCCCGGCAGCGCGCTCGTGGGCAGATTCCGGATCTCCTGTGGACTCGATCCCGCCCCGCTGCCAGACCACGGCCCCTGCGACAGCTCTCAGGACGGCACCGCTGCCCACCCGCCGCCGACTCACCGCTCACCCCGTTACCTTTTTCGTGGCCCGTTGATCAGCGATGATCAGGGGTAGGAGCCAGCCGGCTCCGGCATGATGTCTGCCCCCAGTCATTCATGATCCGGGGGGTGTTGTCACCGGAGCCG
>NZ_JBDIUY010000027.1:0-1725 GCF_040212315.1 Brevibacterium litoralis | reverse complement strand
TTCGTGTCGACGAGTTCTTTGAGTTGCTGTGTCAGGTGGAGGCGTTGGGAAGGTGAATACGGCACGGTCGTTGCAACCTCTCGGATGGAGAGTGTTGCAACGACCGTTAGAACCCAAGCGTGACATCACACGTGCAGGGCGCCTCGACGGCGTCTTTGTGCCCAGTCAACGTGACGGAGCGCCCACTCGACGGGAGGGAGCGCCCAGTCGACGATTCAGGGGTTGCATTGACTATTAGTGTGTGCAACCATTGAGTCATCGCATCTACTAGTCACAACGACCAGAGACGAGAGGTGGGCACGATGATCGAGTTCTACGCCCGGCACGCGGCCGGAGGGATCGTCCCGAGCACCGACACTCCCATGCACTTCCCCGCCGGTGAGGAGCACGTGCGCGACACGGCCGAGCCCGAGGAGCAGGGATTCCTGGTCGTCGTCCGCGGGACGGATGCGAACGAGTTCGTCCGCGCAGCGATGTGGACCGACCTCCAGCAGCAGCGCGGCCACCGGGTCACGCTCGCCGTGCCCTACCTGCCGGGCGCGCGGATGGACCGGGGCCGGCCGTTCGGCGCCGGAGTCTACGCCCGCCTCATCGACGCGGTCGGTGCCGACCGGGTGATCGCCCTCGATCCGCACTCGACGGTGATGCCGGCGCTCGTCGACGGCCTGGTCGCCTACCCGGCGGCGCGGCTGGTGGACAGGTTCCTCGGTGACGGGGCCACGGACGGTACCCGGACGAGCAGGTACGCCGGGGTCATCGCCCCGGACGCCGGTGCCGTGGCCCGCGCCTCCGAGACGGCCCGCCACCTGGGAGTCCCGCTGTACCGCGCCCGGAAGACCCGGGACTTCGCGACGGGACGGCTCTCCGGGTTCGAGTGCGAGGCGCTGCCGGAGACCGGCCGGTTCCTGGTCGTCGACGACATCTGCGACGGCGGTGGCACCTTCGCCGGCCTCGCCGAGGCGACCGGGCTCGGCCCCGACCGTCTGGACCTGTGGGTCACCCACGGGGTGTTCTCGGGCCGGGCCGGGCGACTGCGCGAGCATTTCGGCACTGTCCACACGACCGACTCCCACCCCGGCTTCCGCAACCCCGAGGTCGGCGCCACCGTCCACCCGATCCTGCCCGTTCTGATCCAGGAGGCGCTGTGATGTTCGACCGCGCTGTGAACACCGACCGCACCGTGATGACCACGAACACCCGGAAGAAGACCCCCATGCGCACCACCGCCCCCTCCCCCATCGCACCGCTGCTGCTCACCGACGGCTACAAGATCGGCCACGTGAAGCAGTACCCGCCGAACACGACCCGCGTGTACTCGAACTGGACCAACCGGTCCTCGCGGCTGCCGGGCGTCGACTCGGTCGTGCACTTCGGGTTGCAGGCCTTCCTCCAGGAGATCCTCACCGATGCCTTCGTGCCCTTCTTCGCGGCCGACGAGGACGAGGTGGTCGAGCTCTACACCGAGACGATGAATGGATACCTCGGACCGGGCTCGGTCGACGCCTCGCACATCCGGGCCCTGCACCGGAAGGGGTACCTGCCGCTGCGGTTCTGCGCCGTCCCGGAGGGCACCCGGGTGCCGCTGCGGGTGCCGAGTTTCACGGTGGAGAACACCGAACCGGAGTTCTTCTGGCTGGTCAACTACGTCGAATCGGCACTGTCGGCGAGCGTGTGGCACGCCTCGACGACGGCGACGATCGCCGCGGAGTACCGCGCGCTCCTCGA
>NZ_JBDIUY010000026.1:0-171497 GCF_040212315.1 Brevibacterium litoralis | reverse complement strand
GGAGTTCTTCTGGCTGGTCAACTACGTCGAATCGGCACTGTCGGCGAGCGTGTGGCACGCCTCGACGACGGCGACGATCGCCGCGGAGTACCGCGCGCTCCTCGATGCGGCGGCCCTGCGGACCACCGGCTCGACGGCCGGGGTCGAGTTCCAGGGGCACGACTTCAGCTCGCGGGGGCAGACCTCGCTCGCCTCGGCCGCGGCGAGCGGGGCGGGCCACCTGCTGAGCTTCCTCGGAACCGACGCCCTGCCGGCCCTCGACTGGATCACGCGGTTCTACCCTGCCGCGGACACCCTGGACCTGGCGCGGCCCGGAGCCAACGGCATGCTCGCCGGCAGTGTGCCCGCGACGGAGCACTCGGTCATGTGCGCCGGTGGCCGGGAGGACGAGCAGGCGACCTACGCCCGGCTGCTCGACACCTACCCGACCGGAATCCTCTCGATCGTGTCGGACACCTGGGACCTGTGGACCGTCCTCACCGCGCACCTGCCGGCGCTGTACGACCGGATCATGGGCCGGGACGGCAAGCTCGTCATCCGACCGGACTCCGGTGACCCCGTCGACATCCTGTGCGGCACCGTCCGGGAGTTCGGCGCCGGGACGACCCCGGAGGAGAAGGGCGTCATCGCACTGCTGTGGGAGACCTTCGGTGGGACCATGTCCGCGCAGGGGTACCGGATGCTCGACGAGCACATCGGCGCGATCTACGGGGACTCGATCACCCTCGAGCGGGCCGCGGCGATCATCGAGCGGTTGGGCGCCAAGGGGTTCGCCTCGACGAACGTGGTGCTCGGCATCGGTTCCTTCACCTACCAGTACGTCACCCGTGACACCTTCGGATCGGCCGTCAAGGCAACCTGGGCGGAGGTCGACGGCGTGGGCCGGGCACTCCGCAAGGACCCGGTGACCGACAACGGCACCAAGCGTTCGGCGGCCGGACGGCTGGCCGTCCTCCGCGGGGACGACGGGCGGCTGGAGCTCGTCGAGCAGGCGAGCCCGGAGCAGGAGACGGCCTCCGAGCTGCAGCCGGTCTGGGAGGACGGCCGGTTCGTGCGGTTCCAGTCCTTCGCCGAGGTCCGCGCGGTCCTCGCCGCACAGTGACCCTCTCCGCACAGTGATCGAGAGAGACGGTGAAGGGCGGCCCGAAGCGGCCGGCCGGTAGCATCGGGGGCATGTCCGATTCGCCCTCGACTCCCCCGACCGCACCCGACGCGGACACCCACCCGGACGCCGGAGGGGACGTCGTCGCCCCGGACGGGTGGCAGCAGCCGCTCGTGTCCATCGACGTCGTCGCGGTCGCCTACGCCGAGGAGGCGCTCCACGTCCTCCTCGCTCCCCGCCAGCACGAGCCCCACCGGGGAGAACTCGCTCTCCCCGGCGTGTTGCTCGGGAGGGAACGCTCCGTCGAGGCGGCTCACCGCGCCCTGTCCGTCAAGGCCGGCGTGGACGACCCGGACGCGGTCATGCTGCAGGACGCAGGGGTGTTCGACGATCCGGGGCGTGATCCCCGTGGGCCCACCATCTCGATCACGAAGCTCGGTGTCGTGGGGGCGGGGCGCCTCGGCGTCGCGGCCACCGGACAGTGGGTCCCGGTCACGGACCTGCCGGCGCTCCCCTTCGACCACGCGGGGATCGTCGCGGCGGTGCTGCGGCGGCTGCGGACCTGGACGTGGAAGGACCGGGCGGTCACCGAGGCGCTGTTCGGGCCCACCTTCTCCAGTCGGGACGCTGCGGCCGTCGAGCGGCAATTGGCCGCGGCGACCGGGGACGATCCGGCGCACATCGACGTGGCGAACCTCAAGCGCGTCATCAAGAACTCGCACTGGGTCCGGCAGACGGACACGCTCGTCCCCCGCGCCCAGGGTCGCGGTCGGCCCAGCTATCTGTGGGAGTGGATCGCCGCGGAGTGAGGAGCGGGTTCTCGGTGAGTGCAGGGCGCCTCGGCAGCGCCGGGAATTTCTGTTTCCTGTTCCGGTCGTCATCCGGAATACTCTTCCCGCTCACGGTGGGCCTCCAGCGTCACCGGCGTCACGCATCCCTCACCGGAAGGTCGCCATGAACACCGCCGACACCGCCCCCGCCCTCGACGCCCCGGGCGCCGCACCTGCCGTCGTCCCCGTCCCGGCCACCGAGAACGAGGACTTCCTCGTCATGGTCCCGCGGGCCGATTCCGGCGCAGCGGACGCCGCCGAGGAGCCCGCCCGCGTTCCCTACACCGACCTCTCGACCGCGCCGTTCCGGCCGGCCGAGTTCACCTTCGCCCTGTTGTCCGACCGCACCGGGTTCGCCCGCACCGGCGTGTTCCAGCGCGGTATCGAGGTGACGAACCTGTTCCGCCCCGACTTCGCCGTGCAGATCGGCGACTGCATCGAGGGGTACACGCAGGACGAGACGGAGATCCGCCGCCAATGGGACGACTTCGACGCGATCACCGACGAACTCGACGTGCCGTTGTTCCGGGTGCCGGGCAACCACGACGTCTCGAACCCGACCATGCAGGCCGAGTGGCTGCGCCGCCACGGCGCCCTGCACTACGCGTTCACGTACTGGAACGTGCTGTTCGTCGTGCTCGACACGCAGGATCCGCCCAAGACGCCCGCGGAGATGGGCATCAGCGAGGAGGACCTCGCGAAGCTGCTGGGCGACATGCGCGCCGGCCTCGACGGTGACGCGCGCGCATACCTGGCCGAGAACGGTCACGGCGAGCAGATGGACGGCCCCATGCCGGCGGCCTTCGGTGAGGAGCAGATCGCGTTCTTCGAGCGGGTCGTGGCCGAGAACCCGGACGTCTCGCACACCGTCGTCCTCATGCACATGCCGGTCTGGCAGGACCGGGAGAACGCCGCCTACCTGCGGTTCAGTGCGGCTCTCGGCGAGCGGGACTTCACCATGTTCGCCGGACACTGCCACAACTACCGGCGCGGGGTCATCGACGGCCGCGACCACATCCGCCTGTCCTCGACCGGTGACGGTTGGACGACCGCCGACCCCGAGGGCTCCTGTGACCACATCACGCTCGTGCAGATGACCGGGGCCGGCCCGCGGATCGCGAACGTCGTGCTCGACGGGGTACTCGGGGTCGACGGCGGCACCTACTCCGGCAAGGGCCACCTGGACGAGCCACTGACCTACGAGGACTGAACGGCGTTGGACGCCGCCCGAGCCCCGGCACCCCACCGCTGAGTCCACTGCCGCCGAGGCGCCCTGTCCTGGACCGGAACCGCCCCGATATCGTCCACGACCCCCGATATGTCGGCACATATCGGGGGTCGTGGACGATATCGGTGCGGTGGGGTTCCGGGGCTGGGGCGGAGTCGAATACTGCCGGGGCGGGACTCCGGGAAGGGACGGTGTCGAGGCTCGGGAGGCGGGCGGGTGCCCTCGGTGGGACGCCTCGGCGGCGGGGTCCGAGCCCGGACCGGACTCCGATTTGGACGTCGCCGCAGGTGGGAATACACTGAACGCGCACCACACGCGAACGTAGCTCAGTTGGTAGAGCTCTTGCTTCCCAAGCAAGCGGTCGCGGGTTCGAATCCCGTCGTTCGCTCCAGCCAGAAGGCCCCGTCCCGGACATCCGGAACGGGGCTTTCACGGTTCTCGCGGCGGGCCGGCATGTGCCCACGGCCTCGCCGTCAGGCGCCGTCGCGGGCGCGGGTCGTCCAGGTGTCCTGACCGGTCAGGGCGCGGAACGACTCCGTGACGATCTCCTCCAGGACTGCGAGATCCACCTGTGTGAGGTCCTTGATGTACACACAACCCACTTTCCCCTCGTGCGGACCCAGGCGGTCGAGCAGGTCGGTGTGCGCGATGACGCCGTCGGTCAGATACAGCGTCGACGCATTGGCACGCGGGGCGAAGGCCGCCGCCGGAGCTTCACCTTCCCGCCCGGACTCGTACCGGTAGTGGTAGGTGCCGAACCCGATGATCGTGCCGTGGAGCGCGGGCTCCAGACCGGTGACCCGACGGTACAGGTCGATGAGGGTCCGGGCGTCGCGCACCCGTTTCTTCGGCTTCACCCGGGACAGGAGGTCCTCGATCTCGGACGGGACGGGCGCCTCGGTGGCGGTGGATTCGGACTTCGGGACCGGTTCGGTGGAGGCCCCGTCGGTGTCGATCCCATCGGGCGAGCCCGCAGCGATCCGGCCGGCATGGGCGAGCATCTCCCGTAGGACGTCCTGGTCGATCGCTCCCGGCCGGCTGAATCCGATGCTCGCCGCGCCGATCCGCACCTTCGCAGCCCCCGGCACCTGGAGGCGTTCCGCGTAGTGCTGTCCGATGTAGGCGCCGTCGACCACGGCGTTCACGTAGAGGCTGAAACCCCGCTTCTGCCGCGCGAGCCCGACGAGGAACCACTCGACCTCGGACCCGTCGGAACGCGGCTGGACCACCTGCCCATAACCGATGATCGACTGTTCGGTGCCGCCCCACAGCGTTCCCCGCCAGAGCACCCGGGGTGCGTCCGGTGGCAGGGATCCCCGGACGAGGACGTCGAGTTCACGGAAGCCCTCGGCGTGTGCGTTCTCGGAGATGTACTGGTCGACGTCCTCGTCGGTTGCCCTCATGGAGACATCCAAGCACGCGCGACCCCAGGATTACGAGGGAGATGTCGAATCGCAGGACTCTTGTCTCGTAGTCACCCGTGATGACGAGACATCTGCCACGTCGCGCGACATCTTGCTCGCACCCGTGCGAACCCACGCCGTACCCGCTCCCCGACCACTCCGACCCACCGCCGTCGCCCACACTTTTCATTGCACTTTCAGTGCACTACAGTGCACTCCCGTGGAGAACGACACGACACGCTCGGACACGACGACCCTCACCGCTCTCATCGGCAGCCGGGTCCGCACCGCCCGCACCGAGCAGGGGTGGACGCTCGACCGCCTCGCCGAGGCCACCGGGGTGAGCCGCCGCATGCTCGTCAACGTCGAGAAAGGCGCGACGAACCCGAGCCTCGAGACCCTCCTGCGCCTGAGCTCCGCGCTCGGCATCGGCCTGCCGGACATGGTCCGACCACCCGACCCGCTCCCCGTCGACGTCGTCCGGGCCGGTGACGGCGCCGAACTGTGGTCCGGGCCCTCCGGAGGCCGCGGTCTGCTCATGGCCGGCACCCGTCCGCCCGACGTCCTCGAACTCTGGGACTGGACGCTCGCCCCCGACGAGGACCACGCGTCCGAGGCGCACTCCCCCGGCACCCAGGAGGCCCTCCGTGTCCATTCCGGTTCCCTCGTCTTCCGCGCCGGGGACCAGGAGGTCACGCTCGGTCCCGGCGACGCGCTGAGCACCCCCGGCGACGTCCCCCACACCTACGCGAACCCGACCGACACCCCCACGCACTTCACTCTCGCCGTCTTCGAACCGGGCATCGGCGCCACACCGCCCGACCCGAGCTGACCTGTCCCCACCAGCACTGCACCCCGCCCGAACGCCGAACCTCCCCCACGGACAAGGACACCCCATGAACACCGCACACCCCCGCGTCACCCGACTGGAGGACTTCCTCGCAGGCGCCTCGGTCGCGCCCGAGGTGTTCGCCGCCCATCCCGACTACCGCGCCCTCCTCGTCGCCGTCGACGGGCTCGCCCCGGCCGCGAGCGACGCCGAGTCCGAGGCCCTCCTCCGCGCCGCCGAGGCGCACGCAACCGGGACCCTCGCCGACACCCCCGTCGCCGAGCACCCCCATGTCGCCGCCTGGCGCGCCGCCTACAAGGGCTTCGGTGCGAAACCGCAGAAGTTCCGCAACAGCCTGGAGGCCCTCCTCCGCCGGGCCGCAGGGGACGGTCTGCCGCGGGTCAACAAGCTCACCGACGTGTACAACGCCGTCTGCGTCACGCACGGTCTGCCCCTGGGCGGCGAGGACCTCGACGCCTACGCGGGCTCCCCGCACCTCGTCGTCGCGACCGGGGACGAGGACTTCGACACGGCTGCCGCAGGCTCGACGGTGACGGACCACCCGGAGCCGGGCGAGATCGTCTGGCGCGACGACCGTGCCGTCACCTGCCGCCGCTGGAACTGGCGCCAGGGAGTCCGCACCCGCCTCACCGAGGACACCGTCCGCGCGGTGTTCATCCTCGACGCGCTCGGCCCGCTCGACGACGAGGCACTCCGGACCGCCGGCGACCTCCTCCTCGCCCACCTCCCTGCCGGCCCCGACGGGCTCGCCGTCGCCACCCGCCTCCTCGCCGCCGAGGTGCCCTCCCCGGAAGGTGCTTGACGTGACCGCCCCGCTCCTCGCACCCGCGGCCCGCGGCCTCGCCGTCGGCGTGCCCGGGTGGATCATGGCCGTCGGGGCGATGTTCTCGGTGCAGTTGGGTGCCTCGTTGTCGGTGGGACTCATGGACCGGATCGGCGCGGGCGGGACCGCTTGGTTGCGCCTGTCCTTCGGGGCCCTCGTGTTCCTCGTCCTCGCCCGGCCGACGCTCCGGTTCCTCCGACGCCTGTCCCGCCGGGACCTCCTGCTCGTCGGGGTGCTCGGGATCGCGACGGCGGTACAGACGATCGCGTTCCTCGCCGCGATCGCCCGGATCCCCCTGGGTACGGCGGTGTCGATCGAGTTCCTCGGTCCGCTCACGGTCGCGGCCCTCCACGCCAGGCGGCCCCGTGCCTTCCTGTGGCCGGCGCTGGCGCTCCTCGGCGTCGTGCTGCTCTCCCGGCCGTGGACGGGCAGCTTCGATCCCGTCGGGGTCGGTCTCGCGGCCCTGGCCGCTGTCGGGTGGGGCTTCTACGTCCACCTCACCGAGAAGGTCGGTGCACGGTTCGAGGGGCTGAGCGGCCTGGCACTCACCGTCCCGGTGGCGGCCGTCGTCACCGCCGTCCTCGGCGTCCCGCAGGCCTGGGGCGGGATCGATCTGCACGTCCTCCTCGTCGCCGCGGGGCTCGCGCTGCTGCTGCCGGTCCTCCCCTACGCCCTCGAGATGGTGGCGCTGCGCCGGATGTCACCCCTGGCCTTCGGCACGCTCATGGCGCTCGAACCGGCCTTCGGGGCGCTGCTCGGACTCGCCGTCCTCCTCCAGGTCCCGACGGTCTTCCAGGTCCTCGGGGTCACGATCGTCGTCGTGGCGGGGATCCTGGCCCAACGCGCGGACACGAAGGCCGTCGCCTTCCGCGAACCCGAGACGGCCGCCCCCGTCGCGCCGGGCTGACGGCACTCCGCGGCCGAGGCGCCCTGCAGTCCGCCACCCACCGAGCCCTCGCCCGCCACACACGCCGAACGGCCCAGTGGGAGAGATCCCACGGGGCCGTTCGAATGCGCGGTCGGCACCACCCGTGCGCGGTCACGCGTGACGGACGACGAGCGGCCGAGGCCTGCTCCTGCCCGTCTCAGCTCGTGATGTACCGCTGCTGGGCGACGAGTGGGCAGGTCCAGATGTCCCGCTCCCCCAGGCCGACCCGGTTGAGGTACTTGACGATGATGACGTAGGACTCGACGAGGCCGGTCTCGGTGTACGGCACGTCGTGCTTACGGCAGTACTCGGAGATCATCCGGGCCGCCTCGCGCAGGTGCGGACGCGGCATCGACGGGAACAGGTGGTGCTCGATCTGATAGTTGAGCCCGCCCATCGCGGTGTCGACGAACCGTCCGCCACGGATGTTCCGGCTGGTGAGGACCTGACGGTGCATGAAGTCGAGCTTCGCGTCACGCGGGATCATCGGCATCCCCTTGTGGTTCGGCGCGAAGGACATGCCCAGGTAGAGGCCGAACAGACCGAGGTGCACCCCGAGGAACGCGAAGGCGATGCCGGGCGAGAGCACCCAGAAGACGAGACCCAGCAGGACCGCGTGACGCACGAGGAGGAAGGAGATCTCCCAGACCCGGCGCTTGACCGGCTCCTTGCTGAAGACCCGGCGGAACGCGGAGACGTGCAGTTCCAGACCTTCGAGGAGGAGCAGCGGGAAGAAGAGCAGACCCTGGTTGCCGCTGATCCAGCGCGGGATGCGACCGACGCGCGCCTCGGCGGCCTCCTCGGTGACCGAGAGGACCGGGAGTTCGATGTCGGGGTCGCGGCCCAGCTTGTTCGGGTTCGCGTGGTGACGGGTGTGCTTGCTCTGCCACCACCCGTAGCTCATGCCGACGAACAGGTTGGCGAGCACGAGGCTGGCCCAGTCGTTCCACTTCCCCGACCGGAAGATCTGCCGGTGCGCGGCATCGTGGCCGAGGAAGGCGATCTGTGCGAGGACGACGGTGAACACGACGGCCGTGATCAGCTGCCACCACGTGTCGCCGAGGTACACGAACACCGCGACGGTGGCACCGAGCGCGGCGAGCAGACCGGCGAACTTGGTCCAGTAGTAGCCGTAGCGGCGCCGGAGCAGACCGGCGTCGCGGACCTCCTTGGCCAGGGCCGTGAACTCGCTGGCGGCCGTCCCGGACTCGCGCTTGCGCGTGGGCTTCGTCCCGGTCGTCATGGGTGGTGCGATGGAGCTGTGGACGCTCATTCTTCTCGTTCCCGGGCGGTGCGCGTGCCCTTGACGACCGGTGTCGTCGGGACCCGTGGCACGCCCTCGTCAGGTGTCAGCCGAGGCTTCTGCCAAGAAGCCTAGGAATCGGCACCCACCCGGGTCTGTGGTGCCCACACACGGGTGCACGGGGGTACTCCCCCCGATACCGCAGCCGAGGCGCCCGGACTGGCAGGCCTGACCATGCCCGTGTATGGTCCAGGTCACCTTTCCACACGGCCATACCGCGCGTCGGCTCGTGCCGTGCCGGGAGGGACGACGCCCGAACGACCCCTGGAGGACACGATGTCCGGACTCAGCGACGCCGCCGAACACCTGCAGGACGCCTACGACCTGCACACCGAGTACCTCCAGGACATCCGGGAGGGGGTCGACCCACAGGAGGGTGCCGCCGCGATGTCCGCCGTCACCCTCATGGCACTGTCCCAGGTCACCGAGTCGATCGCCGCCGGACTCGGCGACCAGCAGACCGCCCACACCGTCTACGAGGACCGTCGCGAGTTCGCGGAGTCCGTGGGTGACCTGTTGACCGATACCTCCGACGAGAACCCCGGCGACGGCTCCCCCTCCGACGCCTCCCCGGACAGTCCCCGGGCCGGCACGACGATCACATCACCCGAGAGCGACGCGGGACGCGACCAACCTGTTCAGTGACACACCCTGCTCCGCGGCATCGAGTGCGAGCCGACGGTGGAGCTCCGGTGGAACCCGGACGACGAATCGCCCCGAGTACTGACGGTCCGCCAGAGCGGCAGGCGGCTCTTCACCGTTGGCCTGCATATCGGCCAACACCTCGCCGACGAGTGTGCGAATACCGTCGAATGCACCCCTCTGCGTCTCGTCGATCCACGACAGCGAGGGGAACTCGACGACCGTCCCGACGAAACCGGCGTCCTCGGGCGACCACCGAACCCGGTACGAGTAGTGCTCCTCGCTCATGCTTGCTCCAGTGCATAGTGATACCGGTACTGATACTACTCTTCAGACAGCCAACCCGCCCCCATCAGGACACGAACGCTACTCACGGCCTCGGACATACATCTCAAGCCCTCCCAGCCGCCTCACAGGAGCGATCGACTATCGTTTTTCGATAGTTTCTCACTGTCTTTCGAGAGGCCCGTCCATGACCCGACCCGTCATCACCCTCACCCGCGCACTGCTCGTGGCCCTCGGCCTGTGCGCCGTCGGCCTACAGGCGGTCGCCCTTCTCCAGGGCATCGGTCTCACTTTCCCCGTCACCGGCCTCGCCGTGTTCGACGACGAAGCCGGTGACGGCCTCCCCTTCGTCCTCCTGGTCCTCACCGTCGTGATCGCCGGACTCGCCTGCGTCGAGGTCGTCCTCCACGGCACCTGGCGTCTGCTCACCCTCGTCGCCCGGTCCACCGTCTTCACGCGGGCCTCGTTCCGCCACGTCCACCGGATCATCGGTGCGCTGCTCGTCGCGACCGCGCTGCTGTGGATCCTCGGCGCCGTCCTCGCCCCGACGGAGATCGCCCCGGGCGCCGTCCTCCTCGTCGGGATCGCAGGCCTGGCCGTCCTGGGCGTCGCCCTCATCGTCCTCGTCATCCGCGCCCTCCTCGCCCAGGCCGTCGCGATGAAGTCCGAACGCGCGGAGGTCATCTGATGGCGATCGTCGTCGACATCGACGTCATGCTCGCCCGCCGCAAGATGTCCGTCGGCGAGCTCGCGAAGAAGGTGGGGATCACCCCGGCCAACCTGGCCGTCCTCAAGAACGGCCGCGCCAAGGCCGTCCGGTTCACCACCCTCGACGCGCTCTGCCGGGCCCTCGACTGCCAGCCCGGCGACCTCCTCCGCCACGAACGGGACCCCGCCGATCACACCTGATCACCCTCACTGAGGTCCCTGCGCGAAGGCCCAGGACGTCCGCGTCAGTCCAGTGTCACCAGGCAAGGTGTTTCGACGGGCACTGCCGAGGAGTATCCTGAAAGTAACTACTGTAGTTCCATTCACTCGGACGAAGGGTGCCACATGACCGCGACACCTCAAACCTTCAGCGGCCGTGATTTCAATCGGAACCCGAGTGCGGTGAAACGTGCCGCCCAGGACGGCCCTGTGACCGTCACCGAGCACGGAAAGCCTTCGCTCGTCGTGATGACAGCCGCCGAATACGACCGCCTGACCCCTTCCGGCCCAACACGGAGGAAGATCGGCACCGCACTACTGATGACAGAAGGGACCGACATTCCCTTGGAACTGGACGATCGCAGCATCGAACTTGAACGGGACCTCGAGCTGTGAAGTATCTGATCGACACGAACGTCCTGTCGGACTCCCGGAACCGGCGCAAGCCCCGCGTGACCGAGTGGATGATGGACCAAGATGTCGACACCGTGGCGACGAGCGCGATCGTGCTCCTCGAACTGGAGCGGGGAGTACGGCGCGTCGAGCGACGGGACACGGCATCTGGTCGGTTCCTCCGCGATTGGCTCGACGGTCAGGTCCGGTCCGTGTTCGACGGGAAGATCCTGCCGGTGGACGACGAGGTCGCCGTCCGTGCGGCCCGCCTCATGTCCCCGGACCCGAAGCCTCATTTCGACTGCCTCATCGCAGCCACGGCACTCGCCCACGGCCTGACCGTCGTGACACAGAACGTCCGCGACTTCTCCTCCATGGGGGTCGACATTCTCGACCCCACCGCGGCCTGAGTGCCGAGGCCACAGCTCCGAATGCATGCAGTGCCGACGACCCGGATGCGCATCGTTGGTCGGCCCAACGGACTCCCGGCGTGAGTGCCGGAAGTCAGCGGGCGCCTCGGGCACGAAGGTACGTGAGCGGGAGTCGCGCGAACCTGTTCCACACGTCAGCTGCCGGAGAACGTGCGCTTCCGTGAGCGGATCTCGCACGTCTTCCAACAGCTGACAGGCTACGCCAGCCCACCCCGGCGGCAGCCCTACGGAGATCGAAAACTCGGATCCCCGACTAAACTGATCGACCGTTACATTTGCGTGTTTGACAGCCGCCTCATAGCGTGGGGACGCATCCGGGACCGCCGTGTGCCCGGACCGTTCCCGGCGCGACGAAGCGCCCGGCATCCCCGCACAGCAGGAGGCTCCCGTGCTCAACACCCGTTTCACCGAACTGCTCGGCATCGAGCACCCCATCGTCCAGGGCGGCATGCAGTGGGTGGGCCGCGCACCGCTCGCCGCCGCGGTCTCCGCGGCCGGTGGGCTGGGCATCCTCACCGCCCTCACCCAGCCCACCCCGGAGGACCTCCGGACGGAGATCCGGAAGACGCGGGAGCTCACCGACAAGCCCTTCGGCGTCAATCTCACGATCCTGCCGACCATCAACCCGGTCCCCTACGACGAGTACGTGGACGTCGCGGTCGACGAGGGAATCCGCATCATCGAGACCGCCGGCCGCAATCCGGAACCCTTCATGGAGCAGTTCAAGGCCGCCGGGGTGAAGGTCGTGCACAAGTGCACCTCGGTCCGCCACGCCGTCAAGGCCGAGAAGGTCGGGGTCGACGCGGTGAGCATCGACGGCTTCGAGTGCGCCGGCCACCCGGGCGAGGACGACGTGCCCGGCCTCGTGCTCATCCCGGCGGCCGCGGACAAGCTGTCGATCCCGTTCATCGCCTCCGGCGGCTTCGGGGACGGCCGCGGTCTCGCCGCCGCCCTGGCGCTCGGTGCCGACGGCATCAACATGGGCTCCCGATTCCTCGCCACCGCGGAGGCGCCCGTCCACGAGAACGTCAAGCAGGCGATCGTCGACGGCACCGAACTCGACACGATCCTCAACTTCCGGCCGCTGCGGAACACCGCCCGCGTCCGCAAGAACGCCCCGGCGATGGAAGCCGTCGAGATCTTGGACAAGGGCGGCAAGTTCGAGGACATCCAGCACCTCGTCGCCGGTGCGCGCGGCCGGAAGGTCTTCGAGGAGGGCGACATCGAGGGCGGCCAGTGGACCGTCGGGCTCGTCCAGGGCCTCATTCACGACGTCCCGACCGCCCACGAACTCGTCACCCGGATCGTCGCCGACGCCGAGGAGATCATCCGCGGGCGCCTGTCCGGGCTGCTCGGCTGAGCTGAGTCCCACGCCGCCCGAACCCCGGCACCCCGCCGCGGGCACTCAGGCCGCGGTCTCCCCCGCACCCCTCCGCTGCGACACCCACCCGCGGGCCTTCTGGACCATGTTCCCGAAGGCGTCGCTCACCTGGGTCAGACGGGACTCCCATTCGGGGTTCGGCACCTGGTCGGCGGTGATCGAGTTCCACGCCTGCAGCATCGCCGTGACGGCGAAGGGCTCGATCACCGTCGCCCGGATCAACCACGCGACCGTGAGCGAGAACAGGAGTGCCACGATCCCGCCCTCGAAGGGCAGCACCCAGATGAGGAGCGCGATCGGGACGAGCACGACGAGGAAGACGAGGATCGTGAGGCCCCACACCCCGAAGGTGAGCTTCACGGCGTTCTTGAGGAACCGCGTGTAGTTCTGCGCGTACAGGATGATTCCCTGCCGGCTCGTCTCCCAAGGGTTCTGCGACCGCACCCGCAGGTTGTGGGCGAGGACCGCCTCGTCGACGTACGTGACGGACGTGTTGATGATGGCGTTCGCGATCTTCGCGAGGTTCTCCAGGCCCGGGATCGGTAGGAAGTCCGCCACCCGGACGACCATCCGATTGAACCGTCGGAGGATCCCGGTGATCGCCTGGTCGACGGCGAACAGGACGGAGGTCTCGGTGAAGCGTTCCTTCACCGCGTCCTTGCCGTAGGCCACCTGGCCCTTGCCGTCGGGCAGGGGTCTGCCGTCCACCACCTCGACGAGCACCGCGATGTGTGCCGCCTTGACCATGTACAGCAGGTAGCGCCGCGCGAAGGCGAGGATCCCGGCGCACAGGAGGAAGCCCAGGAACCCGCCGATCGTCGCGCCCGTTCCCGCGGATCCCCCGATGACACCGAGCATCGCCCCGATCCCGGCGCCGATCGCGGTGACGACGATCCACGCGGCACCGATCACCAGGTACACGAGGGCGCGGTACATGAGGAAAGGTGTTGTCCGGGCGAGCAGGGAAAAGGTCTGACGGAATGAGAAGTCCATGATGGTCCTGTCGTGAGGTCGTGTGGATGGTGAAGTCGAATGGCTTGTGCGTCGTGCGATCCGGTCGTGCGAATCAATCGAGCCGGACGACGGTGAACGCCCACGGGTAGTCGTCGTACGTGGAGCCACCGCGCACACCGTTGCGGTCGACGGCCGGGTAGCCGTCCGGTCCCGGCCCCTGGCCGCGGACCTCGACGACGCCGCCGTGGTCGGCCTCGATGACCCCGGCATGGAGGGCCGCCGCACAGACCCCGGAGTACGTGGCGTAGACCCCGTCACCGCGCACGGAGGTCGACGACTCCAGATTCGCGAGCAGTTCAGCGCTCGGCGGTGTGCACTCGACGATCGCGGTGCCGGAGGTCGCATGGACCCCGAGGACGTTCTCCCCGCTCAGTGCCCACGGATCGTCCTCGGCCGTCTCGTCGGCGCCGTCCGACCCCGCACTGTCCGCGTCACCGTCCGAAGCGACGTCCACCTCGATCCGGCCCTGCACGACCCCGTCCACGCGGTCGCCCACGAGCGCGGCCTCGACGAAGTCGAGCTCGTCTGTGAGGGCTAAGTCGATGATGCACTGGGTGAGTGCCGGCTCTTCCTCGATCCCGACGGCGGCACAGACCGCCTCCGCCCGGGCCCGGGCTCCCGGGTCCAGGTCGTCGATCCCGAAGGGTGCGGCCGGGAACGCGAGGTCCGTGAACGTCGCCGTCGACTCCCCCGGCCCGTAGTCGAACAGGCTCGATCCGTCCGTCACCCGCCACTCGGGCACGAACTCCTCGTACATCGTCGCGAAGTCGAGATCGAGTGGGTACTCTGCTCCCGAGGCGCCCCGTAGGTCGTCCTCGACCACGCCGTTCGCGTCCCCCAGTAGTCCCTCCCACGCGCCGTCGGCGCCCGCCGGCGCGACGACGACGGTGAGTTGCTCCCGGACACCCCGCTGGATCCAGATGCGGTGTCCGTGGTCGGTGTCGACCGCGGTGACGCGTTCCCGGTGGACGAGGGTGAAGCCCTCACCGGTCGCCTCGACGGCGGCTCCGGGGATCTCGTGGCTGTTCCCGTCGATCACCAGGTCGTCGATCCCGACGTGCACGCGGGAATCACCGACGGCCACGGCCACCCGGTCGATCATGGAGACGTCCTCGTTCACGGCATGGGTCCGGATCTGCACCTCCACCCCGTCCCCCGGGTGGCGGGCGAACACGAGTTCTCCCACCGCGTGCATGCCATAGGGGTGACCGTCGAAGGTCGTCACCCACGGGTCGCCGTTGCCACGCCCGCAGGGAGGCTGGGTGCAGGGCGGCGGGGGCGGTGGCAGCGGTGGTGGTGGTGGAGGTGGAGGGGGCGTCCACGTCGGGATCGGGTCCGGATCCAACTGTTCGTCGAGTTGATCCGCGAAGTTCTGCGCGGCGTCTCCGCTCCGGTCGAAGTAGTCCTTGAGGCATCCGAGAGTGTTCCGGTTCCGGATGATCCGCGATCCGCAGTCCTTGATGTCGAAGTCGAACATCTCCGCCAGTGTGTCCTGCGCCTTCATCGGCATGGACGGCCCTTCGGACCCCGCGACAATCCGCCCCATCACGTCCGGGAGGACGACGTCGTCCCCGTCCTCGGTCGCCGTGTAGGTCACCTGTTCGTCCGCGGCCCGGTGGGCGGCGAGCGCGACGGCGTCGAGGTCCTCCTCGGTCGCGTCCCCGGTGGGCAGGAGCTGCACGAGCGTGAAGTCGGCACTCACCACGTCACCGAGACCGATCGTGTCGCCCACGAAACTCATGTCGAAGAAGGCCTGGTCCCCGGAGCCCAGCTGCCGCTCACCTTCGGCCTCCACCGTGGAGAGGACCCCGAAAGTGGCCCCCGCCTCGTCCTCGACGAGCCCGACGACCGCCTCGGCGTCGTCCCTCCGGTCACCGTCCCGATCGAACACCTTCGCCCCCACCTCGGGCACGGGGGCGAAGGTCAGCCCCGGCGCGAGCTCGATCGCGTCCGCCCGGTCGACCATGCCGTCGAGATGGGTGACGATCGCCACCCAGTGGTGGTGGAGTTCCCCCTCGGAGTCGATCGTGCGCAGGTCGTCGTAGACGAGGAGGTCCTGGACGAAGGGGTTGCCCGCACCGGCCTCCGGAGAGGGGGAGGTCGTGGGGGTCACGTCGACCACCACGGCGTCCTCCGTGGGTTCCGTGTCCGGGGTGGGGCCACCGCAGGAGCTCAGGACGAACGCCGCAGCAAGGGCTCCGGCAGCTCCACTCCACACGGGGAACCGGCGTGTACGCATCTGCAGACCCAACTCTCGACACACGTGGACCGCCACCCGACGACCGTTCGGTCTCGTTCGGATGACATTTCGGAACCGTATGTTGTGGGTCACAGGAGGGGAATAGTAGGAACATCACTATGCACGCCCGACATGTCCCGAGCGCCCCTACGGCCGCTGATCTCCACGCCGACCTGCTCACCCGGATCATCCAAGGCGGTTCCGTCGCCCTCACCGGGCCCCAGGGTGCGGGCAAGACGCATACGCTGCGGTCCCTCGCGGCGTCCCTCACCGAGCGCGGGATCGACGCCCGGGTGCGACACGGACGTTCACTGGCCGAGGGGATCCCACTCGGGATCTTCGCCGACCTCTCCGCCGGGGACGGGTCCCCCGCAGCAATCGTCGACCACTTCGTCCGCAGGCGTTCAGGCGTGGTCCTCCTCATCGACGACGCCGACCTCCTCGACCCGTCATCCCTGGCCGTCCTCGCCCACCTCACCGGGACCGCGCGGATCCCCGCGGTCCTCACCACCCGGTCCGTCACGGACCTCCCCACCCCGCTCGTCGGTCTCTACGACTCCGGTGACCTCGTCGAGGTGCGCATCCCTCCGCTCGACGACGCGACGATCATCACCCTTGCCGAAGCCGAGGCGGGTGGGCGGTTGACCCCGGCGGCAGCCGCCACGATCACCACGACGAGTGCAGGAAATCCCCTGGTGGCGAGGGAGATCGTCCGCGGTTCGGCCACGTTCGGTGCGCTCCTGGAGACCCCGCACGGGTGGGAGCTCGTCGACTCCCCTGTCCTCACCCCGCGTCTGGCACAGGTGATCGCCGCCCCCTTCGAGGGCGCCTCGACCGCGCTGGTCGATGCGGCGACGATGGTCGCGATCGCCGGGGCCCTGCCCGTCGATGCCCTCACACCGGACATCGCCGAGGATCTCCTGCGGATCCCCGCATTCGAGCTCGATGGCGACTGGGTACGGTCGGGGCACCCCCTCACCGAACAGGCACTCCGCGCACGGTCGACCGCGGCGACCTGGAAGCGGCTGGTGGGACGCGTCGTCGAGGTGCTCCACCGCGCTGCGTCGGACGTCCCCACCGCCGGTCACCGGGCCACCGTCCTCGCCCTCGACCACGGTCTCGCGGTGTCTGCCTCGGCCGGCCTCGCACTGGCCGAACACGCACGCCACATCGGCGACCACCGGCTCGCCCTCCGAGCGGCACGGGCAGCTCTGCAGGACGATCCGGACTCGGTCCCCGGGCTCCTCGTCGCGGCGTCCACGGCCTCCGCCGAGGGACTCGTCGCGGAGGCCGACACCCATCTGACACACGCTGCGCAGGTGATCGGGGCAGATGGGTCGGAAGGGCCGGACTGCGGATCCGACCGCGCGGTTCTCGCCCTCACCCTCGCCCAGCACCGCGGCGTGGGACACCGGGATCCCGCCGGTGCCGTCGAGGCGCTCGGCGCCGCCCTCGGTCGCGTCTCCGCTCCCCACGAGGTGGCACTCCTGCACGCCGCGCTCGTGCGGTGGAGGACGGTGCTCGGCATGGTGCCCACGGCCGGTGCCGCCGTGCACCTCCCCGACCCCGCCGAGGCGCCCTCCACCCACCCCTACGACGCATTCCTCCTCGTCACGGGTGCGATGGCCGGGGTGGTGAACGGCCCTGTCCGATCGACCGTCGAGCTCCTCCCGGCACTCCGTACACTCGGGCCGGCGGACCTCGCGACGGTGCCCGGCGGACCGACCCTCGTCGGCCTCGCCGAGAGCATGGCGCTGTCCTACGGCGGCGACGCGATCGCCACTGCCCGCCACCTCGACGCGGCGATCGATCGCGCCCGCCAGGAGGTCCCGGAGTCCCTCGGGACCTGGGAGTACGCCCGGGGATTCCTCGAACTGTTGTCCGCCGGAGCCGATCGGGCCCTGGAGTTCCTCACCTCCGCCGTCGACCACCTGGACTGGCGGGACACCGCAGGGATCCTCCCCGCAGCCCTCGCCGCGCGCGGGGCCGCACTCGTGGCGGTGGGGCGGGAGTCCGAGGCGAGGGCGGTGTTCGATGCTCTGCCCACAGGCGCCTCGGCGGACCCGAAGGTCCTCATGATGAGTGGCTGGCTGCGAGCCTGGTCGGAGAACAGGTCCGGCGGGCGGACGACGGCCGTCCGGACACTCCTCGACACCGCCCGGACTCTGCAGGAGGCGCACCACCCCTTCCTCGCCGGCATGACCGCCCATTGCGCGGTGAGAACGCAGAGCGCTGTGAGAGTTCGGAGCGCGGCGGGTGACGGTGTAGGTGAGTCGGCGGAGGCACTCGATCTCCTCCTCTCCGCGGCCGAGGCCGGGGGCGGTGGTCTGCTCGACCTGTTCGTCCGGCACGCCCGCGCGGTCGGGGACACCGATGTCCGTGCGTTGCGGTCGGTGGCGGAAGAGGCGGAGGAGAGGGGGCTGATCTCCACGGCGGCCGATACGTGGAGAGCGCTCGGCGGTCCTTCCACTGCACCCGGTATCGGGAACGACCGCCGGCGGACCGCAGGTGTCCGGGCGGACCGACTGGCGCACGACCACGCAGGGCTCCCCCTGTGGACGTCCACCACGGAGAAGACGGACACGACGGCGCTCACGGAATCCGAGCTCGCCGTGGCCGAACTCGCCGCGGCCCGGTGGTCGACGAAGGAGATATCGGAGCATCGCGGGGTCTCCGTGAACACCGTGACGAACCAGCTCTCGTCCGTGTACCGCAAGCTCGGGGTCCGCGGCCGGGTGGAACTGCGCGAGGCGCTCGCCGAATGAAGGGTGCCGAAGCACCGACCCGGTCGTAGGCTGGCCCCATGTCAGTCGTGAAGATCAACGCCATCACCGTCCCCGAGAACATCGGCCCCGAACTGGAGGCCCGCTTCGCCGCCCGGAAGCACGCCGTCGACCAGGAGCCCGGTTTCGAGGGGTTCCAGTTGCTGCGCCCGACCGCCGGTGAGTCGCGGTACTTCGTCGTGACCCAGTGGGCGGACGAGGAGTCCTTCCAGGCCTGGCGGAACAACGGCGCCAGGGCCGCCCACGCCCGCCCCGAGGGAGAGGACGGACCGAAGAAGCCCGTCGCCACCGGTGCCGACCTCCTGGAATTCGAGGTCGTGGACCTGTGATGACGACCCCGAACCGTGCCCTCGTCCTCGTCGACATCCAGCAGGACTACGTCGACGGCCCACTGGAGATCCAGTACCCGCCACATACCGAATCCCTGCCCCGCATCACCCGGACGATCGACGCCGCGAATGCCGCAGGCATCCCGGTGATCGCCGTCCAGCACAGGATCGGCGAAGGTGCACCGGTCTTCGACCCCACGGCTCCCGGCTTCGAACTGCACCCCGAGGTGGTCGAGCGCCGCACGGACGCGTGGAAGTCCGTCGTCAAGGAGAAGGGCTCCGTCTACGCCGACACGGACGTCGCCACCTGGTTGCGGGAGCAGGGGATCGACACCGTGACGCTCGCAGGCTTCATGACGAACAACTGCGTGCTCGCCTCGGCGGCGGACGCCGAACAGCTGGGATTCGCGACCGAGGTGCTCTCCGACGCCACCGGCGCGATCAGCATCGCGAACGACGCCGGTGCCGTCGACGCGCGGACGGTCCACACGACGCTCATGGCCGTGCTGAACTCGAACTGGGCCGCCGTCACCGACACGGAGGCCTGGGCCGCGGCACTGGAGTCCGGTGCGGCTCTGGCGGGCAGCAATCTCGTCGAGTCCGCCCTCCAGGGGCGTGCCGCGGGCTGACCGACCGGCTCCCGCTCGTCGAGTGCGAGGTCGGTGGCACTTTCCCACCGGGAATCCGCCACCGACCTCGCACTCACCGCAGATCTGCACATGCGAAAGGCCCTCACCAGGGTTTTCCCTGGTGAGGGCCTTGTCTCTGTGGAGCTAAGGGGGCATGTGTCGAACTCCGCGCCTTCAGGAATCACCTGGTGATGACGGACCGACTCCTGGCGGCGTGAGTGGCGACCGGTGCGCGATGATCCGGCGAACGCAGCCTGTTGATTCGTGGCGATCCTCGCTGGACTGGGAGGTGCCGCTCATGGAGCACACGGGCGGAGGCGCAGACCCTCGGTTGGTGACCGAGCAGCCGCGAGCTGATCTGCGTGGCAGGCGGTGAGCCTCCCTGACGGTGGAGGCAGATTCCGGATTGGCCTGAGCCGGGACGTGCTGTGTGCATTCGCTTGCGCATCAGCGAGGCCACCGTGGCGTCACAGCCCATTCACGACCGTCAACCTGTCCGTCGGCCCCTCCCCGAGCGGGAGTGGCTCACCCTCACCGAAGTAGTCGAACTCGGCTACGGCTCCCATTGGACGCTGCGTCAGCGCATCAAGCGCGGGGAGCTGGCTGCCGCCAAGATCGGCAATCTCATCAAGGTCCGCCGCGAGGACCTCTCCGCTCTGGTCGTCCCCATCGAACCGGCGGAGCCCACGTTTGCCGATGTCGAGGCTGCGGTCGAGCGGATCGTGGCGAGCGCTCCCCGTTGACCGATGAGCAGTGCCGTCGCCTCGCCTCCCTGTTCGGGGGTGCGGCATCGTGAGCGTCGCCGAAGAGTTCAGGCGCATCTCCGAGCAGCTCCGCAACACGCCCTGGACCGTCTCCTGCGAGGAGGTCTCGGGGGTCTCGACGGCCGTGCTCGTGAGGCGCGTGCCGAGGCGTTCTGGATGGCTCCAGAACCCCCTAATCGGGGCGTCTCGTGACACGGAAATCGAAACCCGTGTCACGAAGAATCTCTCGAATGACCCTCTGACCGGGGAAAATGCCTTCAGGCCGTTTAAGGTTCGACGATGACTTTGCCCTCGGTGTGGCCGGCCTCGACGACGGCCAGGGCCTTCCCGGCGTCCTCCAGGCTGAAGCGGGCGGTGACGTGGGGATCGACGACCTCGTACTTCACGACATCGGTGATCTTGGCCAGCGCCTCGCCGGTCCGCTCCACGGACGCCCCGCCGAGCTGGCGCGCGGTATCGGGGTCTGCCGTCGTGATGATGCGGGACGGGTCTTTGACGATGACAGCGACCGCATGCAGCGCTTCCCCGCCGACAAGATCCACAATGAGATCGACGCCGTCCGGAGCGATCGCGCGCACCCGGTCGGCGGTGTCGCTGCCGGCTTCGATGAACTCGGCCCCGGTGGTTTCGACGGTCTCCCTCTTGTTAGCACTGGCGATCCCGAGGACCCTGAACTCGTGGACTGTGCCGATCTGAGCGGCCATCCGGCCCACACCGCCGCCGGCGCCGATGATCAGCAGGATCTGTCCGGGCTCAAGCTCGATCTGGTGGGTGACGTCGTAGGCGGTGGCCCCGGCAACCGGGAGGGTGGCCGCGTCGGCCCAGGAGATCTCCTCAGGCTTGACGACAGTGTTCGCTGCGTCGAGGACGGTGTGTTCGGCCAGCCCGCCGTGTCCGTATGCCACGGCACCGTGGACCTCGTCGCCCACGGCGAAACCCGCAACGCCCTCACCGATAGCCGTGACTACCCCGGCGGCCTCACGGCCCATCGGAGCCGGCAGCGGCCACCTCCGTCCCAGCTGGCCCTCGCGGATCTTCCAGTCGGCCGGGTTGACGCCGGCCGCCCTGACCTCGATGGCCAGTTGCCCAGCGGCGGGACTGAGGGTCCCGCCGTCCGGCGGATCGGTCAGGTGTTGGCCTTCTAGGTCGCTGAGTCAGTGTCAGCCTGCGCTGCTCGCGATGGGGCGCGCACCTCCTTGGCCATAGCGGTGGCGTCCTGGGCGTTGCGCATCAGTCGCATCGCGTTGGCGATCACGACTAGCACGGAACCCTCGTGGACCAGCATGCCAATCGACATCGTCACACCGCCGGCGAAGACGCCCGCGAGCAACAGCACCACGGTGACCAGGGCGATCGCGATGTTCTGCCGCATCACGGACACGGTCCGCTTGGCCACGCTGATGGATTCCGGGAGTTTGAGCAGGTTGTCACCCATCAGCGCGATGTCCGCGGTCTCCACGGCCACGGCCGAACCGGCCGCACCCATCGCCACGCCGATGTTCGCAGTCGCCAGGGCCGGGGCATCATTGACCCCGTCGCCGACCATCGCGACCGTATGCCCCCGCTTCTGCAGCTCTGCGACCGCATCCAGCTTGTCCTCGGGCAGCATCGACGCGTGGATCTCATCGATCCCGGTCTTGGAACCGATGGCCTCGGCCACCAGTCGTGTGTCGCCGGTGAGCATGACGACCTTTTCCACACCTGCCTCGTGCAGGCGCTTGACCATTTCGGGCGCATCCTCGCGGATCTTGTCGGCCACGGCGACGACACCGATCACAATGCCACCGACAGCCACGATCATCGGAGTCTTGCCCTGAGCTGCCAGCTGCTCAGCAGCCTCTGCCGCACGTTCGGGCGCACCACTGCCGCCGGTGATCCCGTACTCGACCAACAGCGGAGCATTGCCGATCAGCACCTGTTGACCCGCAACCTCGGACACGATGCCCTTGCCGGGCACCGGAGTGACAGTACCGGGGATGCCCTCGGGACCCACACCCTCCTCCTTGGCGGAGTCGAGAATCGGACGGGCCAGCGGGTGCTCCGAGCCGGCCTCGGCGGCAGCCGCCCAGCGCAGGACGTCCGTGCGGTCATACGCCGGGTCCAGGACCACGATGTCGGTCAGCTGCGGCCGGCCCTCGGTGAGAGTTCCGGTCTTGTCCACAGCGACGGCCGAGATCTTGGCAGCGGTCTCAAGGTACTCTCCGCCCTTGATCAGGATGCCGTTACGGGCCGAACGGCCGATGCCAGCGACGATCGCGACCGGGATCGAGATCACCAGTGCGCCCGGGCAGCCGATGACCAGCAGAGTCAGGGCCAGCACGACGTCCTGAGTGATCAGCCCGGCCACGAGAGCGAGAACCATCACCACAGGCGTATACCACGTGGAGAAGCGGTCGATGAACGCCTGGGTCTTCGCCTTGGCGTCCTGAGCCTCTTCCACCCGGTGGATGATGCGAGCCAGAGTAGTGTCCGCGCCGATCCCGGTGGCCAGCACCTGTAGGAAACCTCCGCGCGAGATGGTGCCCGCGAAGACCTGGTCCGTTTTAGATTTCTCGACCGGAATCGATTCGCCGGTGATGGACGCCTCGTCCAGCGCGCCGGTGCCGGCCACGACCTGGCCGTCCACCGGGACCTTGGCCCCGTTCTTCACCAGCACGATCTCGCCCATCTTCACCAGGTGGGCAGGCACCTCCTGCTGCTCGCCCTCACGCATCACCACGGCGGTATCCGGGGCGACGGCGACGAGTTCGGCCAGCGCCGACCGAGTCTTGTTCATGGTGGCCGCCTCGAGGGCGTGGCCGACAGCGAACAGGAAGGTAACGGCAGCGGCTTCCCAGAAGTTGCCAATGATGACCGCGCCGATGGCAGCGATAGAGACCAGCAGATCAATGCCGATGTGCTTGGTCATGAGAGCGTTGATGGCCTTGACGACGATGTTGTAGCCGGCAACGACCGCACCGGCGATCATGAAGGCATCGGCGAGGGTGAAGACGCCGGCCGAATGGGTAGCGTGAGCCCCGGCGTCCAGCCACCACTGCGGAGTGAGGACGGTATTCCATGTGCCCCCGGCAATGTGCTGCAGGCCGAACGAGATGACGATCAGCACGCCGGACACGATGGGGACGGACCAGTTGCCGTGGACCCACTTCTGGAGCCTGTTCACAATGAGGCTACCCTTCTGCGAAAAGTGGGATGAGCTGGAAAATGGGACAAGAGTTCGGCCGGTCCCTGCGGAGCTGTTGGACCGGCCGAACGGTGGGTTAGAACGCTGAAGGGGTGGCCGTGTAGCCGGCCTTGGCGACAGCGGCGACGATGTCATCAACGGACGTCGTGGACTCGTCGTGATCAACTTCGATGCGGGCCGACGCGAAGTGAACCTTCACGTTCTCGACACCCTTCAGGCGACCAACCTGCTTCTCGATCTTCTTCACACAGGAAGGGCAGGAGAAACCCTCGGCGCGCAGCAGCGTGTGCGTGGTGGTGGGAGTGTTGGTGGTCATGGTGGTGATCCCCTTTTCGAATCAGGGCCCTGTGGCTGGTGCCGCAGGGCCGGTGTCCTTGCCGACACCTTCACGCTACAGGGTTCGAAGGACCTGGTCTTTGACGCAGATCAAGTAAGCGCTTCACAGACACTGCTAGCGTGAGTCGATACGAACAGATGGTCCGATGGCGGATCAGGCACTGGCTCCTGGTCGGTGTGCCCTGCTCTGATGCCTGTGGCGGCCCGGTCGTTTCCGCGTCGCACCAGTTGATCACGACGTTGGAGGCACTCTTGGACCCGGACTTCCCTCTACTACTCCGACCTCAGCGGATTCAGACCTTGACTACACCCTCGATTGCGAAGAGCCGGTTTCATCGCGGCGTTGGATCAGAGCGGGGGCAGCACGCCGCAGGCGCTGAGGCTCTACGGGATCAGCGAGGATTCCTGTTCCAGCCCGGCGGAGATGTTCGATCTGGTGCACCGGATGCGCGCCCGTATCATCACCAGTCCGGCGTTCGACGATGAGCGCATCCTGGGGTCGATCCTGTTCGAAGACACGATGGACCGGGAGATCGACGGGCGTCCGACGGGTGAGTACCTGTGGGAGGTGAAGGGAATCGTGCCGTTCCTCAAGATCGACAAGGGACTGGCAGCGCAGACCCACGGTGCCCAGGTCATGAAGCCCATCCCCGAGCTGGACGCCCTGCTGACCCGCGCGGTGGGCAGGCGCATGTTCGGCACGAAGATGCGCTCGGTCATCAAGGCGCCCGGAGGTGGGCTAGATGCCGTCGTCGCCCAGCAGTTCACCATCGCGCGGCAGATCCTGCGGTTCGGGTTGGTGCCCATCGTGGAGCCCGAGGTCGACATCCACTCCCCCGACAAGGCCGGGGCCGAGAACCAGTTGCGCACTGCCATCCGGGAAGAGCTCGACGGGCTCGGCGAGGATCAGCCGGTCATCCTCAAACTGAGCCTGCCGGAGCGTGATGATCACTACCGTGAGTTCGTGGACCATCCCCGGGTGGTGCGGGTGCTGGCGCTGTCGGGCGGCTATTCCCGCGCGGAAGCCAACACTCGCCTGGCCCGCAACCCGGGGATGATCGCCAGTTTCTCCCGCGCCCTGACGGAAGCGCTGACCGCCGGGCAGAGCGATGCAGAGTTCGACGCTGCACTGGATGGAGCGATTGCGTCGATCGTGGCTGCCTCAGGCACCTGACGCACCTTGTCGGGGTGGATAAGCCGATGGCTGCCGGGAGCATGGTCGCTCCCGGCAGCCATCGCATCTCTCTGTCGGCTCGTGATACTCAGTCGCGGGCTAGTGATTTCACGAAATCGCGGCGGACCCCCAGCGCTGTGTCGGTGCGGTGAATGGATTCGTCACCGTCCTCGACCGGACCGACCAGGGCGCGGATGGCGTCGATGTTCTCCGGGGTCACGATGGCCTGGTTGTCGACCGTGTACGTGCAGAACAGTTCGGTGCCGTCCACGGTGAGGAGGTCTTCCCAGACTGCGACCTCGTACATGTCCCCGCGGGGCCTGCCGAGGTCCTGCATCAGCTCGGCGGTGCTGTTGACCGCCACGATGCCATCGGAGCGGCGGACGACCGCGATCCTGGGCACCGTCCGGAACGCCTCGAGGACCTCGGCCTTCTCGACGGGGCGGGTGAGCTCGATCGTCCAGTAGTGCAGGTGGTTCTGGGTATGGGCCCCTTTCGCTGCCATGGTGACGACGTCGAGGTCAGGGACCACCGACTGGGCGTCGGGTCCCTGGTGGCTGGGAATGCGTCCCTCGGGGACGATCGTGTTCATGATCCCGGAGTGGTCGGACTCCCAGGGGTCGGTGGCGCGTCGGATGAGCACCCCGCGCGCCTTCGACAGCAGCCCGACGTTCTTCAGCGCGGTGAGGGTGCGCACGGTCGCGGTGGTGTTGCACGAGACGACCCGGGTGGTGTCGCGGCCGCGGGCGGAGCTGTAGTTGGCATGAGCCACGAAGGAATGTCCCGTCAGATCGTGCTTCTCCCCGCCCTGAAACACGGGCTTCACTCCATGCGCCCGGTAGAGGTCAAGGTTTCCGGCCCCGACCTTGGCCGGGGTGCTGTCCACGACGACATCAACCTGATCGAGCAGGTCAGGCAGTTCACCCGCCACGGCATGCCCAGAGGCGCGCATCTCCTGATAAGCCTCGGAGGTGGAGGCGAAGACGGGGATGTCACGCGCGGCGGCGGCCGCGACCCGGTAATCGGCGGTGATGTCGCTGACGCCGATGAGTGCCATGTCGTCTTGGGCCCGGACGGCGTCGGCGACGCGTTTGCCGATGACCCCGTACCCGTTCACCGCGACTTTGATCTTGGTGTCCAGGCTCATTCCTTTCGAGGTGGTGCGCTGGCGTGACTCCCGGTCGGCTCGTCACCGGGTGGTCAGAGTTCGTCGAGCATCGTCTTCATCTCCTGGATCTCTGCTTCCTGGTCTTCGATGACCTGCTCGGCCAGGGCTTTCGCCTGCGGGTTCTGCCCGTCGGCGACCTGCTGTTCGGCCATTTCGACGGCACCCTCGTGGTGTCTGTCCATCTGTTCCAGGTACAGCTTCGCGGCCTCCGTGCCGGTGGCGTCTTCGAGCTGCTGCATGTCGTCTTCGCTCATCATCCCGCTCATGCCGCCGTGACCGCCCATCTCACCCATGTCACTATCGCCCATGGGCTCCTGGCCCCAGGCTTCGAGCATGGCGTTCATCCGGTCGATCTCAGGCCCCTGCGCGTCGATCACGCCCTGGGCGAAGTCGGCGACGTTCTGCGGGATGTCATCCTTGGCCAACAGGGTCTCGCTCATCTCGACGGCCTGCTGATGGTGCGGGATCATCATCTGCGCGAACATCACGTCGGCGTCGTTGTGCTCCTCGGAGATCTCTCCTTCGGAGCCGGCGGTGTCGGTGGCGACCGAGGTCTCAGGGGCGGGATCTTCCCCTGTGCCGGCGGGGTCGGCGTTCCCGGCGCATGCCGAGAGGATCAGCGTGCCGGCGACGGCTGCCGCAACTGCTAGTGGTATGTGCTTCATGATGTGACCGTTCCTTGGTGGTGGACGGTTTCTGGTCGGGACGTCTCAGTCGGGGTTGGTGCCAGCCGGGCCAGGTTGAGTTCGGTGCGGCGCAGCAGCTGGGCGTTGAGCGCGACGACGATCGTCGACAGCGACATCAGGATGGCACCGACTGCCGGGGACAAGACGAACCCGATGGGGGCCAGGACTCCGGCGGCCAGCGGGACGGCGAGGACGTTGTAGCCGGTCGCCCAGGCCAGGTTCTGGATCATCTTGCGGTAGCTGGCCCGGGACAGGTCGATCATCGACAGCACTGCTCGCGGGTCGTCGCTGGCCAGTACGACCCCGGCCGATTCCATCGCCACGTCGGTGCCGGCCCCGATGGCGATGCCGACGTCGGCACGGGCGAGGGCGGGGGCGTCGTTGACGCCGTCGCCGACCATCGCCACCGACAGTCCCCTGTTCTGCAGGTCGATGACGGCGGAGTCCTTGTCCTGCGGGAGCACTTCGGCGAAGACCTCGTCGATGCCGAGGTCGCGGCCGACGGCGTCGGCGACCTGCTGCGCGTCGCCGGTGATGAGCGCGACCTTCACACCGCGTCCCTGCAGGGCGTGGACTGCGGCTCGGGATTCCGGCCGCACCTGGTCCTCCAGGGCGACCGCCCCGATGATTGTCCGGTCCTGGACGATGTGCAGGACGCTGGCGCCGCGCTGGGTCCATTCCGCGACGTCGGCTGCGATCTCGGCTGGTGATTCCAGTCCGTAGTCGCGCAGCATGTTGGGACCGCCCACGGTGATCTCGGAACCATCGACGATGGCGCGGACCCCGCGACCGGCGGCGGTGGTGAACTCGCTGGCCTGCAGGCGCGCCGAGGCCGCTTCCGGGTTTTCGGCTGCCGCTGCGGTGATCGCCCGTGCCACCGGGTGTTCGCTGTTGGCCTCGGTGGCGGCGGCCAGCGCCAGCACGCGGCCTTCGCTGATTCCTGACACATGCGCGGTCCCGGTGACTGCGTGCGCGCCCTGCGTGAGAGTGCCGGTCTTGTCGAACAGCGCGATATCGATCGAGCGCATCCGCTCCAGCGCGAGCCGGTTCTTGATGAGCAGGCCTGACCGGGCGGCCTTCTCAGTCGAGATAGAGATCACCAGCGGAATTGCCAGTCCGAGTGCGTGCGGGCAGGCGATGATCAGCACTGTGACGGTGCGGATGACGGCCTGGTCGGGCGCGCCCAGCAGCGTCCAGATGAGCGCAGTGATGATGCCGGCCCCCAACGCGAACCAGAACAGCAGCGCTGCGGCACGATCGGCCAGCGCCTGCGCCCGCGACGACGATGCCTGCGCGTCAGCGACCATCCGCTGAATGCCGGCCAGGGCAGTCTCGCCGCCGGTGGCTTCCACGGTTAGACGCACCGCGTTGTCCGTGGCGACGGTGCCGGCCACGATCTTGTCACCGAGCTCACGCGGGACAGGTTTGGACTCACCAGTGATCATCGACTCATCGAACTCGGCGTGCCCGTCGATGACGCGGCCGTCGGCAGGCACCCGGGCCCCGGACCGAACCAGCACCGTGTCACCCGTCTGCAGTTCGGCGATCGGGACGGTGACGATCCCGGACTCGGTGACCTTCTCCGCCTCGTCGGGCAGCATCTCAGCCAGCGCGTCAAGGGCACCGGATGCCGCACCGAGTGCCCGCATCTCCAGCCAGTGCCCCAACAGCATGATGGCGACCAGCAGCGCCAGCTCCCACCAGAAGTCGAGCATGAAGTCGCCGATGCCCAGGCTGGTGGCCCAGGAAGAGACGAAGGCCACTGTGATGGCCATCGCGATCAGCAGCATCATCCCCGGCTGCCGTGATTTCAGCTCATTGAGCCCGCCCTTGAGGAAGGGCGTGCCGCCGTAGACGTAGATGACGGTGCCCAGCACCGGGGCGATCCAGGCCGAGCCGAAGAACTCGGGCACCTGGTAGCCGAGCAGGTCGGCGACCATGTGGCTGAAGATGACGACCGGCACCGACAGGATCAGGCTGACCCAGAACCGGTTCCGGAACATCGCAACGCTGTGCCCGGCGTGCTCCCCGTGGCCTGCATGCGCGTCATGGTCGTGCCCGGCATGACCACCGTGGGCCGGTGCCGGGCCTTCATCGAGGGCGGAGTGGCCGTGGCCCTGCGGCATCGCCTGTCCGTGGCTGCCCGCGTCGAGGTGATCGTCGTGGTGATGGTGGTGGTGCTCCGGATTGCTCATCGTTGTCCTTCACATTCAGGGGATGGGTAGCCGATCAGGCTTCTGTTCCGGGGTATCCGGCCGCGGCAAGCGCCGATTGCAGCGCCGCCGTGTCCACCGGTGCGCTGCTGGTCACCGTGACGGTGGACCGGCCGTGGGGCACCAGCGTGACGTCCACCTGGGCGTTCGCATCCAGTGCGTGTACGGCCTGGGTTACTCGCGAAGCGCAGCCCTGGCAGGTCAGCCCTTCCACAGCGAGTGTGACCGTAGAGGTCGGCTCCGCACTGTTGCCAGTTGCGTTTGTAGTGGCGGTGTCGGCTGGTGCGCAGCAGGCACAGCCTGTCGATGCGAGGGGCAGCTGGCGGGAGGATGCGGTCATGATGTGCTCCTGACTAGTGGGCTCGGAGAGGTGGAGAGAGCCTCCAACAACCCGAATATACCCCCATGGGGTATGTGAGTAGAGGTGTTTGTTCTCACGGGTAGGCCTTTCCGGGGGTGCGGGGCAGTTCGATGGTGAACTCGGAGCCGTGTCCGGGGCCGGCGGAGGAGGCGGTGAGGGTGCCGCCGTGGGCTGCGATGAGGGCATGGGAGATCGTCAGGCCGATGCCGGAGCCGCCGTGGTCGCGATCGCGGGCGGTGTCGCCGCGGTAGAAGCGTTCGAAGATGTGGGTGAGCTGGTCGGCGGTCATGCCGTCGCCGGTGTCGGTGACGCGGATGAGCACGGTGTCGCGGGTGTTGGTGGCGGTGAGGGAGACGGTTCCCCCGGGTGGAGTGTGGCGCAGGGCGTTCGACAGGAGGTTGTCGAGGACTTGTGCCAACCGTTGCCGGTCGGCGATCACGGTGCCGGCTCGGGGGTCGGCTGTGGTGGTGAGGGTCACGCCCTTGGCTGTGTAGCTCTCCTGGACTGCGGCAGCAGTGCTGTCGAGCAGGTCGGCGATGGGTACGGGAGCGGGGTCGAGGTCGATGCGGCCTTCCTCAGCGCGGGAGACATCGTCGATGTCTTCGACAAGGCGTGTCAGGCGTGCCAGCTGTTCGGCCATCACGGCGTGGGTGGTGGGGTTCCACTCGACGACCTGGTCCTGCAGCCCCTCGAGGTAGACGGAGATGACCGAGACCGGTGTGCTCATCTCGTGGGCGAGGTCGGACAGGATGCGTTGCCGCGTCTCCTCGGTGCGGGTCAGCTGGTCGGCCATCGTGCTGAACGCTCGGGCCAGGGAGTCGAGTTCGACGCCGGCGCCGACCACCGGGACGCGCACATTGTAGTTGCCACGGGCGACTTCGGCTGCCCCAGCGGTGAGCTGTTCCAGCGGGGTGCGGATCGTGCGGGAGAGCAGGAAGCTGGCCAGGAGCGCGCAGGCCAGACCGGAGCCCAATGCCACCGCCAGGGTGATCAGGTTCGCGTCGCGGTAGGCCTGCTCGACATGGAACAGTTCCGAGGATCCCCCCGGGATGCCGGCCATTTCCAGGTGTTCGTGGAACAGCGGGGGCCCGGCCAGGGTGGCGACTGCCACCGCGCCGAGCAGGCTTGCCGCCACCACGATCAGCTGCGTGGCGAACAGGCGGGTGACCAGGCCGGAGTTGCGCAGCCTCATCGGAGCACCATGCGATAGCCGACGCCGCGGACGGTCTCGATGAGGCCGCCACCGTCGGGCTCTTCACCGAGCTTGCGCCGCAGGTGGCCGATGTGGACGTCGACGATCCGTTCATCGCCGACCCAGGATGTGTCCCAGACGGCGTCGATGAGCTGCCGGCGGGAGAGCGCGCGGTGGGGTGCTGCAGACAAGGCGACCAGCAGGTCGAACTCGGTGCGCGTCAGGGGAAGCACCGCATCGTCGCGGCGGACCTCGTGGCCGGCGAGGTCGATGGTGAGGTCGCCGACGACGCGGACGGAGTCCTGGGGTGGGTTTCCGGTGCGGGGACGCCGGAGCACGGCGTGGACTCGGGCGACCAGTTCCCGGACGCTGAAGGGCTTGGTGATGTAGTCATCCGCACCGGCGGCAAGCCCCATGAGCTTGTCGTTCTCACCACCTCGGGCGGTCAGGATCAGCACGTAGCACTCCGACATCGCCCGCACGCGACGGCAGACCTCGATGCCGTCCAGCCCGGGCAGTCCGAGGTCGAGGATCAGCACGTCCGGCTCCTCGGCCCTGACGCTGTCGAGCGCCTGGACTCCGGTGTGTGCCTGCTCGACGTGGAAGCCGTCTCGGCTCAGATAGGTCGCCACCATCTGCGCCAGAGGCTTTTCATCCTCGGCGACGACGATGCGTCCGCCAGAGTGGTGGTCGGTTCGTTCAGTCCGCATGTACCCAGTCTGTCCCCAGTGCTGGCGGCACACAGTCCTCAGCGCCCTCTGCGGCCGGAATCTTCGTCAAACCTTCAAATGCCCGGGCCCGTCCCGCGCTCGGGGGGTCTGGTGATGTCGATGCTCGTGGCGGCCTCGGCCGGGCAGGTGCGCTCGATCTGCAGCGTGGAGAAGTAGATGTCGAACCGGTCGGTGAGCAAATCGGTCGCCTGTTCCAGGACGGCCCCATGCTGGGCCGGGTTGACCACGTGCAGGTGCGCGGAGAAGACGGTGCGCCCTGAGGTGATGGTCCAGGCGTGCACGTGGTGGACGTCCTCAACCTCGTCGATCTCCTCCAGCGCGGCGATCGCTGCAGGCAGGTCGAGGTGTTCGGGGGTGCCTTGCAGCAGGATCCTCAGGGCCGACCGGATGATGGTCCACGACGCCCACAGCAGCACCACGCCGAAGACCATGCCCAGCAGCGGGTCGATCGCGAGAAAGCCTGTCAGTTGGATGACCACCGCGGAGATGATGATGATGATGCTGCCGACGAAGGTCTGCAGGATGTGCCAGAACGCGCCCTTGATGTTCAGGTTCGTCTTCTGACGTTGGTAGAGCAGCCGGAATGCGATGAGCTCGGTGACAATGCCGCCGGCGGCCACCCAGAGCATCACCGTGGTGGGCAGCTCGATCGGGTCGGCCAGCCGCATGGCTCCCATGTAGAACACGTAGGCGGCCATCAGGGCGAGAAAGAGTCCGTTGAACAGGGCCCCGATGATCTCTGCGCGGGCCCACCCGAAGGTCTCCTTCGCAGTGGCGGGGCGTTGGCTTAGACGGCGGGCGACCAGCGCGATCAGCACCCCGCCGACAGCCGAGAACGTGTGGAAGGCATCGGAGATCACCGCGACCGATCCGGACCACAGCCCGATGACCAGCTCGATGACGAAATACACTCCCGTCAGCCATCCCGAGATGCGCAGCGCTCGGCTGTCTCGTCCGGTGGGGAGGTGTGTACTGTGGCTGTCTTGGCTCATGGCTTCTTCCTAGGGGAGATGGCGGGGATGTGATAACGGCGGTCGCGGTGGCGTCTCTCCGGCGGCCGGGCTTCCGGCAAGGTCGACTTTCCAGACGTCGCCAGGCCCGAGTGTCCTCTCGATGCCCTCGGCACAGATCCGCACCGGATCGACGGAGCAGGGCTGAAGGCGTATCGTCATCGTCTGCTGGTCGAGGTCGACGGCAAGCGGCTGTCCCCGGAATCTGAGTTGGAAACTGACGGCATCCAGCCCGTCGGGAAGCACCGGGTGCAACCACAAGATATCGGCGCGAGTCTCCACGCCGCCGTAGCAGCGCAGAATCGTATCGGCGGTGCCGGCCATAGCACCGATGTGAACGCCTTCACGTGTCGTTCCGCCTTGAGTGTCGGCGAGGTCGGCTTGGAGGGCCTGTTCGAACATTGACCATGAGTGCTTCCGATCAGTTCGTGCAAGAACCCAGGCGTGGACGACGCGGCTCAGGGTCGACCCGTGGCTGGTGCGGTCGAGGTAGTAGCGGACTGTGCGTGGGATCGCGTCGGCAGGCAGACTGTACCCCAGGCGCTCGAGGACCCCGCGGAGTTCTTCGGCGGAAAACAGATAGAACAGCATGAGGACATCGGCTTGTTTCGAAAGCTTGTACCGGTTGGTCGTGTCACCTTCGGCTTGCAGGATGAGGTCCAGGCGGCCGATGTTGGCGTACCGGGTGCGGTAGTGCTCCCAGTCGAACTCTTCCAGCGCTTCATAGCCTTCGAACTGGCTGATGATGCCGTCGGTCAGCCACGGCACTCTCAGTCGGCGGCTGATCCTGTCCCAGCGCTTCGTCTCTCCGTCGGTCAGGCGCAGGCGGGTCCATAGGTCGCCGCAGTCGTGCCCGGCCAGCAGGGCCACGACATCTTGTGCTCGGGCCAGGACCCAGGCGGCAAGCACGTTGGTATACGCATTGTTGCGAAGCCCCTCACCGGGCGCGCCGGGATAACCGTCGTGGAACTCGTCCGGTCCCATCACGCCGGTGATGTCGAAACGATCATCGCGAGAGTCGTGGATCGAGACGCTGCTGAATAGGCGCGCGACTTCCACGATCATCTCAGCGCCGTAGTCTGCGAGGAAACCCACATCAGCTGTGGACTGGTAGTACTGCCAGGTGCTGTAGGCCACCCCCAGCCCCACATGCAGCTGTCGGTGGGAGTTGTCCGGCATCCACTGCCCGTTCCTGACGTTGAACAGGGCAGGAGGAGTCTCTTCCCTCCCGTCGCTGCCTGACTGCCATGGGAACAGGGCACCGTCGAGTCCTGCTTCGCGGGCAGCCTCACGGGCCGTGGACAGACGCCGGTGCCGGTACAGCAGGAAAGCCCGGGTCAGCTCGGGCCGACGCAATGTGAGCATCGGGAAGACGAACAGCTCGTCCCAGAAAATATGGCCCCGGTATCCTTCGCCGTGCAACCCTCGTGCGGGCAGTCCGGCATCCAGATCAGGATCCGCCGCCGCGACGGTCTGCAGGACGTGGAAGATGTGCAGGTTCAGCGCCAGCTGCTGGGCCACGCCGGTCTGCAGGCCAACACCGAAGCGCGCCCATAACTGGTTCCAGGCCTCCTCGTGGTCCGCCAGGAGCTGGTCGAAGTCAGCAGTTCTTCTGATCCTGCTGGCCGCATCCAGGGCGGGAGTGGAAATCCCGCGGTCCCTTGAGGTGGCGGCAGCGACGGTCTTGCTGAGTTGGACCGCAGACCCGGCTTGCACCTGAACGAGAATCTCCTGTCCAGCCCGTGTCCCCGGGTGATAGCTCCGAGCCGCCTCTACCGTGGCAGGGCTGATCCGGGTACGCGCTGCCAAGGCGACTGCCACGAGGGACTGACTGGTGGTTGTGCTGTGAAGCACCGTCTCCTGATCGAGCTGCTGCGACTGTCCGGCAGTCAGATGCGCATTGGGAAGATCGCGATCGGCGAGGACGTTGGCGTTGGTGACGTCCCCGTTCACTGCGGAGTCGATCCTCAGCTCTCCGGACCAGTTCTCTGCCTCTACCGTGATTTCGAGTGCAGCCACCCGCGGATCAACCACCGAATGCAGCTGGCGCGAACTCACGCGGGTGATGCGGCCTTCGTCATCCCGGTACCGATTGGTGCGCTCAAGCACACCCCTGCGCAGGTCGAGCACCTGACGGTGGCTGATCATCTCGGGACTGCAGGGTCGCAGGTACGTCCCGCCGACCGGCTGTATGCGCACGTAGGTCCAATCGGGCATGTTGACCAGGTGCTCGACCTCGCTGTCCCGGCCTCCCAGGTCGGACATCAGCCTGTTGTACACCCCGGCGAAGTAGGTCCCGGGATAATGCGTCCCGTCGGCGACGCTGCCCAATGCCGCCCCCCGAGTCGCCCAGTACCCGTTGCCCAACGTGCACAGCGCTTCCCGGGTCTGTTCCTGCGCCGGGTCGAAGCGGTCGTAGATCAGCCTCCACCCGTCGGCCGGATGGACGTCGGCGCCCCCGCACCACCACCGTCGTTGCCGGGCACTCCGCGAATCCTCGCAGGCTGGTTCCGGGAGGTGCTTGAGGTGCATGATTCTCGCTGCTTCCCTGTCTTCCGCAGATGTCTCCGGCCCATCGGCATCCGCCCGTGAGCTTTCATCGGTGACGGCGCGCGGACAACAAGCGTCGGCGCGCACTTCCGACGGTATCGACGATCTTCCGGGGGGGGGTGAAGCGCTTCCGTGTGAAGATTCGTTGAAGAACCCACAGCCGCTTGCTGACCGCCGCTGATCTACGTCACGGCTTTCTTGGCCGCCCCTGGGCTTGGGATCTGAGGGCTTCCGGAGAGAGCACGTGAGGAGTCGGCTCGGCTACCGAGGATGAGGAGGGTGAGAAGGACCCCGTACACGGGCAGGTGCCCGATGAGTTCGGCCGTGCCGAACAGGGCCAGGGTCGCGGTGAAGGGGACGGCGGTCACGAGGGCGATGAGCTGCGGCAGGGCACCGGAGATCAGCAGCAGGCCCAGGGCAAGTTCGACCCCGCCGGCGATCAGTGCGAAGCTCTCCGGGGTGACGCCGAGGGGGCCAGGACGTTGAGCACTGGCACCTGCACGAGCATCGCCTGGGCCATGTCCGGGTTAGCGAGCTTTTCACTGATGGCCAAGCCGATCAGCGACACTCCGGCCCCGAGCTTGAGCGCCAGCCCTGCTCTGGACAGCGTCCGGGCATCGAGCGCACCGCGGGAGCCTTCCGTTGCGCGCGGGGGCAGGACGAAGAGGAACACTGCGCTGCCCACGAGTACCGCTGTACTGGCCACCGATTCCCACCCGGAGGCAACGGTGATGCCGGTGGCGGCAAGCACGATCGCGACGGCTGCAATGCGCACGAAGACCCCGGCGATCAGCATCACGCCCACGATGATCTGCGGCACGAGCAGGAGGGCTTCCCACCTGTCCGGCGCTCGAAAGGTGGGGCTGAGGACCGCACCGGAGAAGGAGAGGACAATCAGGCTGAGACCCACATGCAAGGCCAGAATGCGCGGCGCCCACGGTGCCAGCACCGCCAGGAGGCGTGCCGGTTTGAACGCTGACAGTTCCGGCACCGACAGCCGCGAGGCGGCGGCCCGCCCCAGGAGAGTGACCACGACGGCCACGACGACTCCAAGCAGGACGCCCGGGCGCAGCAACGCCGCACCGTCGACCGGATAGTCCTGAGGGTCAGCAACGAACCACTGCTGATGTGCGACAGCCGGGGTCACGCTGCCGGCTGCGATGAGAACTCCCCCGACGAGCGCGACCACAGCGCGCCTGACGACCGTGAGCACAGCAGTGAACCTCCAGCGGGGGCAGGCGTGGCGGACGGTCTCAAGTATGTGGCCCGAGAACTGCGCGACCGCCCCGCCACCAGGCCGTGAACCGGCATTCTTTATCAAAGCTTCAAGAATCCCGGTCGTTTCACCATCTCCGGCTCGACCAGAATGGAGGGAGTCGTTTTCCTGCGAGTTGAAGAAGAAGGATGCTCTCACCTCTGTCACGTCGTTCGATGATCCGCCGGTCAGGCTCGTTGACCGTCCTCCTCGCGCTTGGCCTGGCCGGATGCGGCAGCGATGCCGACCAGGTGCCGGAGGTCAATGAGCAGGGCTATATTTCCGGGGCCGGGGTCATCACCCAACTGCCCATCGGTGAGCGGGGTGAGCCGATCGAGTTGGCCGGTGAGTACACCGACGGCACTGCCTTCGACCTTGCCGACTGGCGTGGAGCCCCGGTGGTGCTCAACCTGTGGTACGCCGCCTGCCCTCCGTGCCGCAAGGAAGCCCCCGCACTGCAGGCCAACTACGAGCGATACCAAGCCGACGGCGTGAAGTTCTTGGGCATCAATGTTCGCGATGAGGCACCGGCCGCCGACGCGTTCGCCAGGACCTTCGATCTGACGTTTCCGTCCATGCTCGATCAGGACGGGCTCGGTGTGGCAGCCCTCGGTGCGGTGCTGCCCCCGCAGGCGGTCCCGTCCACCGTGGTCCTGGACGCCCAGGGCAGGGCGGCGGCGCGGGTGATGGGAGCTGTGGACGAGTCCACCCTCAAAGCGTTGATCGGCGACGTGCTGGACGAGCCGGCATGACACTCACAGCCTCCATCGGTGAGACCTTTTCGCAGACCGCCTTGTCCGGTCCGATGCTGTTGGCGATCCCGGTGGCCATCCTGGCCGGGGCGGTCTCGTTCTTTTCCCCGTGCGTCCTGCCGCTGGTCCCCGGCTACGTCGGCTACGTCACCGGGTTGGGTGCCGCCGCGTTGACCGACCGGAAGATCAGCCGGGTCGTCATCGGGGTTTCCCTGTTCATTGTCGGCTTCGCCGCGGTCTTCGTGTCGATGGGCCTGGCGTTCAGCCTCGCCGGTGTCTTGCTCAGCCAGTGGGCCGATGTCCTCAACCGCGTGATGGGTGTCGTCGTCATCATCGCCGGCATCGTGTTCATGGGCGGGATCGGCATGTTCCAGCGCACCGCCCGCATCTCCAAGCGTCCACCCGCCGGGCTGTGGGGTGCCCCCGCCCTGGGCGCCACCTTCGCCTTCAGTTGGGCCCCGTGCATGGGTCCCACACTCGCGGCGGTGCTGGCGCTGTCGACCAGCTTCGGGGTAACCGGCACCGACGGCATCTGGCGCGGTGCCCTGCTGACGCTGATGTACTGCCTCGGACTGGGAGTGCCGTTCATCGTCGTGGCCGTGCTCATCGTCAAGGGCACCGGCAGGCTGCAGTGGGCCAGAGACCACCACCTGCTGATCAGCCGGATCGGCGGGGCGATGCTCATCATCATCGGCGTGCTGCTCGTCAGCGGCGTCTGGACCCAGTGGGTCAACAGCCTGCAAGGCATGATCGGCGGCTTCGAAACCATCATCTGACACACCCCCGCCCACTCAGTGAGACCACGCATTCGCAGTCCTCACTCCTGCGCATGCTGACCCTCGGGCACCCGCCCGAACGACAAGGAGATGAACGTGAAACGAATAGCGGTCGCTGCAGCGACACTCTCGCTGGTGCTCGCAGGATGCGCGCCGGCAGCAGACTCCGAACCATCACCCAGCACCGGCTCGCAGGCTGATCTCCTTGCCACCTACGACCTCGACAACATGGATACGTTGGAGATCATCAACCATCTGGACCAGCTCGAGACAGCCGACAGGCCTGTGGACCTGATCGCATCCGTCTATCCCGATGAGCTGGTGCTGACCGACAACACGCAGGAAGTGACCCTGGACCTGCCGCAGAACCTGTCGTACCTATCGATCGCCCCCTACGTCGACCAGACACATGACTGCTTCTACCACAGCCTGACCACCTGCCAGGGCGAGCTCAGCAACACAACCGTCGACGTCCAGATCACCGACAGCACCACCGGTGAGACCGTGGTCGACGAGCAGGTGGCCACCTTTGACAACGGGTTCATCGGCTTCTGGGTGCCCAGCGACATCACCGGCATCATCGAGATCAGCCACGACGGCCGGACGGGCGCCTCGGACTTCACCACCACCGACGACGGCGCCACCTGCATCACCGACCTGCAACTCACCTAAAAAGCAGCGGTGGGCGAAGCGAGACCGTGACCATGAAGCCGTTGCATCAGGCACGGGCGGCAACATCGACGCGGCAGTCCGACTCCACCAGCGGATCCGGCGCGCCCGGAGCGACCCCGCCGACGAAGGCAGCACCGGCCGACATCGGGTTCGTGGGGCTGCTTCGGTGGGCGTGGCGGCAGCTGACCACGCGACGAGGCGCCCGACTACTGGCTGACCGGTCGGCTGTTCTGCGAGCGGTGCGGCGCGTCGATGGAGGGTGTCTCGGGCACGTCGCAGACCGGGCGGAAGCACCGGTACTACTACTGCCTGAACCAGCGGAAGAAGAAGTGCACCGCCAAGTCGGTGCGCAAGGACGAGATCGAGGAGCGGGTGGCCGCTGTCGTCGAGTCCTTCCTCGACGACACAGAGATGCTGGCCTCCCTGGCAGTCGACATGGCCTCCCACTACCGGGAGACACACGAGCGCGGCAGAGACGTCCTGGAGGGCTTGGAGGCCCGCAGGAAGGACGTGGAGGCTAAGCTGGGCAACTTCGTCAAGGCCATCGCGATGGGCATCATGAACGAGTCCACGGCCGAGGCCATGTCATCGCTGGAGCAGCAGAAGAAGGAGCTGGACGCAGCGATCCAAGCCGAGCACGTCAAGGCGATCCTGTTCGAGGACGAGGCCTGGATCGGGACGTTCTACCAGCGGTTCGCGCACGCAACGATGGCCCCCCAGACCAGGGACCTGCTGTTCGAGTACTTCGTCGACAAGATCTTCGTCGGCGCGGCGACGCTGACCATCGCGTCGTGGTTCCTCGACCACGGGGCTGAGTTCACGCTGGATGATCTGAACGAGATGAAGGAAACGGGGGAAGTGCTGAACGTAGAGTTCAACACTTCCCCCGAGGTGGAGCTAAGGGGAATCGAACCCCTGACCTTTTCATTGCGAACGAAACGCTCTACCAACTGAGCTATAGCCCCGTATGTGACTGTGCGCCACCTGCCTGTTCCGGGTGGAACCCCAGGTGACCTGCCGTGTGGAACGACGAGAACAGGTTACTCCTGCTCCCCGATCGACACCAAATCGGCCCGCGCGTGGGATCTCCCACACGCGGGCCGATGATGGACTCAGCGACTCACTTCCGGCGGAACCGGTCGAACAGCGCGGAGAACCGGCCGTTGAAAGCGCTCTTCGTCCGGGAGATGCGGTAGTCGATCCGCTCGTCCACCCAGTCCTCCAGCTGCGGCCACTTGCCGATCCGGGTGTCCAGGTGAGTGGTCACCCGGTCGGTGACCTGATCGCCGAGTGTGGAGGCGACCTCGTCCGTCACCTGCTCGGTGACGTGCTCGGACACGTGGGCGGTGAGAGCCGCCAGGCGCTCCTGACGTTCCCGCTCCTTGATCCGGTCACTGTCGATCTTGAGCGCCCGCAGCGTCGCCACGCACATGAGCAGCAGGATGACGCTGAAGGGCAGCGCGGTGATGAGCGAACCGGCCTGCAGCGGCCCGAGCCCACCGGCGAGCAGCAGGGCCGCGGCGAGCAGACCCTCGAGCAGCGCCCACACGACACGCGACCAGGCCGGCGGGTTCGGGTGACCACCGGAGGCGAGCATGTCGACGACGAGCGAACCGGAGTCGGAGCTCGTGATGAAGAAGATCGCCACGAGGATGATCGCGATCACCGAGAGGATCGGTCCGAGGGGCAGGTCGCCGAGGACCGTGAACAGAGCCTTCTCGGTCGCGAGCCCGCCGTCCTCGGTGATGAGGCCGGCGTCCTCCAGGAAGCTGTCCTCGAAGAGCAGCCGGTACAGACCGGAACCACCCATGACGGAGAACCAGAAGAACCCGACGATCGTCGGCACGATGAGCACACCGGCGATGAACTCACGCACGGTACGTCCGCGCGAGATACGGGCGATGAAGACACCGACGAAGGGCGCCCAGGCGATCCACCAGCCCCAGTAGAAGATCGTCCAGCCGCTGAACCAACCCGCCGCCTCCTCGCCACCGAAGGCGTCGGAGTTGAACGTGAAGTCCATGAGGTTGGCCAGGTACAGGCCGATCGACTGGACGAAGTTCTGCATGAGGAACACCGTCGGACCGAACACGAGGACGGTGACGAGCAGCAGACCGGCGAGCGAGAGGTTGATGTTCGACAGCCACTTGATGCCTGCACCCAGTCCCGAGATCACCGAGAACGTCGCGAGGAACGTGATGACGGCGATGAGGACGACGAGGAACCAGGTCTCCTGGGTGCTCACGAGACCGACGACATTCATGCCGGTCGCGATCTGCTGGACACCGAGGCCCAGCGAGGTCGCGACACCGAACACGGTGCCGAAGATCGCGGTGATGTCGATGGCGTCACCGAGCCAGCCCTTGACCTTGTTCCCGAAGAGCGGTTCGAGCGCCCAGCGGATGGAGACCGGACGGCCACGACGGTGGATCGAGTAGGCCAGCGCCAGGCCGATGATCGCGTAGATCGCCCAGGGGTGCAGGCCCCAGTGGATGAAGGTCTGCGCCATCGCGAGACCGGCGATCTCCTCCTGCGTGCCGTCCCAGCCCGGCTTGGGCGAGACGGAGGCGAAGGTGAGCGGCTCACCGACACCGTAGAAGACGAGGCCGATGCCCATACCGGCGGCGAACAACATGGCGAACCACGAGAAGACACCGAACTCGGGCTTCTCGTCGTCCTTGCCCAGTCGGATCCGACCCAGACTGCTGGCGGACAGCGCGATCGCGAAGACCACGAACAGTCCGATGATGAGCATGTAGTACCAGCCGAGCGTCGAGACGATCCAACCCTGGACGCCGTTGAACACCGTGTCGGTGGCACCGGGGAAGATCACCGCGATGAACGCGACGGCCAGGATGATGAGGAGCGAGGGCCAGAACACGCGCGGCGCGATCATGCCCTTGCCGATCTTCACGCCCTGTCGGCGCAGTTTCTCGGTGATCTGCGCGTCGGTGTCGTCCTCCGCGATCCGATGGGAGGCCGGCAGGTGCACCGAGCCGGAGGCGACCGCGGTCGGGTCCGCCGTCAGGAGACCGCTCCCCTCGCCGGGACCGGCCGCCGAGGCGTCCTCCGGTGGTGTCTGGTCTGGTCGTTGTGCATCGCTACTCATACTGTTCCGTACTCTCGACGATCATGTTTACGGCCATACCTTTGTCGTAAAGTCCAGCAGATTCAAGGGAAAACGGCAGGTCGCGGTCCGACGTCACATCATCGCGACGCAACAGTTGCACGAACGACCCGGCGCCCCGGGGGCGGTCTCCCGATCCCGAGGTGCCGTGCAGTCCCCCTACCACTCAGGCCAGGTACGCCTCCGGGGAGTCGTCCAGGGCGTCCAGCCACTTCGTGTTCGGCTCGGCGGCGAGCGTGCCGGTGAGCATCGAGGTGTAGCGCTGGTCGCGGTACGTGGTGATGTCCTTCTTCTTGTCGCCCTTCCAGGAGAGGAACATCTGCACGGTGGCGTCGACGTCGAAGTGCGGGTAGTCGGTCGGCGCCAGCAGGTCCTTGAAGTGGTCACCCTGGAACTGGGCGTCCTCGGCGACCGTCTCGACGGCGGCGTACTTGGCCGACCACGCCTCGATGTCGGCGCGGATCGCAGCAGGCTCGGGCAGTTCGATCCGGCCGAGGATCACGTCCCGGACGTACCAGCCCATGGCGTCGAACATGTTGAAGGTGAACCACTGGTCCTGCATGCCCAGGTAGAAGAGGTCGGTGTTCTTCTCGAACACGACTCCCTTGTACAGGCCCTCCGGCCACAGGTTGTTGGGCGTGCGGAGGGTGAGCTCCTCGGGCAGGAACGGGAAGGAGTGGCGGTAGCCGGTGCACAGGACGACCTCGTCGACCTCCCGGGTCGAGCCGTCGGCCAGGTGCGCGGTGCGACCCTCGAAACGGGTGACCACCGGGACCTCCTCGACTCCCGCGGGCCAACCGAAGCCCATCGACTCCTGGCCGCGGTGGCTGATGAGCACCTTCGCGGCCCCGAACTTGTGCGCCTGCAGACCGATGTCCTCGGCGGAGTAGGACCCGCCGATCATCATGACCGTCCTGCCCTTCATGTGTTCGGCACCGCGGAAGTCGTGGGCGTGGCACACGGGGCCGGGGAAGGTCTCGATCCCCGCGAAGGCCGGCACGTTCGGGTTGTGGAAGTGACCGGTCGCGACGATCACCCGGTCGAACACCTCCACCGTCTCCTCGTGCGTGGCCAGGTTCTCGGAGACGACGGTGAAGGTCCGGTCCTCCGCGTGGTACGCGACGTTCCGGACGACGGTCGAGAAGCGGATCCACTCACGCAGGCCGTCGCGCTCGATCCGGCCGGAGATGTAGTCCCACAGGACGGCGCGGGGCGGGTAGGAGCTGATGGGCCGCCCGAAGTGCTCGTCGAAGGTGTAGTCGGTGAACTCCAGGGCTTCCTTCGGCCCGTTCGACCACAGGTGGCGGTACATCGAGGAGTGCACGGGCTCGCCGTACTCGTCGGTACCGTGACGCCACGAGTAGTTCCACTGGCCGCCGAGGTCGGACTGCCGTTCGAAGCAGACGACCTCCGGGATGTCGACGCCGTCCTTCCGCGCCGAGGCGAAGGCGCGCAGCTGGGCGAGGCCGCTGGGGCCTGCGCCGATCACGGCGACGCGCATGTCGGCGGGCTTCTTCTCTCCGGTGGTTCCGGTCATCGTTCAGTTCCTGTCGGTATAGAGCAATACGTAATTCGTCCTGTCGGACTTTTCACTATAGGTGACCGGTGATGTATAACCGATCGCGACGACGACCACCGATGCTGAGGGGCTCCCTGCACTCCTGGTGGGAGTGCAGGGCGCCTCGGGAGCGCGGTCCGGGCAATCACTGCCCGGTTGCGTCGGGGTGCGGGCCAGGGCGCCTCGGGAGCGCGGTCCGGGCAATCACTGCCCGGTTGCGTCGGGGTGCGGGCCAGGGCGCCTCGGGAGCACGGTCCCGGTGCGACTCAGGCCGGGAAGTCGCGGTCGCCGGTGAAGCACCCGAGGGCGTACTCCGGCGTCTCGAACTTCACGTTGACCCCCTTGGGGAAGAAGATGATCTCGCCGGCCTTCGCGACGATCGATTCGCCGGTGCCGAGGTCCGTGAGATGGAACTCGCCCTTCACCACGAACTTCATCTCGTCGTAGGTGTACTGGTATTCCAGGGCCTCGCCGGCCTTGAGCTCGAAGAAGCCGGAGGCCAGGCGGGACCCGCCGGGGTTGAAGAAGGAATCGCCGATCGCGGCGTTCGGGATCTCCATCTTCGGCAGGCGGGTGTGGCCGTTGGCGGCGACCTGGATGGCACCAGCTTTGGTGACGTCGGCGATCGGCAGGTCGGTGGTGGTCTCGGCGGTCATGGTGTTCTCCTTTATCGGTGTGAGGGAGGGTCTGTGGGAGTGGGGCCGCGTCGAACGCAGCTCAGAGCCAGTCGGTGAGGACGTGGCGGTAGCCGATGATCCCCTTGTAGTCGGCCATGTCCTCGGGCAGCTCGGCGATGACGCGGGCCATCGACTCCCGCCACTCGGGCACCTGTGCCAACCGGTGGATCGGCTCCAGGTAGGACCGGATGAGGAACATGACCGCACCGGAGTGCGGGAGGCGGACGATGTGCTGGACCTCGACGCGCAGGTGCACGCGGCGGGCGGCCTCCTCACCGGTCATGTCGAGGACCGCGGTCCGGTCGGGGCCCCATTCGGGGTAGGTCTCCGTGGAGGTGTCGAGCTTCCGGTCGACGGTGAGGGTCCAGTTGGTGCGCCGGTAGGCCTCCCCCGGTTCGAGCCGCATCATGAACTGTTCGGCACGGGCGATGATCCGCTCGGCATGGACCCGGGGAACAGGCCCGTGGATCTCCTGGAACCGCATGCCGGTGTCGAAGCCCATCGACCAGTCGGCGGCGAAGGTGACCACCCCGGCGTCCAACCACAGGGAGCCTTCGCGCTGGTCGAGCAGGGCCACGTCCTCCTGGACCTGGGAGGACAGGAACTTCAGCGGACCGCCGGGCACACTGCGGTCATCGCCCCAGGTGAAGTCGAGCTGCTGACCGGTGAGGTCGTTCTCCCAGTGGAAGTCGTGACCGGAGCGGGTGAGCCGGAATGTCTCGGGGCGGTCCGCCGCCAACCGGCCGAGCACGTGGGTCAGTGCGTCCCACTCGGCGGTGCGCATGTGTGGCGACGAGGCGTGCCGCGTCGGGTCCCGGTCGAGGATCCGGGCGCGTTCGGCCAGTTCGGCCTCGTAATGGGCGTCGACGACGATCACCTCGCGACCCCAGGCACCCGCGGCGGTCGGCACCTCCTTGCCCCCGGGTTCGAGATTGGCGGAGTACCGGTAGATCTCGTCGCGGAACGGGAACGGGAAGGTGGTCAGGTCGGTGACGGGAGCGCCCGTCGGGGTGGCGGCGGCCGGACCGACAGCCGGTGTCGGTGCATCGGTCGCTGTCGGTGCAGTGGCGGACACAGTGCTCACAGGTCGATCTCCATCTCGTCCGTGGCGGCCCGGGACACGCAGCACATCACTGCGTCACCCCGGTCCTTCTCCTCGTCGCTCAGGTAGGTGTCGCGGTGGGTGACGGGCCCCCGGGTCACCTTCAGCCGGCATTCGCCGCACACACCCTGGCGGCACATGTTCGGCACCGACCGGCCCACACCCTCGAGTGCTTCGAGCAGGGACACCCCGGCGGGGACCGGGACCCGGTCACCCGAGCGTGCGAGCACGGCGGTGAACGGGGTGCCCGGGTCGAGGTCGGCGAGCCCGAAGGCCTCCGAGTGGATCCGGGCCGCCGGCCATCCGGCGGCGAGCGCGGTCTCCTCGACCGCCTCCATGAAGGGCCCGGGCCCACAGGTGAAGACGTGGGTGCCCATCGAACAGCGCCGCACGCGGGTGCCGAACGCCTCGGTGAAGGCGTGCCGGTCGGAGTACTCGACGAGTTCCGCCCCCGGGGTACTCGCGACGAGATCCCGGACGACCTGGGCGTGCGCCCCCTCCCCCGGCCGGTGGACGTAGAGGACGGTCACGGGAGTTCCCCGCTCGAGCGCCGCCCGCAGGTGCGAGAGGATCGGCGTGATCCCGATCCCCGCCGCGACGAGCAGCAGGTGCGTGGCGTTCACCACTGGCGGGAAAGCACTGCGGGGTCGCGAGACCCGCACCGTGTCGCCCGACCGCAGGCCGTGCACCCAGCGGCTGCCGCCTCGCCCGGCCGACTCCCGCAGGACGCTGATCGTGTAGGCCTCCGGGAACAGGCCGCTGCCCGTGAGCGAGTAGGCGTTCGTCCGCAGGCCCTCGGCCGTACGGCAGGCGAGGACCAGGTGGCTGCCGGGCACATAGCCGGGCAGGTCGTGTCCGTGCGGGTCGACGAAGGCGATCGACCGGATCCCCGCGGTCTCCTCGACCACGCGGTCGACGACGAGGTCCATGCCCTCCCGCAGTACCGGCGGCAGGACCTCCGCGCTCTCTCCGGCAGCCGCTCCCACCGCCGAGGCGCCCTGCACCCCGGCACCCACCGCGGTGTCCGTCCTCGCCGTCATGCCGCCACCAGTCGGCGCTCGGCCCGGGGCTGGGCCGCGGGGTCCTCGGCGTCGACCATGAAACCGAGGTACGCCGCGTGGCGACGGGAGAAGTGGTGGTAGACGAGGAGGTCCCGCCGGCACCCGAGGCAGGAGGTCGTGTCACCGACCCGTGCGCGGGACCGGTTCACCTCCTTGCAGTGGGGACAGTAGAGCTGGATGTCGGCCGCACAGGTGACGGAGGTGAGGATCTCCTCCGGGACGAGTCCCACCCCGAGCGCCCGGGAGCGCGCGGCGTGGACGTCGACCTGGGGACCGGCGAGGACGAGGCGGACACCGACCGGGGACTGCTTCATGGCACCGGCGATCTCGGCGAGCGCCGTCGGGTCGGCCTCCTCGTAGGACCGGAGGGTGACGGGGCAGGGTGCGCCGTCGACGAGGGCACGTGTCACGCGACGGCCGGAGGCCCCGAACCCGACGGCGTGGACGTGGACCGCGCGGTCGAGGGGAAGGCCCGCGGGCGCCTCGGCAGCGGGGGTGCCGGCCGACACAGCGATCTCGGCGCGGGGCACGGAGCACCCGAAGGGGATCACGTCCGCCGGATCGGTCGGCGTCGAGTGTGCCGCCTGAGGGACCGGGGTCATCGGGGACACCGGCACAGTGGTCGTCTCGCTCGCGGTCATCGTGTCGCCTCCTGGGATCGTACTGCTGACAGCTCTGGGCGGTTCGGTCATCGGTGGTCAGGTCCTCACCACCGGCTTCACTCTCACCACCGAATTCACTGTGGTGATACAAGAATTCCCCACAGGAAACCGGCGGTGATGTCGCGGCCGGAAAACCCGGGTTTCGGTCCCGTTTCGCCGGTGACGGGAGGGTTACGGGCGCCCACACCGGTGCGCGGCGGCACCCGTCACAGCATGAGGAGCCCCCGTGCGGTGGGCACCGTGCGGAAGCCCTGGTGACGGACCCCTTCGCGGAGGGTCTTCCGCCGCAGTACCGCGAGGTGGAGGCGCATCTGGAGGGGCACCTCGTTCGCCTTCGCGCCCAGATGACCCGCCCAGTTGCGGATGTCCTGCGGGACGGAAGGGCCGAGACCGAGTGCCAGGATCCCGTCGTCGCTGATCTCCTCCCCGAAGTGGTGGGCGGTGCCCTCCAGGTCCATCGACCAGTCGAACATGCGTTCCAGCTCCTCCGCGTCGGAGGACAGGACGAGATCGGCACCCTCGACCACACCGTCGGGAGCGTAGACGTGGACGTCGGGGATCGCCTCGAGCGCGCGATGGCGGGCCGACCACCGACTCATCGCCTCCGGCGTGAAGGTGTCGTCCTTCCGGACCCGCCACTCGGGCACCGCGAGGCGGGTGATCGCACGGTCGTTGATCGCGCACAGGAGCTCGTAGGGGTCCTCACCGAGGAACACCTCGTGGGTGGCCGGCCACACGTCGTAGGAACTGTGGTCACCCCAGGGTCCGCCGACGTGGAACACGTAGACCTGCGGGTACTGCGGGGTGCTCTCGCCCCGGCGCGCGGGGTGCGTGTCGTAGAAGGCCAGGCACGCCAGTTGCATGAGCAGGGAGGCGCCGAGTGACCCGTATGGCTCGCGGACGACGATCCCGAACCGGTCGTGTCGGCCCCATCCCGGGAACACCTCCCGCCACCCGATGGACGCACCCGCGCGGGCGCATCGGAACTGTTCTTCTCGGACGTCGACGGCTACGTGCACTGCGGACCTCCCCGGACCGTGCGACCCCGGGCGTGGGGTCGGTGTCGGGGGACATCCTCCGCCCGTGGCGCCCGCCCGGGGTGACACCGGGGGAACGGGTCGGTTGCAGGTGGATTTCACCGGTGACCGAGGGGTTTCGGCGAGGGCGTGCGACCTTCGACCGCCCCGGATCGGCGGAGGTGCGCACTGCCCCGCTGGACCCCGCGCAAGAAGGCCCACCGCTGGCTCGCCTCGGCGGCGGCCGATGCCGGTCTCATCCTCCTCATCACCGGTGCCGGTGGCGCCTTCGGCCAGGTCCTCAAGGACTCCGGCGTCGGTGACGCCCTGGCCCAGGCGATCGCCGCGACCATGCTCCCGGCCTTCCTCGTGCCCTTCCTCATCGCCACCCTCGTCCGCCTGGCCCAGGGATCCGGCACCGTCGCCATGCTCACCGCCGCCTCCGTCACCGTCCCGCTCGTCGCGACCCTCGGGGTCTCCCCGCTCATCGCGACGATGGCCTGCGTGGCCGGCTCCATGGTGTTCAGCTACTTCAACGACTCCTACTTCTGGGTCGTCACGCGGTTCACCGGCCTCGACGGACTCGACGCCATCAAGGGCTGGTCCGGCATCACGACCGTCGCGTGGGCGGGCTCCATCCCGCTCCTCGTCCTCGCGAACCTGGTGGTGGGTTGATCGATGTCCCAGGTCCTCGTCGTCGGTGACGATCTCACCGGGTCCAACGGCACCGCGGCCGGGTTCACCCGCGCGGGTCTGCGCTCGGTGACCCTGCGCAGCGACACGCCCGTCGGCACGATCGCCGACCACGCTCAGGTCTACGACACGCTCGTGCTCGTCACCGACTCCCGGCACCTGCCCGCGGAGCAGGCCACCGAGCTCACCGCGCAGGCCGTCCTCGCCGCGGGCGAGGTGCGGTTCGTCGCGAGCCGCTGCGACTCCACCCTGCGGGGCAACGTCGGCGTCCAGGCCGCCGCGGTCCTCTCCACCCTCCGCGGGCGAGGCGCCCGCGCCGTCGGCCTGTGCATGCCCGCCTACCCGTCCGCCGGGAGGCAGACGGTGGGTGGCAACCAGTTGGTCGACGGCGTGCGCCTGGAGCAGACGGAACTCGCCCGGGACGTCCGCTCCCCCATGCGGACCTCGAACGTCGAGGAGATCCTCAGGGCCGGCGGCACCGGCCTGAAGACCCGTACGTTGAAACTCAGCACGATCACCGGCAACACCGACTACCTCGTCGCGGCGATCCGGGACGCCCTGTTCGCGGGCATCGACGTCCTCGTCGCCGACGCCTTCACCGACGCCCACCTCGATCGCGTGGCCCGGGCCGCCGTCGCCGCCTCCGCACAGGTCGATCCCGACCTCGTGTGGGTGGGGATCGATCCCGGTCCCGGGTCCCTGGCCATCGCCGAGGCGCTCGGCCTGTCCGGGGCCACCGAACCCGCGCCCCTGCTCGCCGTCTCCGGATCCGCCACCGATCTCACCATGCGCCAGTTCGACCACCTGTCCCGGTCCCTGCGTCCGACTCAGGCGCCGGTCCCTGGTAGAGAGGGATCGGCGCGGGCCACAGGGCCTGCGGTGTCCAGGGGGCCCACCGACCGCGCGTGCGTCCACCTGGTGAAACCCGTGTACCCGTCCGGTTCCCGGATCCCGGACGTCGACCGGACCGTCGCAGTCCTCGCTCGGACCCTCGACCGCGCCGCCACCGGTGACGTCGTCGTCCTCGCGACCGTCCTCGAACCCGGGGACGTCGTCGCCCTCGGCGCCGAGGCGTCCGAACGCCTTCCCCTCGCCCTCGGGGAGATCGCGGCGGCCACGCTGCGGTCGCGTCCCGTCGGCGGGCTGTTCACCACCGGTGGGGACATCACGACCGCCGTCCTCGGCGCGGTCGGTGCCCACGGGATCGAGGTGACCGGCGAGGTCGTCCCGCTCGCGGCCACCGGTCACCTGGTCGGCGGTCAGCACGCCGGACTGCCGGTCGTGACGAAGGGCGGGCTCGTCGGCTCGACCGAGACGACCCTCCACTGCGTCGAGGTCCTCCGGGAGGCCGCCGAACGGGCCGCTCGGGACGGCGGCCGGACCCCGGTGCAACCGGCGGCCGAGGCCACGTGCGAGGACCCGGGGCAGGGCGCCTCGGCGGCGGAGGACCGGACCGGACCGACCCGGACCCGCCGCAGGCGCCGGGAACCCGACCCCGACCAACCGACGATCTTCTGACCACTCCCCCGCCGGAGAGCTCCAGCCGGCACTCGAACCAGTGAGGTAATCATGGCCGACCACTCCCAGCACCCCGTCCTCGCCGTGACCGTCGGAGACCCGGTGGGCATCGGACCGGAGATCACCGCGGCGGTCCTCGCCGAGTACGCCGCCGACACCGGCCAGCACGGCATCGCGGTGGCCGACGCCGCCGTCATGCGCCGGGCCGTCGAGGTCCTCGGCCTCGACGTCGAGGTCCGCGTCGTCGACGACTGGGCCGTCGCACCCGCGGGCGCGGGCGTCATCGACGTGTACGACATCGGCGTCCTCGGGGACGACCTGCCCGCATGGGGCACCGTCGACGCCCGGGCCGGTCGCGCGGCCGTGCGGGCGATCGAGGTCGGCGCCGCCGCGGCGCTGGCCCAGGACGTCTCCGGCATCGTCACCGGACCGATCAACAAGGAGGCCGTGTGGGCGGCCGGGTCCGAGCACCTGGGGCACACGGAGATGCTCGGGGAGCTCACCGGGGTGACGAAGCAGGACACGATGTTCGTCAACGACCGAACGCTCGCCGCCGGGCACCGCCTCCAGACCTTCTTCGCGACCCGGCACATGAGCCTGCGCAAGGCGCTCGACGCGATCACGGTCGAGACCCAGATCGACTCGATCGAGCGCGCACACCGCGCTCTGCAGGTCTACGGGGTCGAGAACCCGCGCCTGGCCGTCGCCGCGATCAACCCGCACGGCGGGGAGAACGGTGCCTTCGGTGACGAGGAGATCGAGATCCTGCGGCCCGCCGTCGAGGCGGTGCAGGCGAAGGGTCTCGACGTCGTCGGGCCGATCCCCGCCGACTCCGTCTTCCACCAGGGATTTACCGGCCGGTACGACGGGATCCTGTCGCAGTACCACGACCAGGGCCACATCGCGACGAAGACCTTCGACTTCGACGGCACGATCTCGGTGACCGTCGGACTGCCGATCCTCCGGACCTCCGTCGACCACGGCACCGCCTTCGACATCGCAGGCAAGGGCCTGGCCGACGCCGGGACCATGCGTTCGGCCTACGCCGCCGCTCTCGGCTACGCACCCCACGTGGCCGGGATCCGGGCCGAGTACCTGCCACGGTGAGGTGGTCGGCGTGAGCGCGGGTGTGGGCTCGAGCGGAGAGTCGGAAGTGACGGGCGCCTCGGGTGCGGGTGCCGCGCGGGGGACGACGGTGGCCCGGCGCGAGGCACTGCTCGCGCTCGTGCGCGGCGGTGTGGAACGCGTCGAGGACCTCGCGGAGCGTTCCGCGGTGTCGATCTCGACGGTCCGCCGTGACCTCGCCGCCCTGGAGGCGGCCGGCAGCATCAGCCGGACGTACGGCGGGGCGACCGTCGCCACGCCGTTCAAGGAACAGTCCCTCGGCGTCCGGATGGGCCTGCACACCGGGGAGAAGAAGGCGATCGCCGCGGCCGCCGCGGACATGGTGACCGCGGGGGCGACGGTGTTCCTCGACGCCGGGTCCACGACCGCGGAGCTCGCAGGGCTACTGCGTGGCCGTTCGGACCTGTCCGTCGTCACGCGCGGGCCGGAGATCGCCATCCTGCTCGCCGGGGAGCCCGGGATCGAGGTGACGGTGGTCGGCGGTGTGCTGGGGACGAAGAGTCACGGGACGACCGGAGCGCTGGCGACCGAGGCGCTGCGCCGCATGTCCTTCGACCTCGCCTTCCTCGGTGCGGACGCCGTCGACCCGGTGGACGGTCTGGGTGAGCCCACGCTCGACGAGACCCTGCTGAAGGAACTCGTGGCCCGCCGGACGGCCCGCACCGTCGTGCTCGCCGATTCCTCGAAGTTCACGAGGGCCGGAGTCGGAGCCGGACGGGTACCCGCCTGGGCGGACCTGGGCGAGGGGTGGACACTCGTGACGGACACCGGCGACCGAGCCCGCCTGGCCGACTTCGAGGCCGCCGGCGTGACGGTGATCGCCGCGCCCTGAGGGCGGGCGGTCCCTCCTTTCACCGCCTCAGGCGGGCGTCTCCCCTGCCCCATCCGTCGAGTGCTCGCCGAGGTCTCCCGCGCCGCCCACGCCTTCGAGGACCTGGGTGTGGAACCCGGGGACCGGGTGGTCATCTATCTGCCGGTCATCCCCGAGACGATCGTCGCCACCCTCGCCTGCGCACGGATCGGCGCCGTCCACTCCCTCGTCTTCGGAGGCTTCAGCGCCGAGGCCCTGCGCTTCCGTATCGAGGACACCGGCGCCAAGGTCCTCGTCACCACCGACGGTCAGTTCCGCCGCGGCACGGCCGTCCCCGTCAAGGCGAACGCCGACGCCGCCTCGTTCCCCTGGACCCCCGGCCGCGACCTCTGGTGGCACCAGGCGCTCGCCGACAGGCCCACCACCCATACCCCGCGTTTCTTCGACGCCGAACACCCGCTGTTCATCATCTACACCTCCGGCACGACCGGGAAGCCCAAGGGCCTTGTCCACACGACCGGCGGCTACCTCACCCAGACCGCCTACACGCACGCGCTCCTCTTCGATCTCCTCCCCGACGGCGACGAACTCGCGGCCACCAACGATCCGCAGAAGGTCGCCGACACCGTCCACTGGTGCACCGCCGACCTCGCCTGGGTCACCGCGCACACCTACGAGATCTACGGCCCGCTCCTCAACGGCGTCACCCAGGTGATCTACGAGGGCACCCCGCAGACCCCGCACCCCGGCCGCCACTTCGAGATCATCGAGCGTTACGGCGTGACGACCTACTACACCGCGCCCACCCTCATCCGCTCCCACATGAGCCACTTCCCGGACGGCCTCCCGGCCCACACCCCCGCCGGCTGGGACCTCTCCTCCCTCCGCCTGCTCGGCACCGTCGGCGAGTCGATCAACCCCGAGGCCTGGCGGTGGATCCGCCGAGAACTCGGCGGCGACCGCCTGCCCGTCGTCGACACGTGGTGGCAGTCGGAGACCGGCTCCTGCGTCATGTCCCCGCGCCCGCGGGACACCGCCTGGGACGCCGGCACCGCCAAACCCGGCTGCGCCACCCGTGCGCTGCCGGGCCTGTCCACCCGCGTCGTCGACGAGGCGGGCGCCCCGGTCCCGACCGGCGACCAGGGCTACCTCGTCGTCGATCGCCTGGGCCCCTCGATGGCCCGCACCGTGTGGGGTGATCCCGAGCGGTACCTCACCTCCTACTTCCGCGACTACGCGGCCCGGGGCTGGTTCTTCTCCGGCGACGGCGCCAAGCAGGACGCGGACGGCGACCTCCATCTCCTCGGCCGCGTCGACGACGTCATCAACGTCTCCGGCCACCGCCTCTCGACGATCGAGCTGGAATCCGCCCTCCTCACCCACCCGGACGTCGTCGAGGCGGGTACCGCTCCCGTCACCCACGAACTCACGGGGCAGGCGGCCGTCGCGTTCGTCGTCCTCTCCACGGAGGCACAGAGACGCCTGGACGCCGGCGCCCTCGACCCTGCCGGGTTGGAGGCGACCCTGCGCGCCCACGTCGCCCACGAGATCGGCCCCGTCGCCAAACCCGCCCGGGTCGTCGCCGTGCCCGCCGTGCCGAAGACCCGCTCGGGCAAGATCATGCGTCGTCTCCTCACCCAGCTCCACGAGGGGACCGCGCTCAGGGACACGACGAGCCTGCAGAACGAGGAGTCCGTCTCTGCGATCGCCGCGGTCGTCGGCCATCCCTCCGCCCGGCCCCCGCTCCCGAGGCGCCCTGACCGCCCACCGTTCCCGACGACCACCGCCGGGCCGGTACCGGACCACGGTCCGACTCACCGACCACCGACCGACGAACAGAAGGACGCACCCCATGTCCGACCACCAGTTCGGGTTCCGCACCCTGGCCCTCCACGCCGGCGGGACGCCCGATTCCGAACACGGCGCCCGTGCCGTGCCGATCTACCAGTCCTCGTCCTTCGTGTTCAAGGACTCCGAGGACGCCGCGAACCTCTTCGCGCTGCAGAAATACGGCAACATCTACTCCCGCATCGGCAATCCGACGGTCGCCGCCCTGGAGGAGCGCCTGGCCGCGCTCGAGGGCGGGATCGGCGCGGTCGCGACGGCCAGCGGCATGTCCGCGGAGTTCGTCACCTTCGCGGCGCTCACGCAGGCCGGTGACCACGTCGTCGCGTCCTCGCAGCTCTACGGCGGCACGATCACCCAACTCGACGTGACCCTGCGCCGGTTCGGCGTCGAGACGACCTTCGTGCCCGGTACCGACCCGGCCGACTACGCCGCGGCGATCCGGGAGAACACGAAGGCCGTCTACTGTGAACTCGTCGCCAATCCTTCCGGGGAGATCGCCGATCTCGAGGCGCTCGCCACCGTCGCCCACGAGGCGGGCGTCCCGCTCATCGTCGACGCCACCCTCACGACCCCGTACCTGGCCCGCCCCTTCGACTTCGGTGCGGACATCGTCATCCACTCGGTGACGAAGTACCTGGGCGGCCACGGGTCGACCCTCGGTGGTGTCGTCATCGAGTCCGGGCGCTTCGACTGGGGCAACGGCAAGTTCCCGACGATGACGCAACCCGTGCCCTCGTACAACGGCATCTCGTGGTGGGACAACTTCGGCGAGTTCGGCTTCCTCACGAAGCTGCGTTCCGAACAACTGCGCGACATCGGCCCCTCGCTCGGACCGACCGCCGCCTGGAACCTCCTCCAGGGTGTCGAGACCCTGCCCCAGCGCATGGACAACCATCTGGCCAACGCGAAGGTCGTCGCCGAATGGTTGGAGGCCGACCCCCGCGTGTCCTACGTGAACTACGCCGGTCTCCCCTTGCACCCGCACCACGAGCGCGCGGGCAAGTACCTGCCCAAGGGCGTCGGTTCGATCATGTCCTTCGGCGTCGCCGGGAACGATTCCGTCACCGGCCGCCAGGCGGGAGCGGCCTTCATCGAGGCCTGTGTGCTCGCCTCGCACCTGGCGAACGTGGGCGACTCGCGGACCCTCGTGCTCCACCCCGCCTCGACCACCCACCAGCAACTCACCGCCGACCAGTTGGCCGCCGGCGGCGTCGGCGAGGACCTCGTCCGCCTGTCCGTCGGCCTGGAGGAGGTCGAGGACATCCTCTGGGACTTCGACCAGGCACTCGCCACCGCCACCGGCCTCACGCGCGAAGGGACCCCGGCATGACCGCGAACGCACCCGCACTCACGACCAACGAGATCGAGCACGCAAGCTCCTGGAAGAACCCCGGGGCGCCTGAACGCCTGGGTCTGCTGCGCGACGCGCGGTCGATCGCGATCGTCGGCGCCTCGACCAAGCCCTCGCGTGCCAGCTACTTCGTCTCGACGTACCTGCTGTCCTCCTCGCCCTACCGGGTCTACTTCATCAACCCGACGGCCACCGAGATCCTCGGACAGCCCGTCTACACGTCATTCGCCGACCTGCCCGAGTCCCCGGACGTCGTCGACGTCTTCCGCAAGCACGACGACCTGCCGGGCGTGGCCCGCGAGGCGATCGAGGCCGGTGCGAAGACCTTGTGGCTCCAGCTCGGTTCCTGGAACGAGGAGGCGGCGGCGATCGCCGAGGACGGTGGCCTCGACGTCGTCATGAACCGCTGCGTGAAGATCGAGCACGCCCGCTTCCACGGCGGCCTGCACCTCGCCGGGTTCAACACCGGCGTCATCAGCAGCAAGCGCCAGCTGCGCGCCTGAGGCGCCCCAGCCTCGGGGGGCCAACCGCCCCGGCTGTGCTCGACGCCGCAGCCCCGGCACCCCACCGCCCCGATATCGTTCACGAGCCCCGGCATGTCGCGACATAGTGGGCGTCGTGAACGATATCGGGGCGGTTCTCGCTTCCATCTCCTCCCGCTCCCGAGGCGCCCGGGAGACATGGACCGGTCGTGTGAGTGGTGCCACACTGGAGGTGGCCACCCGGACGCCGCGGGGAGCCAGGAGCGCCGCGCGTCCGCCACCCTCCAGGACGGAGACCGCCATGTACACGACACACGATCGGGTCCGGGAACAGCGCGCCGCCGCGGGGGTCGACCCGGAGTCCCTGCACCGCCGGCTCATCGAGTTCTACAACGCGCACTTCTCCGCCGGGGACCTCACGGGGATCGAGGAGCTGCTCACCAGCGACCTCGTGTGGAGCATGAACGACGAGGTGCAGACGACCGGACGGGACGCCTTCGTCGAGCGGATGACGAACGACCTGCAGTACGGGCTCGGGCACATGCACATCGACACGTTCGTCACCGAGGACGACATGACGGTCTCGCTCGGGACGCTCAAGATGACACCCCGCGACGGGGGTCCGCAGTCGACCGCCGCCGTGGCCGAGGCGTTCACGTTCCGGGAGGACCGCATCGCCCGGATCCGCACCTTCGGCCACATGGGCTGACCTGAACGCCGCCCGAACCCCGGCACCCCGTCGGCTGCTCAGGGCTGAGCAGTCACCCGTGGTGACTCCCGTCGCGGGCGCGGCGACGGTTGCGGGCCACCCGGAGGACGACCCAGGAGGCCACGGCGACGACGGCGAGCACGAGGACGACCTTCTGGAACGAGCCGACGTACACCTCGACGACGTGCCAGTTCTCGCCGAGCATGTACCCCGCCCCGATGAGCAGGCAGTTCCACACGAGGGACCCGGCCGTCGTGAGTCCCGCGAAGAACCAGTAGGGCATGCGCTCGACCCCGGCCGGGATCGACACGAGCGATCGCACCACCGGGACCAGACGCCCGAACAACACGCCCCACCGACGGTGACGGTGGAACCAGGCCACCGCCGAGTCCACGTCCTCGACGTCGACGAGCGGCAGTCGCGCACCCCACCGTCGCAGTCGGTCGAGCCCGAAGGCCCGGCCGAGCAAATAGAGCGTGGTCGCCCCGAGAAGGGAACCGAGGGTCGCCCCGACGACCGCACCGAGCAGTTCCATCGAGCCCTGCGACGCGGTGAAACCGGCGAGCGGCAGGATGATCTCGGAGGGGATCGGCGGGAACACGTTCTCCAGCGCGACGAGCAGGCCCACGCCCCAGATGCCGAGCGCCTCCATGACCCCGACCACCCAGCCGGTGAACCCGGTGAGTGACACCTCGGCGGCGGCCGCCGTGACCTGGGGATCCGTCATGACCCCAGACTAGTGGTGGGGACGACGGCCCGCCCGATCCCCCATCCCGCCCGAGACTTCGGTAGCCTTCATCACATGGCGATCACAGAGAATTCCCAGCCGGGGACCATGAACACCTCGCCGGACCACCACCGGCACCGGCTACTCACGGACCGCACCCGGGCGCAGTCCGCCGGCCGCGAGTTCATGCACCGCCCGGCCGTCGTCCACCTCAAGGACACGGTCGAACGGTTCAACATCCGACTGGGCAACCAGTTCGCCGCCGCCATCACGTACTTCCTCGTGCTGGCCCTCATCCCCACCGGGATGTTCGCCTTCGCCTCCCTCGGCTTCTTCCTCGACGTCCTGCGCCCGGACCTCATCGACGACGCCCTCGACATCGTCGGCAACCTGGCACCCGGCGAGGAGATCCGCGCGATGATCGCCAACTGGGTGGAGAACTGGGCCGGGGTCGGCATCGTCTCGCTCCTGTCGGCCGTCTACACGGCCCAGGGCTTCATCGGGAACCTCAAGGGCGCGATCCGCGCCCAGTTGCGCCGTGAACTCGACCTGCCGGTCAAGGACAACATCGTCGCCAAGTACCTCAACAACCTGCTCACGCTGCTCGGGTTGCTCATCGGCATCGCGCTCACCGTCGTCGCCACGGTCATCGGGACCGGTCTGCAGACACAGATCGTCGACTGGCTCATGCTCCCGGGTTGGGTCACCCCGGTCCTCACGATCACCCCGATCTTCATCACGATCGGCGCCGCCTGGTGCCTGTTCTACTGGATCTTCACGATGATCCCGGCCCACCGGATCCCGCGGCGTACCCGTGCCATCGGCTCTCTCATCGGCGCCGTCGCGCTCACCGCGCTGCTGAACCTCGCCACCGTGCTCATCGGGCTGTTCTCCGGCTCCCCGACCGCCGCCCTCTTCGGTCCGATCATCGCGGTGATGGCCGCGATGAACATCTTCGCCCGCATCCTGCTCGTCATCGCCGCCTGGATGGGCACCGCCGACGACCGGTCGATCTTCGCCGACCTCGCCCCGGCCCCGCCCGGATGGCACCCCTCGCGCACGGTCACCGGCCCCCGCGCCGACTCCACCATGGAGATGCTGGGCGGTCTCGCCGTCGGCATCTGCCTCGTCGGCCTCACCGTCATCGGTGTCCGCAATCTCGGTCGCCGCGCCGCCGAGGCGCCCTCCACTCCCGACACCGACTGACCCGCACACTGCCCCGGCGATTCCCACACACCCGCACACGACCCCACCCACCCGGTGGGGTCCGGGCAGGTCCGGACACACATATGGTGCTTCTCACCGGCGAACGAGGGGCGCTTCAGGCCGATTTCCTCCGTAACCGGACCGTGACCCCGGGTAGACTCGCGGGCGGAACCCTGAAATCGCAGGCCTGCCGGATCCCACGGACCACCCGGTCCGGGGCGTCCGGACCACTGCTCGGGACATCCCGGGCACATGACGGCTCCCGCGCCACCGGCCGGCGACGAACCGCCCACGAAAGGTACCGACAGGTGACAGACCAGGCAATGACGGCAATGCAGGAGTGGACCGCCAAGCAGGACGCGGCGGAGCAGCTCATCCCCTTCGTGGGTCGCCTGCACCGGAACAACGACGTCCTCCTCACGGTCTACGGCCGCAGCCTGCTCAACAAGTCCGCCATCGGTGTCATCAAGGCCCACCGGTACGCGCGTCATTTCGACGGTCAGGACCTCGACCTCGGTGAGACCCTCGCGATCGCGAAGGCCCTCGACGAGATGAACCTCGGCGCGGCCCGGGTCGACCTCGGGCGCCTCGCCGCCGGTTTTCGTGCGGCGGACACGAACGACCTGAACGCCTACCTCAACGAGCAGATGGGTTCGCTCGTCGGTGCCGCGGACACCACCCGCGCCAAGCAGCGCGACGTCGTCCTCTACGGCTTCGGTCGCATCGGCCGTCTGCTGGCCCGCATCCTCGTCGACCGCGCCGGTACCTCCGGTCTGCGTCTGCGTGCGGTCGTCGTCCGCAAGAACTCCGAGGACGACATCATCAAGCGCGCCTCGCTGCTGCGCCGCGACTCGATCCACGGCAAGTTCGACGGCTCGGTCGTCGTCGACGAGGAGAACAACACGATCCTCGCCAACGGCGTGCTCATCCAGGTCATCTACTCGAACGACCCGGCCACCGTCGACTACACCGCGTACGGCATCTCCGACGCCATCCTCGTCGACAACACCGGCCGGTGGCGCGACGAGAAGGGCCTCGGTCAGCACCTGGAGTCGAAGGGTGTCTCGAAGGTCCTCCTCACCGCTCCGGGCAAGGGCGACATCAAGAACATCGTCTACGGGGTCAACACCGAGGACATCACCCCGGAGGACACCATCCTCTCGGCCGCGTCCTGCACGACCAACGGCATCACCCCGGTGCTCAAGGTCATCAACGACGGCTTCGGCATCGAGAACGGTCACATGGAGACCGTCCACTCCTTCACGAACGACCAGAACCTCACGGACAACTTCCACAAGGGTTCGCGCCGTGGCCGTGCCGCCGGGCTCAACATGGTCCTCACCGAGACCGGTGCCGCCAAGGCCGTCTCGAAGGCCCTGCCGGAGCTCAAGGGCAAGCTCACCGGTAACGCCATCCGCGTCCCCACGCCGGACGTCTCGATGGCCGTGCTCAACCTCAACCTGGCCAAGGAGACGACGGCCGAGGAGCTCAACGCCTACATCCGCGACATCTCGCTGAACTCGGCGCTGCGCAACCAGATCGACTACATCGCCTCCCCGGAGGTCGTCTCCTCAGACCTTGTCGGCTCAAAGCGTGCCGGCGTCGTCGACGGCCTGGCGACGATCGTCGACGGCAACCGTGCCGTCGTCTACGTGTGGTACGACAACGAGTTCGGTTACTCCTGCCAGGTCGTCCGTTGCGTGGCCGCCATGGCCGACCTCGAGGCGCCCTCCGTCCCGGCCGTCGTCCACCCGGCCACCGCCTGATCCACCGCCCCCGAGGCGAACCGCCCCGGTCACTCCCGACCGCTCTCCGGCGAACCGCCCCGATATCGTTCACGGCCCTCGATATGTGCTGACATATCGAGGGCCGTGAACGATATCGGGGCGGTGGGGTTCCGGGGACGGGGCGGAATCGAGCACAGCCGGGGCGGTTTCCGTCTCTGCGTTCGCTAGTCTCGTGCCATGGGTCACGTACTCGCTCTCGACGAAGGCACGACGTCCACCCGGGCGGTCATCCACTCCCCCGACGGGCAGGTGCTCGCCTCGCACGCGCAGGAGTTCCGGCAGATCTTCCCGCGGGCGGGCTGGGTGGAGCACGACGCCGCGGAGATCTTCCGGACGACCCGGGAGGTGATCGGCCGGGCGCTCGGTTCCGCGCAGCTCACCGCCTCCGACCTCTCCGCGATCGGCATCACGAACCAGCGTGAGACGACGGTCGTGTGGGACCGGCACACGGGTAGGCCGCTGTCGAACGCCCTCGTCTGGCAGGACACCCGTGGGGGTGAGTACGTCGACCGGTTGCGGGATGCCGGCCACGCCGAGGAGATCGCGCGGATCACCGGCCTGCCGATCAACACGTACTTCAGCGCGATCAAGACGATGTGGCTCATGGACCATGTCGAGGGCCTGCAGGACGCCCTGGCCGCCGGTGACGCTCTGCTCGGCACCGTCGACTCGTGGCTCATCTGGAACTTCACGGGCGGACCCCGCGGTGGCCGCCACGTCACGGACGTGACGAACGCGTCGCGGACCATGCTCATGGACCTCACGACGCTCGACTGGTCCGACCGGATGCTCGACCTCACCGGGGTCCCGCGGGAGGCACTTCCGGAGATCCTGCCCTCCGTCGGGGAGTTCGGGACCATGGCACCGGGATTCCTCGCCGCCGGAGTGCCGATCACCGGGGTGCTCGGGGACCAGCAGGCGGCGACCTTCGGGCAAGCGTGCTTCTCCCCCGGCGACACGAAGAACACCTACGGCACCGGCTGCTTCATCCTCATGAACACCGGTGAGGAGATCCACCGGTCCGAGCACGGGCTCGTGACGACCCTCGGGTTCCAGATCGCCGGGCAGCCGGCCCACTACGCCCTGGAGGGGTCGATCGCGGTCGCCGGCTCCCTCGTCCAGTGGCTGCGGGACAACCTCGGGATCATCCGCTCGTCCTCCGAGGTCGAGGCACTCGCCTCCTCCGTCGAGGACTGCGGCGACGTGTACTTCGTCCCCGCGTTCTCGGGCCTCTACGCGCCGCGCTGGCGACCCGACGCCCGGGGCACGATCACCGGTCTCACACGCTTCGCGACGAAGGGGCATATCGCCCGGGCCGCTCTGGAATCGACCGCCTTCCAGACCGCCGAGGTGCTCGACGTCCTCCGTGCCGACTCCGGTTTCGAGATCGACCGGCTGCGCGCCGACGGGGGCATGAGCATGAACGACCTGCTCATGCAGTTCCAGGCGGACGTCCTCGACATCGACGTCGTCCGTCCCACGAGCATCGAGTCGACCGCCGGTGGCGCCGCGAGTGCCGCCGGGATCGGTTCCGGCCTGTGGTCCGGCACCGAGGAGGTCGCCGAGTTCTGGCAGGAGGAGGCCCGCTGGTCCCCCGGAATCGACTCCGACACCCGCTCCCGGATCCGCACCCGCTGGGACCACGCGGTCGAGCGCAGCCTCGGCTGGGTCGACTGAACCAAGGCCCGAAGGTCAGCTCCGACCTTTGGGGACCATCACCCACGTCGCTTGCGGGACTTCCGGCTTCGTCGGATCCGAGCCCATCAACCGGATGAGATCAGCAGTTCGGGGCGCTGCCGGGTCTTCGATCGGGTCACCGTCGACTTCGACGAAGACCTCGACCTGATGACCGTCTCTGTGCTCGTCGACTCACGCGAGAACATCCCGGCCTTCCTGGCCAGCGCTTGGCGCGGGACCGACCGCTCCCTGGCCCCCACGTAGCGAGGGGCGAAGATGTAGGCACGGGCATCTGCGGGACCGATGAGACCGAGCGGGTCGCAAGCCAGCGGTGCCTGCACCGACCACAGTCAACGCGCACGGCGAACGAGCCTGCGGTACCTGCGAAAACCACCGCGCCGTCTGGATCCCGTCTTGACGCATCCTTGACAGGGAGTATGCTACACATCACACAGAGAGTTTTCGAATACTCGCTTCACGCGCTTCCCGAATTCATGCATTCTTCGGAATCGTTTCAACAGGAGTCAGAAAACAATGACATTCTCACGAATCCGAAAGATCGTAGTTTCCACCGCGAGCATACTGACAATTTCAGCCTGCGGCATGGCATCGGCACCGATGACCAAAGTATCACAAGACTCCATCGACAGCACCGAACAAAAGGTGCTTATTTCACAAAATGATGAGACCATCCTGAAGGATCACGGTCTAGAAGGGCCAACCGATGTACAAGTTGACGAGAACGGTGGCGTCATGTTCGTCGACCACGATGACGACTGGGTGTTCGTACCCGGAACTGATTCAGAGAATGACGGATCCGTCAGTCCCCTATGGAGTGCAGGGATTTGCACCGGTAATTTCTACACCCCGAGAAAGATCTCCAATTCTCTGGAATGGGGCGCCCAAAACTCCTGCGTAAGCACTTCGCCCAATGACGTATACCCCCATTACATCGACGTCGAGCTTCGCGATACATGCGCCAACGCAGCGTGCTTGCGCTACGACCGCCTCTGGAAAGTGCGATCTTCCAACAGTAGGTACTCGAACGTCGCCCCAGTCTCCGAATCAGACTATTGCGAAGAGAACGACGACAGGAAATATCATGTGGTCGTTTGGGTTTATGTGCGCGGCACTCAGTTCGGCCCATACCAGAGCAATACGGTTAGAGTCGACAATTGTCACGTTCATCCCGAGTCGGGAGGTGTACAGTAATTAGCGAAGCGGGAGATCGAGACTTATTCAATGAAGCTAAGGCGCTCGTATCGGAATTGCACGGAATTCCGCCCCCAGTTCACACCGCTCGACTCAAATATGTAATTGAAGAGTTGCTCCGTCGAAAATTCGACCATCAGTCGATATCAGTGGAACTACGAATAGATCTTGACTTCCTTCACTACCTGTTGGAAATTCCTCCTCGATTAGATGACTCATGGAGCTTCTCCTGGAATGACTCAAATGAAGAGAACAATCGACACTGATACCTCAAAAATCCTTGGCTTTGACGTACCTGGTCAATTGAGTCGCCTGCCCGCATGTTGACTACTCTCAACCGCGGCCCTCGAGGACGTCGTAGACCCACAGGGGGTTGAGTTCCTCCAACCGGGCCGTGAGTGCCGGGTCGGCGGCCTCCTGGTCCCGCAGATCACGGTCGGCGAAGAGGTAGGCGCGGGCACTCGTCGGCCCGATGAGGCCGAGCAGTCCACAGGCCACCGCGATCCCCACACCGGTCGCCGGATCCTGACCCCAGGTGGGCACGAGCACGAGCAGACCGACGACCACCGCGGCCATGAACCACGCCGTCGCCGCCGTCACCGAATGCGGTAGACGGGCCCTGGAGGGACGGCGCAGGTTCACCTCGTCGACCGGATCCTGCCGGTTGAGGCCCCGCAGCCACCACAGGCCGGCGGCCACCGCCACGAGCCCGACGATCGCCATCGTCGTCGCGGCGAACAGGAGCACTCCCCCGCCCGCAGCACCACCAGCCGCACCACCGTTCGTCCCGACCCCGAACGCGCCGAGCGTCGTGCCGAGCGCGGCGACCACGAGGGCCGCGGCACTGAGGAAGGCCGCCGCGACCCGCGCAGTCCGGCCACCCATCACCTCGACGAGGGACTCCCGGACCAGGTCCGTCCGGCGCTCCTCGTAGGAGCGTTCGTCCGGCACACCGTCGCGACCCGCACCGTCCCCGTTCCCGGCACCTGCCCACCTGTTCACGCGCGTGCGTACCCCTTCTCCAGGTCGATGACGTTGTGCAGCGGTTCCCCTGCCACGTACCGGTCCCAGTTCTCCAGGAACTGGACGGCCAACCGCTCGGACCAGCCCTGCGTGTCCCCGCTCATGTGCGGGGTGATGAGTGTGTTCGGCGTCGACCACAGCGGGTGCTCGGCGGGCATCGGCTCCGTGTCGACGACGTCGAGCCCGGCACCGGCGATCGACCCGGACTCCAGGGCCGCGACGAGATCTGCCGTCACGACGGAATCGCCCCGTCCCACATTCACGAACCGGGCGTGCGCGGGCAGCGCGTCGAACACGGACCGACCGATGTACCCCGTCGTCGCCGGCGTCAACGGCGCGACGTTCACCAGCCAGTCGACGTCCGTCACATGGGCCGCGAGGTCCGCGGAGTCGACGATGTCACCGAAGTCGGGATCCCCGGTCCGGGCGTACGACCCCGCACCACGGACCTCCAGGCCGACGGCACGCAGCAGCCGCGCGATCTCCCGGCCGATCGCCCCGGTCCCGGCCACCATCACCCGGGTGCCCGTGAGGTCCTCGGTCTCCCGGTGCCGCCAGACCCGCCCGGCCTGGTCGACGAGCGACCGCGGCATGTCCTTGGCGAACATGAGGAGGAAGGAGAGCACGAACTCCGCGATCGGCCGGTCGAAGGTGCCCCGTGCGTTCGTGAGCGTCACCCCGGAGTCCCGCAGCGCCGGGAACACGATCCTGTCGACCCCCGCCGAGGCGGCGTGCACCCATTCGAGCCGATCCGCCCGATCGAACGCATCCCGCAGGGCGGTCGACTGGAAGTCCCACATGAGCACCGCGTGCGTACCGGGCAGCGCCCGGGCCAAGCCCTCCGAGGTCACGTAGCGGACCTCGGCCGCGGTGTCCGCCAGCCGGCCGAACGACTCCGGAACCGCCTTCCCCTCGCCGTGCACCACGGTGAGGACACGGTCGGTCACAGGCGCCCTGCCGGGACCGTGGTCGTCAGTCGCCGCGGCGACCTGCGGAGCGTGCGGGGATGCGGTCATCGGTGGGGTCCTCGGGGTCGGCGGCGGCGCGGTCGTCGTCACGGGACGCGGCGTGCTGATCCGCAGTACCCGTCCTGCGCACCACTGTATCCAAGGGCGCCTGCCCCGTCGCCGCGAGCGATCCGGCCGTCGCCGTGATCCCGTCGTCCGAGGTCGACCGCACGGTCGGCACGACGCCCGTGTGCGAGTCGACCTTCTCGTCCCCCGCAGCCGGCAGTTTCCCGCCGCCCTCCCCAACAGCCGGCAGTTTCCCGCCGCCCTCCCCGACAGCCGAGGTGCCCTGTGCTCGGGCCCGACCTGTGCCCGGGGCGGCCCCACCCTCGGGGGCGCCGGGAGCGGAGGGCGCCTCGGGAGCGGGATCCTGCTCGCCGATCGGGTCCGGGGTCTCCTCCTCGGTGATCGTCGCGCGGGTGGGCGGGCGACGATCGATCTTCGTCGCCAGTGGCACCTCCTTGATGAGGAGTGCGGAGAGCAGGCCGATGGCCGTGACGGGGACGATCCACAGGTAGAGCGGCAGGAGCGCGTCGTTGTAGGAGGTGATGACGGCCTCGTGGAGGTCGCCGGGCAACCCGCCCACGAGCTCCGGGGTGAGCGAGCTCGGTTCGACCTCGGCGGCACCCGCGGGCACGGAGTCGTGCAGGTTCGCCATGAGACGGCTGGTGAAGAGCGCGCCGATGACGGACATGCCGAGCGTCGACCCGATCTGGCGGAAGAAGTTCGAGGCGGCGGTCGCGGTGCCGACGACGGCGACGGGGAAGGCGTTCTGCACGATGAGCACGAGCATCTGCTGGGAGAACCCGAACCCGAGACCCAGGAGGGCCATCGGCGCGATCGTCACGAGGATGCCGCTGTGCGGGCCGAGCATGCTCAGCCAGGTCATCGCCGCGAGCACGAAGACGACGCCGAGGACCGGGTAGATCTTGTACCGACCGGTCCGGGCGACGACGAACCCGATGATCGTCGAGGAGACGAGCATGAAGCCCATCTGCGGGATCATCATGAAGCCGGCAGCCGTCGCGGACATCCCGTGCACCATCTGCAGGTAGGTGGGCATGTAGGCGATGACACCGAACATCGACACGGCGATGAGCATGCCGGAGAGCGTGGAGAACACGAAGTTCCGCTGCCGGAACAGGTCCATGGGGATGACCGGTTCGCTCACCTTCGCCTCGACGAACACGAAGGCGAGGGCCGAGACGAGGCACACCGCCACGAGTCCGAGGATCACCGGCGAGGTCCAGGCGTACTGGGCGCCGCCCCAGGCGGTCACGAGGATGAGCGAGGACGTGAAGGAGCCGATGAGCATCATGCCGCCGACGTCGACCTTGGGCCGCGTCTCGTAGCGCGTCTTCGGGATCTTGAGGAACACGACCGCCGCGAGAATGGCGCACAGGCCGAGCGGGAAGTTGATGACGAAGGCCCAACGCCAACCGGGGCCCTCCGTAAGCCAGCCCCCGACCAGGGGTCCCGCGACCGAGCACACCGCGAAGACCGACCCCATGATGCCCATGTACTTGCCGCGCTGCCGGGCGGGCACGACGGAGGCGATGATCGCCTGCGAGAGGATGAGCAGCCCACCACCGCCGATGCCCTGGAGCACCCGGCCCAGGATGATGAAGCGCATGTCCTGGGCGACGAGTCCGCACACCGCGCCGACCATGAAGATCGCGATCGCGAAGAGGAAGAGCTTCTTGCGCCCGAACAGGTCACCGACCTTGCCGTAGATCGGCATGACGATCGTCGAGGCGAGCATGAAGGCCGTCGACACCCACAGCTGCAGGTCGACCCCACCGAGTTCCCCGACGATCGTGGGCAGCGCCGTCGCGAGCATGTTCTGGTTGAGCGCGAACATGAACATGGCCATCATGAGGCCGATGAAGAGCAGGAGGACGGCGGACTTCGACATCTCGCCGTCTCCGTCAGTGGTGTCCGGAGCGGTGTCGGGGGCGGACTTCCGCACGGGGGTCATGCTCCTTCCCGGGAGGTGTCGGATGTGGGGACGTCGGTGGGCCCGGCGACCGGCCCGCGCAACACGTCGAGGAACAGGCGCAGGGACCGTTCGAAGAGGGCCCCGGTCTGCAGGTCGTCCATCGGTTCCTCACCGGGCTGCTGGTCGTGGAAGGCGAGCTTGCGGGCGGAGAACGTGAGCGGGGCGACGCAGACGCGAACGATCATGCGAGCGAGGTCGCGGGATTCCTCGGGCGAGTCGTAGACGATCCCCCACCGCTCCATGCGGCCCTCGACGATCTGCGCGGCCTGTTCCTCCAACACGGTGCTGCGCTCCAGCTGCCGACTGAACAGGTGCGGGTGGAGTGCGAAGAGGTGCCTGCGCTTCTTGGCCACCTCGTCGTCGTTGAAGGTGAGCACGTAGGCCTCGTGGAGGAGGTGGGCGATGTCCTCGCTCAGCGACCCCTCCCGCGGCGGCGCCTCGATGAAGGCGGTCACCTGGTCCTCGTCGAGGGCACGGTCGGTGGTGAAACCGACGATCGCGTCCTCCTTCGAGGCGAAGTAGTTGAAGAAGGTCCGCGAGGACACTCCGGCGGCCTCGGCGATCTGCGCGACCGTCACGCTCTCCAGCCCGTGTTCGAGCGCGAGCTCGACGGTCGCCACGTGGATGGCGCGCCGGGTCCGGCGGGTCTTGCGTTCCCGCAGGGACTCGTTCGCGGTGGCGGCCGGCGGGGCATCTGTCGTACTCACACCCACGATCTTGCACCCTGTGCAATTTTTCCTCAAGGGAAAACATGCACAGTGTGCAGGAATGCAGTGCTCGTCACATCATCTGCTTGAGGCGCCCCCGCTGCCTCTCCAGCACCTGGAGCTGGTCGAGCAGCTTTGTCGTCGTCTCGAAGTCCTCCGGCGCCGTGCGCTGCAGTCGCGAGTGGAGTTCGCCCGCGATCCGCTCCATGTCCTTGTCGAACAGCCGCGCGATGATCGCCCGCGAGTACCGCTCGACACCCTCGCCGTCGACCGCCGGCAGAGGCTGCACGGTGAGCTCTCCCACGAGTCCACGGATCCGCTCGTCGGCGGCCGCCAGCACCTTCTCCGGCCAGGAGGACGGGTCCGCGAGCCCCGTCCGCACTCCCCCGGCGTCCTTCATCGCCTGGTGCACCTCCCGGTACGCCGGGTCGGAGAACACCTTCCCGTTGAGGTTGTCGAACAGCTTGGCGTTCACGTAGGTCGGCTCCTGGAGGGCCACCATGAGCGCCCCGCGCTCGATCTTCAGCCGCGTGGGGTCGAGCGGTTCGTACTCGATCTCCTCGGCGTACGCCGCGATCGCAGCGTCCCGGTCCGCGTCGGGTTCCGGCGGGAACTGCCCGCCCGCCGAGGCGCCCTGGTCGTCACGCCGGAACTGTCCTCCCGACGGAGACCGTCCTCCGGTCCACCGCGGACCCGGGGCAGACGGGTCGTAGGGACGAGCGGACCCCGCCCCGGGGTCGGTGCCCTGCGGACGGGTCCCACCACGGGCGTGCTCGACCCCCTGCGGACCCCCACGGTCGGGACGGGAGTGCGGGGCACCTCGGGAGCGGTCCCCGTCCTTGGACCGCTTGCGGTACGCGAGGACGGCGCGGGTGACCTGCTGGGTGTCGACGCCGATGTGACCGGCGACGATCCGCTCGTACTCGGGGCGCAGCGCGGCGTCGCGGATCTGCGCGATGAGCGGGGCGGCCGCGCGGATGGCGCGCACGCGGCCCTCGGCGGTGTCGAGGTCGTGGTCGGCGATCGTCTGGTCGAGGGCGAACTCGAAGAGGGGCTTGCGGGACTCGACGAGGTCGCGGACGGCCGCCTCGCCGCGCTGCATCCGCAGGTCACAGGGGTCCATTCCGTCCTTGGCGACGGCGACGAAGGTCTGGGAGACGAACTTCTGGTCCTCGCGGAAGGCCTTGAGGGCTGCGGCCTGACCGGCCTCGTCCCCGTCGAAGGTGAAGATCACGGTGCCTGCGTGCTGCGAGTCGTCGCCCAGCAGCCGGCGGACGATCTTGATGTGCTCGGCCCCGAAGGCGGTCCCGCAGGTGGCGACGGCCTCCTCGATGCCGGAGAGGTGCGCGGCCATGACGTCGGTGTAGCCCTCGACGATGACCACCCGCTTGTTCTTCGCGATCGCCCGCTTGGCGAGGTCGAGGCCGTAGAGGACCTGGTTCTTCTTGTAGAGCGCGGTCTCCGGGGTGTTGAGGTACTTGGGCCCCTTGTCGTCCTCCCGCAGGCGGCGGGCGCCGAAGCCGATGGTGCGGCCGGTGACGTCGCGGATGGGCCAGGTGAGCCGCCCGCGGAACCGGTCGTAGACGCCGCGCTGTCCCTCGGACACGAGTCCGGCCGCGGCGATCTCGTCGTTCCGGAACCCACGGGTGCGCAGGTGCTTGAGGAGCGCGTCCCAGGAGTTCGGGGCGTAACCGATGCCGTAGCGGGCGCACACCTCGGCGTCGAAGCCGCGCTCGGAGAGGTAGTCGCGGCCGGCCTGGGCCTCGGCGTCCCGCAGCCGCTCCTCGAAGAACGCACCGGCCACCTGGTGCATGTCGATGAGGCGCTGACGGCGGCCGAACTCCTCCTTGTCCGGGCCGCTGCCCTCCTCGTACTGCAACTGCACGCCGACGGAACCGGCCAGGCGTTCGACGGACTCGACGAAGGTGAGACCGTCGAGCTTCTGCAGGAACGTGAAGACGTCCCCGGACTCGCCGCACCCGAAGCAGTGGTACATGCCCACCTGCGGGCGGACGTTGAAGGAGGGAGTGCGCTCGTCGTGGAAGGGGCACAGACCCTTGAGCGCGCCGATGCCCGCGTTCTTGAGGGTCACGTACTCGCCGATCACCTCGTCGATGCGCACGCGGGAGCGGACCTCGTCGATGTCCTCCCGGCGGATGAGTCCCTGCGGCATCAGGCGTCGACTCCCACGGCGATCACGCCCGAGCGATCCGCAGGGCTTGCCTCGGCACTGAGTGCGGGAGCCATGGTCGGGGCGATCACGCCCGAGCGATCCGCAGGGCTTGCCTCGGCACTGAGTGCGGGAGCCATGGTCGGGGCGATCACAACAGCGACGCCTCGTCGGCCTGCATCGAGTGGTAGGCGCTCCAGGCCGAGTGGTCGGTGAGCGAGGCGACCTGGTCGACGACGGCCCGCAGGCGTCCGGCGTCGTCGGCAGCCTCGCGGTGGTCGGCCAGGAACATGCGGTCCATCGCCTCGGGCTTGTCCGAGAAGTACTCGCACAGGGTGGTGAGCACCCGGGCCTGGATCCGCTGCAGGCTCAGGCGTTCCTCGGCGACCATGACCGTGACGGTCGCCAGGCCCTTGAGGACGGCGATCTCGTCGCGGGTCGCGTCCGGGACCACGAGTTCCCCGTCGTAGCGGCCCAGCGGTTCCCAGCCGTACTCCTCGCGGGTCGCGGCCTCCGCCGCACCCACGAACCGACCGATGAGCTGACTCGTCATGTGCTTGAGCCCGGCCTGGGCACGACGGGACCCGTCATAGCGGTCCTTCGGCCAGTAGCTGGCCCGGCCCAGACGGTGCAGCGCGGAGGTGATGTCCTCGTCGCGCGCCTCGGGCAGGTACCACGAGCGGGTGATGTCGATGAGCCCGCCGAGTGCGTGGTCGTTGTCGTAGGCGTGGAGGTCGAGCGCTCCGGAGAACACCGCGTCCTCGACGTCGTGGACGGAGTAGGAGATGTCGTCGGCGAGGTCCATGATCTGGGCCTCCAGACACTTGCGCCCCGGTTCACGACCCTCCCGGACGAAGGCGAAGGCCGCCTCGTCGTCCTCGTACGTGCCGAACTTCGTCACGGTCGACCCGGCCTTCGTGGGGATCGGTGACTCGGACCGGGTCCACGGGTACTTGGTGCACGCGTCGAGGGTGGCACGGGTGAGGTTGAGGCCGGCCGGACCCCCGTCGGCGCGGAAGACCTTGGGCTCCAGGCGGGTGAGCACCCGGAGGGTCTGGGCATTGCCCTCGAAACCGCCGATGTCCGCGCACACCTCGTCGAGCACCGTCTCACCGTTGTGCCCGAAGGGCGGGTGGCCGAGGTCGTGGGCGAGGCAGGCGGTGTCGACGATGTCCGGGTCGGTGCCGAGGTACCTGGCGAGTTCCCGGCCCACCTGGGCGACCTCGAGGGAGTGGGTGAGGCGGGTGCGGCCGAAGTCGTCGGTGCCGGGGTCGACCACCTGGGTCTTCGCACCCAGGCGGCGGAGACCCGAGGAATGGAGCACCCGGGCACGGTCCCGTTGGAAGTCGGAGCGGCGCGGGTTCTTGGCCGCCTCGATCACCCAGCGTTCCCGGTCGTGGGCGGAGTACTCGGCGACCTCGGAGTTGAGCACTGCGGTCACGGGCTCACCCACCGGACACGTCGAGTTCGGCCAGGGCGAGTTCCGCCTTGAAGCTCTCGGGCATCTGCCGGGACTCCAACCAGCCCTCGGGCAGGTGCGGCTTCTTGGGTCGGGTGGTCCGCCCGCGCGACCCTTCCGCGTCGGCACCCGGGTAGGGCGCCGAGTGGTCGAGGGTGTCGAGGAGTTCGCGCAGTTCCTCCAACGAGGAGACCATGGCGAGCTTCTGCCGGATCTGCCCACCGACCGGGTAGCCCTTGAAGTACCAGGCGATGTGCTTGCGCAGGTCACGAACGCCGCGGAACTCGTCCTCGTAGTACTCGGTGAGGTACACGCCGTGGGTGTGGACCGCCTCGGCGACCTCACCGAGACCCGGACGGATCCGCTCCTCGGAACCGGCGAGTGCGTACTGGAGGTCACCGAACAGCCAGGGGCGGCCCTGGCAGCCGCGGCCGATGACCACACCGTCGCAGCCGGTCCGCCGCATCATCTCGACGGCGTCCTCGGCGGCGAAGATGTCGCCGTTGCCGAGCACCGGCACGGCGTCACCGATCTCGTCCTTGAGGCGGGCGATCGCGTCCCAGTCGGCCTTCCCGGAGTACAGGTCCGCGGTCGTGCGCCCGTGCAGCGTCATCGCGGCGACCCCTGCGTCGCGGGCGATCCGCCCGGCGTCGAGGTAGGTGAGGTGGTCGGCCGTCACGCCCTTGCGCATCTTGATGGTGAGCGGGACGTCGCCCTTCGACGCCTCCTTCACCGCGGTGTTCACGATCGCGGTGAAGAGATCGGTCTTCCACGGCAGCGCGGAACCGCCGCCCTTGCGGGTCACCTTGGGCACCGGGCAGCCGAAGTTGAGGTCGATGTGGTCGGCGCGGTCCTCCTCGACGAGCATCCGCACCGCCTGCCCGATCGTCACGGGGTCGACGCCGTAGAGCTGGACGGACCGTGGGGTCTCGTAGGGCTCGTGGTGGATGATCCGCATGCTCTTCTCGTTGCGTTCCACGAGGGCCCGGCTCGTCACCATCTCGGTGACGTAGAGACCGGCGCCGTACTCGCGGCACAGGCGGCGGAAGGCGGTGTTCGTGATCCCGGCCATCGGCGCGAGCACGACCGGCGAGTCGAGTGCGATGTTGCCGATCGTGAGCCCACGCGGCACGAAGTCCGGGGTCGCGGGCCGGGTGACCGGCGGGAGGTCCCGCTCGGTCACGCTGATCGTCTCGTCCGGGTGCGTCGCAGTCACAGGGGTCACCCGGTGATTATCCCACCGCGCGCAAGCCAGTCCACATGGGACCCGTCACGTCCGGCGGGCGGGGTCGGTCCCGCACGGTCCCGCAGGAGGGATCAGTCCCGCCAGAAGAAGTGGTGGCGGAATCCGCTCGGTGCGTCGACCGTCTCCCAGGAGAACCGGTCGGTGAGTTCCTCCGGTCGGGTCCACAGTCTCTCGCCCCGGCCGATCTCCACGGGCGCCTCGGCGATGTGCATATCGTCGACGAGGTCCGCGGCGAGGAACTCCCGCACGGTCGTCGGGCCACCGCCCAGGCGTACGTCCAAACCGCAGGCCGCCTCCTTCGCCCGCTCGAGGGCGACCTCGGGGGTGGCGGTGAGGAAGTGGAAGGTCGTGTCCGACAGTTCGATCGAGGGACGTGGATGATGGGTGAGGACGAAGACCGGGGTGTGGAAGGGCGGTTCTTCGCCCCACCAACCCTGCCAGTCGAGGTCCTGCCAGGGTCCGCGTTGGGGTCCGAACTTGTTCCGCCCCATGATCTCCGCACCGATGTCCCGCGTGAAGTCCCGGGTGAGGAAGTCCTCGAAACCACGACTGCCGCCGGGATCGGTCCGATTGGGCCAGTGCGCGGTCGCGCCCGCCCAGGACATGAGCACGGACGGGTCCGCATGTCCGAAGGGGCGTTCGAGACTCTGCCCCTCGCCGGCCCCGTAGCCGTCACGCGTCACGGTCATGCAGTGGACGCGCAGGCGTTGCGCCCGGTGTCCCTCGGTCGCCGCGGTCATCAGACTCCTCCTTGAGCTCGACACCTCTCACGCTACGCCCGATCCGTCCCGTCCGGTGCCGGAACGGACCTGCTTTTCCCGGGGCGCCCCGGAAGCAGACGGGTCACCCCGCGGTTCCCGTCTCCAACCGTGCCGGGTCGTCCCGGAGGTCCCCGACGTGCCAGGTGGCCGTGAGGTCGAGCTCGTCGGCGAAGGCCGTGTCGTGCGTGATGAGCAGCAGCGCCCCGCGGTAGGCGGCGAGCGCCCCACGGAGCACCCGTGTGCTGGAGACGTCGAGGTTGTTCGTCGGCTCGTCGAGCACGAGCAGTCCCGGCGCGGGTTCGGCGATGAGGAGGGCGGCGAGCGCCACCCGGAAGGCCTGCCCTCCGGAGAGCGTCCCGCAGACCTGGTGCACCCGGTCCCGGCGCAGTTCGAGGGCGGCGAGCACCTCATGGATCCGGTGCGGCTCCGTCTCCGGCGCGACCGTGCGGAGATGTTCCATGACCGTCCGGTCGGCCGGCAGGCGGTACTGCTGGTCGAGCAGCCCCACCGGCACGTGGACGTCCCATGACACTCCCGGGAAGAGGCGCCGCACCCGGTCCGCATCGGGTCCGGTGCCGGTCGCGATCGCCCGGACGAGTGTCGACTTCCCCGAGCCGTTCGGTCCGTCGAGGCGGATCCGTTCGGGTCCGACGATCGCGGCGCGCGGCTCGGTCCCCGTCCCGGTGACGCACAGCAGGTCGAGCACGCGCCGGTGGCGGTGGACCTCGGTGGCGGGCAGCTCGAGGCGGATCTCCGCACCCGTCCGCAGTGCGTCCTCGGCCTCGTCCAGGCGGGCGAGCGCCGCAGCCTCGTCGTCGGCCTTCGCGCGGGTGGTCGACCCCGCGGTCTGCTCGGCGGCGTTCCGCCGGGCGTTCACCAGGATCTTCGGCATTCCTGTGGCCGCCTTCCGACCCTGCGCCGCGTGACGGGCGAGCTTGGTCTGCGTCTCGATGCGTTGCCGTTTCTCCTTGGCGTGGTCCTTCCTCGCATCGGCGATCCGCTGGCGCTTCACCTCCTCCTCGTGGGCGACCGCGGCCTCGTAGTCGTCCCAGTTCCCGCCGTACACACGCAGTTCGTCGGTGAGTTCGACGATCGTGTCGACCCGCCGGAGGAGGTCGAGGTCGTGGGAGATCACGAGGGTCGGGCCGATGCGTCCGGCCAGGAGGTCGAAGAGTTCCCGGCGCCCGGCGGCGTCGAGGTTGTTCGTCGGTTCGTCGAGGACCAGCCAGTCGGCACCGGCGAGGATGCCGGCGGCCAGTCCCACCCGGACGGCCTGACCGCCGGACAGGGTGTGCAGTTCTCGATCGAGGAGCGGTTGACGGTCGAGGAGAGACGTCCGGTCGGGATCGGATCGCTCGTCGCGGTGGTCCTCGTCGTCGAGTCCGACCCGGGCGAGCGCGGCGAGTGCGCGTTCCTCCAGGTCCCAGTCGTCGCCGACGAGGTCGAGGTCGTCCGCGGCCATCTCCCCGCCGAGTACGCGGCGCAGTACCGCCAGGCGCTCGGCGATGCCGAGGGCCCGGGCGACCGTGACGTGCGAGGTCGGCAGGAGCTGGTCGACGAGGTGGACGCGACCCGCACCGGTGATCGCACCGGAGGTCGGAGCAGGTGTTCCGGTGAGGAGCCGGGCGAGCGTGGACTTGCCGGTCCCGTTGTCGCCGACGAGGCCGACGAGCCCGGCCGGGATCACGGCGGCGAGGTCCCGGAACACGGGTGTGCCGTCGGGCAGGAGGTACGTGAGGTCGGTGAGGGTGAGCGAGGATGCGTGGGCGCCGGTGTGGGACATGGAAGATCTCGTTTCGTGAGCACACGGATCCGCCCGATGTGGTGGGGTGCTCACGGAACGATCACGCAGCACTCCTGCGGGCGGAGAGGACTCGGAAGCGAGGTCTTACTTCACGAAAAGACCCTTCGTCGACGACACGGCCCCTCCAGGATACGCCGTGACCGCGGTCTCCGCCCGTGCGATCCATCGCAGTTCATCCGCGGCCCCTCCCCGCGTCACCTGCGCACACGTAGGCTGAGCCCGGTGTCGGCGGTCCCCCTCGTCGGCGTCTCCCCAGTCCCCGCCCCCGTGAAAGGTGCCCCGCGGCGTGTTCATCGACCAGGTGGTCCCGGGCCTCATCGCCCTCGTGCCCGTGTTCGTCGCCGTCGCCTGCATCCTCCTGCGGATCTCCCCGATCGTCTCCGCCGGACTCGGCGTGCTCTCGGCGCTGACCGTCGGCATCCTCGTGTTCCCCGAGCCGCTCGTGGTCTGGGGCACCGGTGTCCTCCTGCAGTCGCCTCTGTGGGTCGAGGTCGTCCTCATCATGCTCGGTGGCCTGTTGCTCGCCCGGGTGCAGGAGGCCAGTGGGTACATGCGCACGCTCTCGGCCTGGTTGTTGCGCTCGGTGCCGGGCCCCACGGCCGGCGCCGCGCTCGTCGTGTGGGGCATCGTCCCCTTCGCGGAGACCGTCACCGGCTACGGGGTCGGGGTCACGATCGGCATCCCGATCCTCGTCCACCTCGGCTTCCGTCCCCTGCGTGCCGCGTTCCTCGGCGTGCTCGGCATGGTCATGGCGCCATGGGGGTCCATGGGCCCCGGCACCCGGATCGCCGCCGGCCTCGGCCGGGTCGACCTCAAGGAGATCGGCATCGAGGGCGCCTGGATCAACGCCGCCGCGATCCTCGTGACCGTCGTCGTCGCCACGTACACCCTCCGGTTCCACCGCAGGGACCACACCGAGAAGATCATCCTGTGGAACTCGCTCGGTGGTGTCTGCCTGTGGGCCGGCATCCTCGTGGCGAACGTCCTCGTCGGTACTCCGGTCGCCGGCGTGCTCGGCGGCCTGTTCGTCATCGGCGTGATGTTCCTGGTCTTCCGGCTCCAGCGCAACGACGTCCACATGAGTCGCCGCGTCGTGCTGGCGATGACGCCCTACCTCGCGCTGCTGCTCGGCAGCGTGACGGCCTCCCTCCTCGCGGACATCCTCCTCACCGCGTTCGGTCCCGCGCTCACCACCGTGCTCACCTCCCCCGCGCTGTGGCTCGTCGTCGGCGGCCTCACCTCCCTGTTCGTCTCGTCCCGCCGCTGGGGCGGGCAGCAGCCCGAACCCTGGGACGTCGGTTCGACGATGCTCACCGTGGTCCGCGCCTGGGTGCCGGCGGCCACCGCGACGCTCGGGTTCCTGTTCCTCGGTTTCGTCCTCACGACGACCGACATGGCGGCGGCCATCGGTGGGCTGCTCACCCTCACCGGTCCGATCGGCTTCCTGTGGGCCGGCGGCCTCCTGTCCGTCCTCGGTGGGGTCGTCACGGCCTCGGGCACCGGCACGAACGCGATGTTCGCCTCCACCTTCGGTCTCGGCGCCGACACCCTCGACATGGACCGCACCCTCGTCATGGCCTCGATGAACGGCGTCGGCGCGATCGGGTCGAACGCCTCCGTCGGCCGTGCCCTTCTCGCCTCCCAGGTCGCCGGCGCCACGCGGAAGCAGCGCGGCACGCTCCTGTTCTACCTCCTCGCCTGGGTCGCCGGCGTCTACCTCGCGATGCTCGGACTCGTCTCCCTGATCCTGGTGGCGGGCTGACCCACACCCCTGTCCCCGATGTGACCCACGCGATACTCTCGGGCCATGACGGCCTCTCACACCTACCCCTCTCCCGACCCCGCCGCACCGACGCCTGCCACCCTCGGTGAACTCCGTGCCTCCGGGCACGAGTACCGCCCGCTGCGCACCGAGATCCGCGAGAACCTGCTCGCGATTCTCCGGGCCGGTGCGGACCCCTGGCCAGGCCTGCACGGATACGACCGCACCGTCGTCCCACAGCTCGAACGAGCGTTGCTCGCCGGTCACGACGTCGTGCTCCTCGGCGAGCGCGGGCAGGGCAAGACCCGCCTGCTGCGGGCCGTCGGGAACCTGCTCGACGAGTGGACCCCGGCGATCGCCGACTCGGAGCTGCGCGAGCACCCGGAGCACCCGCTCACCGCCGCCTCCCGGGTCCGGGTCGCCGAGGCCGGGGACGACCTGCCGATCACCTGGATCCACCGGGCCGAGCGGTACGTCGAGAAGCTCGCGACCCCCGACACCGCGGTCGCCGACCTCATCGGTGACGTCGACCCGATGAAGGTCGCCGAGGGCCGGTCGCTCGGCGACCCGGAGACCATCCACTTCGGCCTCGTCCCCCGTTCCCACCGCGGGATCGTCGCCATCAACGAGTTGCCCGACCTGGCCGAACGCATCCAGGTCGCGATGCTCAACGTCATGGAGGAACGCGACGTCCAGATCCGCGGGTACGTGCTCCGACTACCGCTCGACGTCCTCGTCCTGGCCAGCGCCAATCCGGAGGACTACACGAACCGCGGGCGGATCATCACCCCGCTCAAGGACCGGTTCGGGGCGGAGATCCGCACCCACTACCCCACCCGCCTCGACGCGGAGGTGGCCGTCGTCGCCCAGGAGGCCGACCTCGTCGCCGAGGTGCCCGCCCACCTCCTGGAGATCCTCGCCCGGTTCACCCGGCGCCTGCGCGAGTCCGCCGCGGTCGACCAGCGCTCGGGTGTGAGCGCCCGGTTCGCGATCGCCGGTGCCGAGACGATCGCGGCCGCGGCCCTCCACCGCGCGGCCGTCACCGGTGAGGAGACGGCCGTCGCCCGGACCGTCGACCTGCGCACCGCCGTGGACGTGCTCGGCGGGAAGATCGAGTTCGAGGCCGCCGAGTCCGGCCGGGAGGACGAGATCCTCACCCATCTGCTGCGTGCCTCGATCGCGGACACCGTGAAGGGGCGGTTCGACGACCTCGACCTCGATCCCCTCGTCGAGGCGATCGAGGCGGGTGCCATGGTCGTCACCGGCCCGAACGTCGCCGCGCAGGACTTCCTCGCCGGCCTGCCCGCTCTCGCGGCGGGAGAAGGACAGGGCGCCTCGGCTGCGGACCTGTACGACGCACTCGCCGCGCGGGTGGACGACGGAGAGGCCTCGCCCGGGCACCGGGCGGCGGCGATCGAACTGGCCCTGGAGGGCCTGTACCTCACGCGGCGGATCGGCAAGAGCAGCGACGGTGACGAGAGCTTCTATGTCTGAGACACCCATGCCCGAGCGTCCGGGACCGGGTCGGGACGGCCCCGGTCGGGCCCGGTTCCTCCGGTACAGCGGGGGTGACCCGCTCGCGCCGCCGGTCGACCTGCGGGCGGCCCGGGACGCGATCGGGGAGTCGGTGATGGCCGGGACCTCCGCCGAGGGTGCCCTGCGGGAGTTCCTGCGCCGGGGTGCCCGCGGTTCGCCGGGGCTCGACCAGATGCGGCGGAAGGCCGCGCAGAAGAAGCAGGAACTGCTGCGTCGGCACGACCTGGGCGGGACCCTGGAGGAGATCGAGGAGCTGCTGGAGAAGGCGGTGCTCGCCGAACGCGGGCAACTGGCCCGGGACACGGAGATGGACGAGCTCGACCGGACCTTCTCCGAGATGCGGCTGGAGAACCTGCCGGCCTCGCCCGCGGCCGCGGTGAAGGAGCTGCGCGACTACGAATGGCACTCGACGTCCGCGCGGGAGGACTACCAGCGGATCCAGGACCTCCTCGGCCGCGAGATGCTCGACCAACGGTTCGGCGGGATGAAGGAGGCGCTCCAGGACGTCACGGACGCCGACCGGGAAGCGATCACGCGCATGATGCGCGACCTCGACGCCCTGCTCGACAAGCACCGGCGCGGCGAGGACACACCGGAGGACTTCGCTCGGTTCATGGCCGAACACGGACGCTTCTTCCCGGAGGCGCCGCGTGACATCGAGGAACTCATCGACGTGCTGGCCACGAGGTCGGCCGCGGCCCAGCGGATGTTCAACTCGATGACGGAGGACCAGCGGCGGGAACTCATGGAGCTCTCCGCCCAGGCCTTCGGCAGCCCTGAACTCATGGAGTCCCTGTCCTCCCTCGACGAGCACCTGCAGGCCCTGCGCCCGGACGAGGACTGGACCGGGTCGAACACCTTCTCCGGGGACGAGGGGCTGGGCTTCGGCGAGGGGATCGCCGTCATGCAGGAGATCGCGGAGTTGGAGGCCTTGGCCGAACAGCTGTCCCAGGGCTACTCCGGTGCCCGCCTCGACGATCTCGACTTCGAGGCGCTGGCCCGGCACCTCGGGGAGGAGGCGGTGGCCGACGCCCGGACCCTCCAGGAGATCGAACAGGCCCTGCGCCGCGAGGGCAGCCTGGAACGCGACGCCTCGGGTCGGTTGCAGCTCTCGCCGGCGGCCCTGCGCAAACTCGGGGCCTCGCTGTTGGCCGACATCGTCCGCGCCCGGGAGGACGCCCGCGGCCGCCGGGAACGCCACTCCCCCGGATCCGCCGGGGACCTCACCGGGGCCACGCGGCCCTGGGAGTTCGGCGACACCGGCGCGTGGGACATCCCCCGGACCGTCCTCAACGCGACGCGGCGGCGGGCCGGGGAGGGTGACGGATCCGCACGGCTCACGCTCGACGACGTCGAGGTGGCCGAGACGGAGTCCCGCACGAAGGCGGCGGTCGCGCTGCTCGCGGACACCTCGTTCTCGATGGACCTCGACGGGCGGTGGGTACCGATGAAACGGACGGCGCTCGCCCTCCACACGCTGCTCACCACGCGGTTCCGCGGGGACGATCTACAACTCATCGGATTCGGGCCGCTCGCCCGGGAGATGGAGATCGAGGAACTCACCGCGCTCGAACCCCAGTGGACGACGGGGACGAACCTGCACCACGCGCTGCTGCTGGCCAACCGGCACTTCCGCCGGCACCCGCAGTCGACGCCGGTGCTGCTCGTCGTCACGGACGGCGAGCCGACCAGTCACATTGAGGCGGACGGGAGGCCGCGGTTCAGCTACCCGCCGCTGCCGCAGACGATCGCGCTCACGGTGCGGGAACTGGAGACCTCGGTGCGGCTGGGCGCGCACACCACGTTCTTCCGCCTCGGCGACGACCCGGGGCTCGCGCGGTTCATCGCCTCGATGGCACGGAAGGCCGACGGCACGGTCGTCGCCCCCGAACTCGACGAACTGGGTGCCGCGGTTGTCGACTCCTATCTCGACGTCCGCGAGGGTCGTGTGCCCGGCCGCGCGGAGTCGACCGAGGAGCCCGGTGGGTTCTCAACCCGCGGCTTCTGGGTCGACGGGGCCTGAGGAACCACGAGGAAAACGTCGATCGATCAATAGAAATACAAGATCAGCCAAGGTTTCATCCTCAAATTCCATACCTCCCTCCAGGAATTTTATTCCTTTGGGGTCGGCACGTGCAGGGATTCCGAGGATATTCAGTATCGCGGCGCCTGCTTCATTGGAAGTGAACCGATCCACTTTCCGAACAGAACGTACCTTGACCACGTCGTCCAGAAATTCAGAGAGAATCGATGACGGCACTCTTTTCTCGAACGGCGGGCGGTCGCTCATACGATAGCTTCGGTGGCGATCGGCATGGAAGCCACCAAGGCCAAAGAAATGGCACCAACGGGGATTGAAGGAATCTTGCGCATTTTCATCCCACCTCCGGGATCGTGACTGCAATGATTCTTGTGCTGCGCATCACCATCGATGCGGTCGCCACCCTTCCATCACAGGTGTCCCACGTCAACCGTTCGCTCGGTCTCTGTTGCTGTCTCTCTCCTGCGTCCCGGAGGTCGCGGCCCACACCGCCAGTGCGGTCGTGAGCGGGACCGCGAGGACCAGTCCGGTCGAGGTCACGAGGATGCTCACCACCTCGAAGGACATCTGCCCGAGAGTGAGCGACTGCAGGAACCCGCGGGAGCTCGCACCCACGAGCACGAGTGAGGCGAGCGCCCCACCGGCGAACGCGAAGGCGATCGTGTAGACCGTCGAAGCGATGTGGTCCCGTCCGATCCGCATCGCCCGGGCGAACAGGGTCCGCGCGGACATCCGGCGGTCGGATCCCGCGAGTTCCCAGACCGCGGAGGCCTGCGTGATCGTCACGTCGTTGAGAGCACCCAGACCGGCGACGAGGATCCCGCACACCACGAGGTCCGCGGGGGTGATCCCGTACCCGAGCAGCAGGTAGGACTCCTCGGTGTGGATCCCGGCCAGACGCGCCCACAGGCTGAACACCCCGGCGAGAACTCCGGCGATCGCGATGCCGCCGAAGGTGCCGAGCAGCGCGACGGTCGTCCGCGCGGAGAACCCGTGGGCCAGGTACAGGACGACGAGCATGATGACCGCACTCGCCACGATCCCCACGGACACCGCGTCCTCGCCGGCCAGGAGCGACGGGACGAGGAACACGAGTACCACCCCGAAGGCGAGGACGAGCCCGACGATCGCGCGCAGCCCCCGCAGCCCGGCGACGAGCACGACGACGAGCGCGTAGAGCGCCGCGAGCACCCACAGGGGCACCGTCCGGTCGAAGTCGACGAACACGAAGTCCCCGGAGGAGCCCGCCATCGGCTGGGCCCGGACCTGATCGCCGGGAGCGAGCCCCGCCCGGATCGCCTCCGGTGGGACGACGAGGTCCCCGGTGTCGCCCACCTCGACGGGTTCGGAGGGCTCGTCGACGCCCGTCACCTCGACGGTGACGGCCTCGCACCCGGCGCGTTCGGCCTCGGGGCACTCGCGCAGGTCGAGACTCGTCACCCGCCCCGTGACGAACCCGGCACCCGCGGTGGTGGCGGCCGGGTCCCAGGAGGGCGCCTCGGCGACGGGGTCCCCTGCCCCCGCGGACCCGTCCGGCGACTGCGGACCGAGGCCGGGCCACAGGACGAGCAGCCCGATGAGTGCGAGTGCGATGCACGGGACCAGCACGGACAACAGGAGGGTCCACACCCGCTGTGTCACCCGGACACCGGCGGACGTGGACCCTCCTGTCATGTCAGCAGCCCAGGCCCTCGGCGAGGTAGGCCGGCACCTCGGCGATGGCCACGCGCTCCTGGCTCATGTCGTCGCGCTTGCGGATCGTCACGGCCTCGTCCTCGAGCGAGTCGAAGTCGAGGGTGATGCAGTACGGCGTGCCGATCTCGTCGTTGCGGCGGTAGCGGCGACCGATCGCACCGGCGTCGTCGAAGTCGACGTTCCAGCGCTTGCGCAGTTCCGCGGCGAGCGCCTGAGCCTGCGGGGAGAGCTTCTCGTTGCGGCTCAGCGGCAGGACGGCGGCCTTGACCGGGGCCAGGCGCGGGTCGAGCTTGAGGACGGTGCGCTTGTCGACGCCGCCCTTGGTGTTGGGTGCCTCGTCCTCGGTGTAGGCGTCGACGAGGAAGGCCATCATCGAACGGGTGAGACCGAAGGAGGGCTCGATGACGTAGGGGGTGTAGCGGTCGCCGGAGGCCTGGTCGAAGTACTCGAGCTTGGCGTTCGAGTTCTCCGTGTGGTTGCCCAGGTCGAAGTCCGTGCGGTTGGCGATGCCCATGAGCTCGCCCCAGGCGTTGCCCTGGAAGCCGAACTCGTACTCGATGTCGATGGTGCCGGCGGAGTAGTGGGCACGCTCGTCCTCGGGGACGTCGAACTTGCGCATGTGCGCCGGGTCGATGCCGAGCTCCACGAACCAGTTCCAGCAGTCCTCGACCCAGGTGTCGAACCAGCGGTCGGCCTCGTCCGGGTGGGTGAAGAACTCGATCTCCATCTGCTCGAACTCGCGGGTCCGGAAGATGAAGTTGCCCGGCGTGATCTCGTTGCGGAACGCCTTGCCGACCTGGCCGATGCCGAAGGGCGGCTTCTTGCGACCGGCGGTCACGACGTTCTTGAAGTTCACGAAGATGCCCTGCGCGGTCTCCGGACGGAGGTAGTGCAGGCCCTCCTCGTTGTCGACCGGCCCGAGGAAGGTCTTCATGAGGCCGGAGAACTGCTGCGGCTCCGTCCAGTTGCCCTCCTGACCCGTCTCCGGGTCACGGATGTCCGCCAGACCGTTCTCCGGCGGGTGACCGTGCTTCTCCTCGTAGGCCTCCAACAGGTGGTCGGCGCGGTAGCGCTTGTGGGTGTGCAGCGACTCGACGAGCGGATCGGTGAAGGTCGCGACGTGCCCGGAGGCCTCCCACACCTGCGTGGGCTGGATGATCGAGGAGTCGAGCCCCACCATGTCACCGCGACCGCGGACGAAGTTCTGCCACCACTGCTGCTTGATGTTCTCCTTGAGCTCCACGCCCAGTGGGCCGTAGTCCCAGGCCGACCGGGATCCGCCGTAGATCTCACCTGCCTGGAACACGAAACCGCGTCGCTTGGCGAGCTCGATGACGGAATCCAACTTCGATGCCACGTGATACTCCTCGTCATGGGCGGACGGCCGGCTGCCGACCGCTCGGGTGGGTGCGCGCCCCAGCGTAGTTCAGACCGCCGCCGAGGCGCCCGCCGGGTCCACGTGCCGACGCCGCCCACTCCCCGGCACCCACCCGACTGTGTCCCATCCGACAGCCCGGAACGGGCGGATCGGGTCGACGTGGGGCATGTGGCCTGTAGACTGGGCGGACACCCAAACCTGATGGATCCCCGGGACATCCGTGTGCCCGCCCCGCCTTTCCGACCACCACGGTCGCCGAGCGCGGAGCATGAGCGACACGGATCAGACACCGCGGGGACACGGCCTGGACGTACACGAGTGGAGCGTGCGTAATCGGCCGACGAGGGTCGATCGCCACCACAGTCCTCTGCGATCAAGCGTGTACGGATTCAAAGGAATCACCATGCCCGAACAGACCATCACCGCCCCCGCCACCGCAGAGGTCACCACCTCCGTCACCGGCGAGACCGCCGCCGAGGCGCCCGCCACGGAAGCGCCCGCCGCACCCGCACAGGACGCCGGCCTCCCGCCCTTCTCCTCCTTCGACCTCCACCCCTCGGTGCAGGCCGCCGTCACGGACCTGGGCTTCGAGACTCCCTCGGCCATCCAGGCGGAGACCATCCCGCTGCTGCTCGAAGGCCGCGACGTCATCGGCCTCGCGCAGACCGGTACCGGCAAGACCGCCGCCTTCGGCCTGCCGCTCATGTCGTCCCTGGCCGAGCTCGGCCGTGCGAACGACGGTCCGCACGCCCTCGTGCTGACCCCCACGCGTGAGCTCGCCATCCAGATCGCCGAGGCGTTCACCACCTTCGCCCACCACCTCCCGGACTTCTCCGTCCTCCCGGTCTACGGCGGCTCCTCCTACGGCCCGCAGCTGGCCGGCCTCAAGCGCGGCGCCCAGGTCGTCGTCGGCACGCCCGGTCGTGTCATCGACCACCTGAAGAAGGGCTCGCTCAAGCTCGGCAACCTCCGCAACCTCGTCCTCGACGAGGCCGACGAGATGCTCAAGATGGGCTTCCAGGAGGACATCGAGCAGATCTTCGAGGCCGCCGGTGACGAGCGCCAGGTCGCCCTGTTCTCCGCGACGATGCCCGGTTCCATCCACCGGATCACCGGTCAGTACCTCAACGACCCGGTCGAGATCCGCGTGAAGACGAAGACGACGACCAACCAGAACGTGCGCCAGCGCGTCCTCACGGTCAACCACACGCACAAGCTCGACGCGCTCACCCGCATCCTCGAGGTCGAGTCCTACGACGGCATCATCATGTTCGTTCGCACCAAGCAGTCGACCGAGGAGCTCGCCGAGAAGCTGCGGGCCCGCGGCTACACGGCCGCCGCCATCAACGGCGACATCCCGCAGCAGGCCCGTGAGCGCACCGTCGACCAGCTCAAGAGCGGCAAGATCGACATGCTCGTCGCCACCGACGTCGCCGCCCGTGGCCTCGACGTCGAGCGGATCGAGCTCGTCGTCAACTACGACGTCCCGCACGACACCGAGTCCTATGTCCACCGCATCGGCCGCACGGGCCGTGCCGGTCGCTCCGGCGAGGCCATCCTGTTCGTCACCCCGCGTGAGCAGAACATGGTCCGTTCCATCGAGCGTGCGACGAAGCAGAAGGTCGAGACCCTGACCCTGCCGAGCGTCGAGGAGCTCACGAACACCCGCATCGAGAAGTTCCGCGGCCGGATCGAGAAGGCTCTCACCACCCTCGACCTGTCCGAGGTGCGCCCGGTCATCGAGAACTTCGCCGCCTCCCGCGACGAGGAGCCGACCGAGATCGCCGCGGCACTCGCCGCGCTCCTGCTCGACGGTGAGTCGCTCACCGCCGAGCCGCTGCCGGAGCCCAAGCCCCGCAAGCGCAACGAGCGCGAGGGTGGCCGGGACGGCGACCGCGGTGGCCGTGGTGGCCGTCCGCGCCGCGAGGGCATGAAGACCTTCCGTCTGGCCGTCGGCCGGAACGACCGGGTCTCCCCCGGCGGGATCGTCGGCGCGATCGCGAACGAGGGCGGGCTGTCCTCCGCGCAGATCGGTCACATCGACATCCGTTCCAACCACACCCTCGTCGACCTCCCCCAGGACATGGGCGGTGACGTGCTCGGTCGCCTGAGCCGGACCCGCGTCCAGGGCAAGCCGATCGACATCCGTGAGGACAAGGGCCGCCCGGGTCGCTCCTTCAAGGGCGGCTTCGACAAGTCCGGTGGCGGTGACCGTCGCGGTTTCCGCAAGGACGGCCCGCGCGGCGGCGGCAAGAAGCCCTTCCGCAAGAACGAGGGTGGCTTCAAGAAGTCCTTCCGCGACTGAACTGTGCTTGACGCCGCCCGAACCCCGGCACTCCACCGCTTCTGACGGGTCCGCTTTTCCCGAACGGCCATGACGACATGTCATGGCCGTTCGGCGTATCCGGGACATGTGTGTCCGTCGCCCGCGATAGGTTCGAGGGCATGAGTTCCCCCGCCGTCACCTCCCTCCACCGGTTCCCCGTCAAGGGCTTTCCCGCCGAGGCGCTCTCCCGCGCCCACGTCGATGCCGGGTCCGGCATCCGCGGGGACCGCGCCTTCGCGTTCGCCAACGGCTCCGTCCCGGTGGTCGACGGGCAGTGGGCCCGGTGCGGGTCCTTCAGCGCGCTCAAGAACGACACGACCCTCCAGCGATGGTCGGTGACCTCCCTCGGAGCGGACGGGGAACCGGAGTCCGGGTGCACCGACCCGACCGGTGTCCTGCTCACCGCACCCGACGACACGGAGGTCCGGCTCGACCGCACGGACCAGGGGTCCTGGGAGGGCGCCTCGGCGGCGCTGGCGGACCTGCTCGCGGCGCGCGGGGAACACCCACGGCGGGTGGTCTCCGCAGACCAGGGCATGTTCGACGGGCAGCTCTCCGGTCTGTCCTTCCACAATCCGGCGACGATCGCGCTGCTGGAACGTTGGACCGGGCAGGAGATCGACCCCCTGCGGTTCCGGGGGAACGTCGTGCTCTCGGGGCTCGCGCCCTTCGAGGAGTACGCCCTGCTCGGGGCGGTCGTGCGGATCGGTGGGGTCGTCGTCGGCATCCGCAAGTCGAGTGAGCGGTGCCCGGCCACCCGGGTCGACCCGCGCACGGCGGACCCGACACTCAACGTGCCGCGCATGCTCGCCCGTGGGTTCGGCCATGTGCACATGGGTGTCGACGGGCACGTGCTCGACGGCGGTGAGATCGGCATCGGTGACGAGGTGCAGATCCTGGCCGCTCCGGGTGCCCGGGCCTGGGAGTCCGGCTCCGGATCGCCCTGGGCCGGCCGGTTCGACTGCGATCCCCGGGACACCCCACGCCTCGCACGGGTGCTCGGGGTGACACCCGCCGAAGCCGACGGCGCGACCGTCGAGGTGGCCCTGGAGGACCCACTCGGATGGTTCGGGCACCACTTCCGGCCCGGACAGCACATGCGTGTCCACCTGGTCGACGAGGACGGTGACGGGGCGGCACAGGATGAGGGGTCAATGCCGTCGTCACTACCGACACCACTGGCACTTCCGACACCACTGTGGCGCTCGTACACCGTCGTCGACGCGGACCCGGAGCACCACCGGTTCACCTTCCGCATCCGCCTTGACGGGCGGGGTTCACGCCTGCTCGCGGGCCTGGCGGCCGGTTCCCCGGTACTCGTCTCCGGCCCGTTCGGGGCGGTCACCGACCGGGAGGTCTCGGCCGATGCCACGGTCCTCGTCACCGGCGGCAGTGGCATCAGTGCCGCGATGGCTCTCGTCCGCGGCTGGCTCGGCCGTGCCCTGGCGGATGCCGGCTCCACGGACGCGTCTGCCACGGCGGTCCGGTCCGAGGCCCGCCGATTCGGGGGTGAGTCCGTGGATGAAGCTGCGGGCGTCGCCGTGCACCTGCCCCGCTCGCTCCACGTCGTACACGTCGAACGCGCGACGACACCGACTCGGGGATGGGAGCGACTCGCGGCGGACCTCGCGGCTCTCGCCGCGGTCTCGGACGTCCGGGTGACGCACCGCCGGATCGCCACGCAGACCGAGGGACGCCCGGATCACGCGCGGTGGGCCCGGGAGCTCGCGGGCGCCTCGGCGGCGTCCCGGGCCCTCCTCGTCTGCGGACCGGACGCCCTCATGGACACGGTCACCGCCGTGGCGCGGGACGCCGGGTGGGATTCCCGGTCCGTCCACCGCGAGGCATTCTCCTCCCCCGATGTCGACGTCGACGCCCTCATCGCCGACACCCCACCCGCGCGTGTCACCGCACCCGGGATCGACTTCACCTGGGAACCCTCCGACGGCACACTGCTCGAAGCCCTCGAGGGACACGGGGCCACACCACCCGCGTCATGCCGTGCAGGGTCCTGCGGCACCTGCGTCCTGCCCCTGCGCACCGGAGCGGTCACCTATCCGCTCGAACCGAGCGCGCCCCACGACGCCGACCACGTCGTCACCTGCTCCGCGGTCCCCGCCGGCCCGGTCGAGCTCGGCACCCCGGAGTGATCCGGTCAACCTCTTGACGTTCATGAGTAGCCGGTCCTAATCTAGGATCGCCCCACTCACACGACCTGACGCAGACGACTCGACGACGAGGAACCCATGCGTATTCGACAGGGCATCAACACGACACAAATCATCTCCCTCACCGCAATCTCCGGCCTCCTCGCGGCTGCCGCGCTTTCGTGTGGTTCTTCACCAGCGCACGCCGACGAAGGAAACCCTTCGTCAGCTCCTCACCACGTCTACCTGGATGAAGCTTTCGAATTCGACTTGGGAGTCACCAGCAAGTCCCGGTCGACACTCGAAAGAGACGAGACTCTCACATCCACCAGGGCGATCGACGACGACGAAGTCACCCCTGACGGAGTTTCGCTGTCTGAAGGCGAAACAGTCGTCGTGCACTACACGAATGCGGTTTCGACGATCTCGTCCGCAGCTTCGTGCACCCAGAGCACGACGGCGTCGACACCCTACAAGAGTGGCGGCAGAGCTCACGGACACGCTGTTTTCACCCGGTCATTCTCCCACCGGGGATCACCCGGTGGGAGAATGACCGGGTGAAGTACTACCGCGACGAGGGGCTGGTGGTCGGCGGCCACAAGCTGGGCGAGGCCGACCGGATCGTCGTGATCCTCACCCGCAACCACGGGCTCGTCCGGGCCGTCGCCAAGGGGGTACGGCGGACGAAGTCCCGGTTCGGTTCCCGGCTCGAACCCTTCATGTACATCGACGTCCAGTGCCACGTGGGCCGGAGCCTCGACGTCGTCACGCAGGTCGATCTCATCGAACCCTTCGGCAAGGGCCTCGGGGCGGACTTCGACGCCTACTCGGCCGCGAACGTCATGGCCGAGACGGCCACCCGCCTCACCGAGGACGAACCGCGCACCCGCTCACAGTTCCTCATGCTGCTCGCCGCGCTGAGGAGCCTGTGCAACCGCGAACACCCGCCCCGTCTGAGCCTCGACGCCTATCTGTTGCGGGCGATGGCGATCGCCGGCTGGGCCCCGAGCCTCGTCGACTGCGCCCAGTGCGGTGCTCCCGGACCGCACGCAGGGTTCTCCCCGGTCATGGGTGGCGCGGTGTGCCACAGCTGCCGGCCCCAGGGCACCGCGCTGCCCTCGACGGAGACGCTCACCCACATGGCCGCGCTCCTCTCCGGTGACTGGGAGAAGGCACAGTCCTCGGCCATACACACGATGGTCGAGGCCTCCCGCCTCGTCATCACCTACGTCCAGTACCACCTGGAGCGCCGCGTCCGTTCCTTCGGCGTCCTCCAGTGACCGCCGGGTCCCGACGTCCCCCGGGTCCGGCGGCGCCGCGCCGACCGTAGAATCGACTCGGTCCGATCCCACCGACCCAGGAGACCCATGGCCACCGGATACCCCGCTCCCCCGCCCCACCCCTCCGGTGCCCGACCCCCGGCGATCCCGCGGAAGTTCGTGCCCCGGCACGTGGCGGTCGTCATGGACGGCAACGGACGCTGGGCCAACGAGCGCGGACTGCCCCGGACCGAGGGTCACAAGGCCGGCGAGGCGAGCCTGCTCGACGTCATCCACGGGGCGATCGACATCGGCGTCGACTACCTGTCCGCCTATGCCTTCTCGACCGAGAACTGGAAGCGATCCCCGGAGGAGGTCCGTTTCCTCATGGGCTTCAACCGTGACGTCATCCGCCGACGCCGCGACGAACTCCACGCGCTCGGCGTGCGCATCGTTTGGTCGGGCCGCCGGGGCCGCCTGTGGAAGTCCGTCATCGACGAGCTCGAACACGCCCAGGAGATGACCCGCCACAACACCGGCCTCACCATGCAGTTCTGCGTGAACTACGGCGGCCGGGCGGAGATCGTCGACGCCATGCAGGAGGTCGCCCGCGAGGTCGCCGCGGGCAGGCTGAACCCGGACCGGCTCACCGAGAAGTCGATCACCAGGCGGCTCTACCACCCGGCCGTCCCGGACGTCGACCTGTTCCTCCGGTCCTCCGGCGAGCAGCGGACCTCGAACTTCCTCCTGTGGCAGTCGGCCTACGCGGAGATGGTCTTCCAGACCACCCTGTGGCCGGACGTCGACCGTCGCACCCTGTGGGCCGCGATCGTGGAGTACGCCCGCCGCGACCGCCGGTTCGGTGGTGCCGTCGACGCCCCCAGGTCCTCCTGACCCCGACCGCGCACCGGCCCTCATGAGGCCCGCGACACAGGCCCACCGTGACGCCGCAGTAGTCGTGCATGGCTAGACTGTCGGGCATGAATCAACCGAACCGGCCCGATCGTCCTGCCGTCCCACCCCGTACCGGTGGACCCACGGACCAGGACGGACAGGACGGCGAGGCCACCCAGGTCTTCGACGCGGCCGCACTCGACACGGGCACGGACCGGGAGCCGACCGGCGAGGACGTCGACGCGACGGCCGCCATGAGCATCGAGGACCTCGAGAACATCGGCCGGGAGGACTCCGCACGCGGCAGCTCCTCGACCGATACGGCCTCCGAGGCCGACTCCTCCGCGGACGACGCCGCACCCGCCACGCGCCCGATGACCCGCCGGGAGGCCCGGGAAGCGGCGGCTGCCGGGGCGACGGGCGCCTCGGCGGCGGACACGTCCGAGCCCTCCACGCAGTCGCCGGCCCGTGGACAGGACCTCGCCGGCGCCGTGTTCGCCGCCTCGGCCGCCCAGGACGCCGGTGCCCCGCAGGGCTCCGGACCCCGGGGGTCCGCACCACAGGGTTCGGCACCGGCGGCGGCACCCGCGACCGGCACCTACACCGCGGCGGTGCCCCTGGCCGCCGTCCAGCAGCAGCACCGCGGCATCCCCGGCTGGGCCTGGGCGATCGTCCTGTTGTGCTGCGCGGTCGTCATCGGCGTGCTCGTGTACATCGTCACCGACGTCATGACCCGCGAGGACCCCTTCGACCCGAGCACCGTCGAGGTGCCCCCGGCCGTCGGCGAGGAGGAGCCCGGAGAGATCGGCGGGCCCACCGAGGAGGCGCCTGCCGAGGACGAGGAAGAGGTCGACGTCGAGTCCTTCGCCTCGCCCTCGGGCAACATCTCGTGCACCATCAGTCCCGAGCGCGCCCGCTGCTCGATCGCCGACTACGACTACGAGGCGTCCGGGGCACCGGACGACTGCGCGGTCGACTACGGCTCGGTCGTCGTCGCGAACGCGGACGGTGCCGGGTACTCGTGCTCGGAGATCCCCGAGGGCACGCCGGCCGCCACGGCCCTGCCCTACGGCGAGGAGATCTCCGCCCACGGCATGACCTGCCTGTCCGAGGAGACCGGCATGACCTGCACCTCCGACGAGACGGACCGCGGCTTCACACTGGCCCGGGCGGGTGCCGACTTCGTCAACTGACACCCTCTCCCGCCGGACCCTCCGTCGGTGCCTCCACAAGGAGCGACCGGCCGGACCCCGACCGTCTCCCCTGTGAGCCGCGTCCCAGAATACGGACCCCGGATTCGTGATCCGGGGTCCGTCTGCGTCTAGAGTGGCGACCGTGAACAGGCAGAACCTTCTCCTCCTTTCCTGCCGCGGCGGGGCCTGACGACAGGCCGCACCCCGTCGCGGTGTCCGTGTTGCCGGTCTGGACCCCCGACCAGCCGCCCCGCCCGGTCCCGGAACTCGATCCACGGGCACGTCACAGGAGAAGACCCATGAGCAAGCTGCAGAAGCCCAGTCCGATGCCGTTCCACAAGTACAAGTCCTTCCAGGAGCGCATCCAGCTCGACATGCGCGACCGCACCTGGCCGGACGCCACCCTCACGCAGGCGCCCCGGTGGCTGTCCACGGACCTGCGTGACGGCAACCAGGCGCTCATCGACCCGATGACACCGGACCGCAAACGTCGGATGTTCGACCTGCTCGTGAAGCTCGGCTTCAAGGAGATCGAGGTGGGGTTCCCTGCGGCCAGCCAGCCGGACTTCGACTTCGTCCGCCAGATCATCGAGGAGGACGCGATCCCGGACGACGTCCGGATCTCCGTGCTCACCCAGGCCCGTGAGGACCTCATCGAACGCACCGTCGAATCCCTGCGCGGGGCCGCCAAGCCCACGGTGCACATGTACAACGCGACCCCGCCGGTCTTCCGCAAGGTCGTCTTCGGCTTCGACGGGGACGGACGGGACCAGTGCCGGGACGTCGCCCTGCGCGGTACCCAGGCCGTCATGAAGCACGCCGAGTCGATGCTCGGTGACGCGGACTTCGGCTACGAGTACTCCCCGGAGATCTTCGTCGACACGGAACCGGACTTCGCCGTCGACATCGTCGGCAACGTCCTCGACATGTGGCAGCCCGGTGGTGGCAAGGACACCGTCGTCAACCTGCCGGCCACCGTCGAGCGCGGCACCCCGAACACCTATGCCGACCAGATCGAGTGGTTCATCCGGCAGATGCCCTACCGCGAGGACGTCGCCGTCTCCCTGCACCCGCACAACGACCGCGGCACCGGTGTCGCGGCGGCGGAGATGGCGATGATGGCCGGGGCCGACCGGATCGAGGGCTGCCTGTTCGGCAACGGTGAGCGCACCGGCAACCTCGACCTCGTGACCGTCGCCCTCAACCTGTTCTCCCAGGGCATCGACCCGGAACTCGACTTCAGCGACATCGACGAGGTCATCCGCACCGTCACCGAGTGCAACCAGATCGGCGTCCACGAGCGGCACCCCTACGGCGGTGACCTCGTCTTCACGTCCTTCTCCGGGTCGCACCAGGACGCGATCAACAAGGCCTTCCGCGACCGGGAGTCCCGCGCCGCCGAGGCCGGGATCGCGATCGACGACATGGAATGGGACATGCCCTACCTGCCGATCGACCCGAAGGACGTGGGCCGGTCCTACGAGGCGGTCATCCGCGTGAACTCGCAGTCGGGCAAGGGCGGTGTGAGCTACCTGCTCAAGAGCGAGTACGGCCTGGAGCTGCCCCGCCGTCTGCAGGTCGACTTCTCCCAGGTCGTCCAGCGGCACACCGAATCCGGCGGCGAGGTCTCCGCCCCGGAGATCTGGCGCATCTTCTCCGACGAGTACCTGCCCACCGACGATCCGGCGAACCAGTGGGGCCGCTTCCGGATCGCGGGCCTGCGCACCTCCTCGGCGAAGACGGACGAGTCCCAGCCCACCGGTAAGCACACGGAGACGATCGAGGTCGACCTCGTCGTCGACGGCCAGGAGCGGACCTACGAGAGCACCGGCAACGGTCCGATCGACGCCCTCGTGAGCCTCCTGCGCGACCAGTTCGACGTCGACATCCGCCTCACCGACTACACCGAGCACGCCGTCGGCACCGGCGCGGACACGACCGCCGCCTCCTACGTCGAGCTCGCCATCGGCGACCGCGTGCTGTGGGGTGCGGGCCTGCACCCGAACATCACCCGCTCCTCCCTCAAGGCCGTCATCAGCGCCGTCAACCGCGCCGCGCGCTGACGCACACGTCCACACCGCTCCTCAAGGCGCCTGCCGAGGTCATGTGCCCACGTGACCTCGGCAGGCGCCTCGCCGTTCATCCCGGGTATCCCACGGAAGACGGCACCGGGTCACTACACTCGGGGCCGTGAAGCCCGGAACCGATCCGCTGCTCGCCGCCGCACTCGGCGGTGCACTCGTGCTGTCCGGTTGTGCCGTCCCGACGTCCGGGCCCGAGGGTGCGAGCCCCGCGGACGGTGCCACCGTCGAGGCGGTCGCCCTGCCCCGACCGGCCCAGCGGATCGTCGACGACTTCGCCTCCCCCGACCTCCGCTCCCCCGCCGGTGACGGTCCCGATGGCACCACCGGGGGCCGCGGCGTCGCCGCGAGCGCGGAGACCGCCGGTGCCGGGTCGTCCGCGGTGGCGCACGCGGCAGTACCCGGACTCGGCCCGGAGACGATGGCGCGGATCCCGGCGGAGACGGAGCAGGTGCTCGTCTCCTCGACACCGACCGTCGAGGGCACCACCGCGACGACCACGTACTACGAACGCACGACGGACGGCTGGGTCGAACGGGCCGCCTTCGACGGACACAACGGGAGTGCCGGGTGGCGGGAGGACCGTCGTGAGGGTGACCGGACGAGTCCCATCGGCGTCTTCGCCCTCACCGATGCCGGTGGGTACCTGCCCGATCCCGGGTCGAAGCTGCCCTACACCCAGGATGAGAGCCTGCGCGGAGGGGCGGCGGCGACCTACGGCGCGGACTGGGCGGAGATCTTCGACTACGTCATCGCCATCAACTACAACCGTGTGGCCGGTTCCGCACCCTTCGACGACCGCCGCCCCGAGGGCTGGGAGAAGGGTGGCAAGGTGTGGCTGCACGTCGACCATGACTCCCCCACCCGGGCGTGCATCACGCTGGAGAAGGACGAGATGGAGTACCTGCTCACCACCCTCGATCCCGCCCGCACCCCCTACATCGCCATGGGTCCCGCGGAGGTGCTCTCCCGATGACCTCCCCCGTGGAACCACCTCGAATCGTCATCAGCCTCGTCCAGTCGATCAATGGGGTATACGAGGTCGACGGCTGGTCGTCTCCTCTGTCCAATGACACCGACTTCTCGAATTTCCGTCGACTCCGGTGCCAGGCATCGGTCGTGTTCATCGACAGCGCGACGGCATTGAACCCGCACTTGCCACCGATCCGACTGACCCGGCCGGACGGCAATACAACTCCGGTGATCGTCCTCACCACCCGCCCGGACCAGGTCCGGGCGGGACTCTCGGCAAGAGACCGCACGTATGACGTCGTCGCCATTCCACCGCTGTCCTCGACGAGTGCGTACGAGGACGTCGCCCATGTGTTCTCCGATATCGACCTCGGCCCGGAGGAGTACATTCTCTTCGAGGGCGGTCCCGCACTCGGGTTCGCACTTCTGCGAGTCGTGCCCGGTGCTGAACTCCAGGTCAGTGTCAGTCCAGTGCTGGCCCCGGGCCCCGGCCCGGTCACGGAACACGAACTCCTCCACCTCGATCTGACGTCGTCACGAATCGAGAACGGCCAGTTCTTCGGCTCCTACACGAGAAGGAACACGGATGTCTGATCTCACACGCATCCTCGAAATCGCGAAGAAGGATTCGGCCACGAGCGAGACCTGGATTCGCGCAGTCCTGGATTCGTCGACGCTTCATCCCACGTCCTTGGAGTTCCACAAGACGATCAGTGATGCGGCGTGGATCGACCGGGAACACGGTCGGGCCATCGACTACGAGAAGATCGTCGATGATGAGCTCGGTACCCCTGCCTCCGACAAACTGGAGATCATCAAGTACGAAGCGACTGCGCAGCGGCTCCGCTACGACTTCAAGTTCTCCCAGCTCGATGACGTGAACACACGGGAATCGCTTCGGGAGGGCTCCCGCTCGGAACTGCTTCTCCCGTTCCGTGCGTTCGCCTCACTGGGCCTGCGGATGGCGAGTTCCAAGGACATCACCGCCGAAGCCATGGATCTCAATTGTGTCAACGCAGTGGGCAGGTGGATCGTGCTCCACGGCCTCTGGTTCGGGACACACCTCGAGGAACAGTCGGATCTGATGATCGAACTGTCGGACCGGATGATCAAGAAACACGAGATCGATGCGAACCTCTATTACTGGAGAGCATTCGCTCTTCGAAATGCCGGTGACCTGTCCGACGCGTTGGAATCCATCGACCAGGCTCTCGAGTTGCACGACAGCGCCCAGGTGAACGTCCACCAGGATTACGTCCGTGAACGCGAGTTGATCAATACCATGAAGATGATCAACACCACGATCGAGTCAAAGGTCGATTCTGCACTCCGGAGCAGTTCAGAGCTTCTCCGGCGGGAAGCCTCGGAGTCACGCCGCACGATCCAGTCAAGCCTGATCGGTGTCATCGAGATATTCGGAGTCTTCATCGCGATCGTCACCCTTGTCGGAGGGTCTGCGCTCACGCTGTTCAATTCCAAGTCCATCGACCAGCAACTGTGGACCATCGGAATACTCACCGTCGGCTGCATCGCGTTCTTCGTCATTCTTCGTCTGATCGTGGGGCTTCCGTTCGTACCTACACGTAGGAGACGTCAGGACACCGGGTCGGATCGATCAGGATCACTGTGACGACACTCTGGATGGTCGACAGGGTGATACCCGTCGACTTCCCGTTCCGACCGTCGTCGACGACCGCCTCCGGAACGACGACTTCCCTGAGCAGCGGCCCGGATCCGACGAGCGCCGATTCACTGCGGAAATTCGCCCCGAGAGCTCGCTGTGCGTGGCCGAACACACTGATGATCGGGGACCGGGCGATCGGCGCTACGCTCGCCAACCCGTGGAACGATACGTGCGTCACCCGGTTCGAGACCGTCGTCAAGTGTGTGGAGAGTAGTACCGCCGCATAGTGGGACCGGAGGTGCGACTCGTAATATGCGTCGAACTCCTCAAGGGATCCGTTCACCAAGCTGTTGCCGAGGTCCCAGCCACCGAGCGGTGCGAGCACCCCGTCGATCGCGCCCCACCGCTCGATGATCTCGGCCGCGGCTTCCTGCGGGTGTCGGTGCCACGGGAGTGCGATCGTTCCGGTTCCGGAGTTCCGTTCCCCGACCTCCCGGTCGGAGCGCACGACAGGGACGACCTCGTGATCAGCCGACAGGCGCGCCGCCAGGTGCGAACCGATGAATCCACCTGCACCCAGTACGACGATCCGCATCGCGTGGTCCTTCCCTCGTGATCGAACGTGGGTTCTCCTCCACGCCCCGTATCTCGTTCCCGGTTCCGGTATTCACCTCCGGAAACCACGATCCTTCCAAGCGCATCGTAGTGCCCACACAGATATCACTGCGCGGGCACCACGTCCACCATGGGAGTCCCGGACGTGCGTCACGGGGTTTGTCGCGGATACCGAGTGATGTTCTTCGGCATCCGCGACAAACCCCGTGACCGGAGGAGTCGACGTCACTCCTCGGCGACCGTCACGTGAGCGACCGTCGTGTCAGCGACCGGAGCCCGGGTCGTCCTGGTCGTCGTCATCCCGGTCGTCGTGGTCGTGGTGACCGCGAGGGCCACGGTGTCCACCGGGACCGTGACCCCGGCGTCCGTCACCGAAGGGTCCGCGGGGGCCGAAGGGGCCGTCCTCGCCGAAGGGTCCGTCGGGTCCGAGGATCCCGTCGTCCCCGAACAGACCCTGCGGGCCGAAGAATCCTCCGGTACCGAAGGGACCGGCCGGGCCGAAGGGACCGGCCGGGCCGAAGGGACCGTTCGACCCGAAGATGCCGTCCTCGCCGAACAGGTCGGTGCGGTCGTGGTGCCGGTGCGTGCGCGGGCCCTCGTCCTCGAACCGGCCGTCGTCGGGTCGACGGTCACCGGACCGGCGTCGTTCCTCCCGCGCGCGGGCGTCCTCCCGGCGGGCCCGGGCCCGTTCCTTCGCCGCCCGTTCCTTCGCCTCCCGCTCGGCCCGGTCGAACCGGCTCTCGCGCGGCCGGTCCTCGTCGCGTTCCCAGGAGGCGCGGAAGCCGTCCGGCACACGGTGCGGACCGGAGCCCGGCCGTCGTGGGCCGGGACCGGGTCGCGGTCCGGGGTCGGGCCGCTCGGTGTCGGGCCGGGGACCACGGCCACGCGGCCCCGGACGCCCACGGCGACCCCGACCACCGGCACGCTTCCGGGAGTCCTCGAAGAAGCCCCACATGCGTCCCTGCCAGCCGGGTCCGAACTGGTCGTCCATCCCGGAGACGAACCGCTCGTACTTCTCCTCGCCGATCGCCCCCTTGAGCTCCTCCATCCACGGCGTCCAGGTCTCCGGGGCGGGACCGAAGCTCGCCTCGAGGTTCCGGATCACGCGGGTGAGGAGATCCGCGAGGGTCTCCTTCTCGTCGGCGTCGAGTCCCGCGAAGGCCTCACCCTCCGCCGTGGTCTGTTCGGTCGCGCGGCCCGCCTCCGTGAGGTGGATGAGCGTGACCCGGCCGTCCTCGGAGGACTTCTCCCGGGTCACGTACCCCGCACGCTCCAGCTTGAGCACGAGTTCGTTGAGCGAGGCCGGGCGGATACCCAACAAGAAGGCGAGGTCCTTGGTCGACATCCCGTCGCGAAGCTTGAGGAGGGCGAGCAGACGCCCCTGCCCGCGGGAGGGGTCGAGCGCCGGACCGGACTCCGCATCGCTGCGACGGCCACGCAGCTTCCGGCGGTGGACGAGCGAGACGACCTGGACGAGCAGGCGGTCGAGGCGCCGGTCGAGTTCCGTGGCCGGATCGATCACCTCGCCCGCGGTCTCTTCCCTCGCGTCGAGCAGCCCGTCCTCGGCGACCTCCTCGGCGTCGACGACCTCCTCGTCGGTGTGATCCTCCCGGGCACCGACCTCCTCGGTGGTGTCGTCGGCAGGAGTCGTGTCGTTCCCGGGTGGGGTACTTCCGGACGTCGTGTCGTTCTCGTGCTGATTCGGGTTCTCGGGCTGTTCCGGGTTCTCGTTCCCGGGCCCGTCTGTCGGCTGGGGGTACATGATGTGTCCCTTCGCATCGTGCGCGGTCGGTGGGTCGGAAGGCCCGCCACGGTCGTGGTCGAGATCGAAGGGAGGGAACTTCCGACAGGTACCTGTTCGACAAGCACCCGGACACAATTTTGCGGGTACCTGTCGAAAAGTTCAACAGGTACCCGCAGAAGATAGGGAGAACCCCCGGTCCGGCTCGAAGTTGGATCACACCGGCGCCGGACGATCTCAGCGCCAGAGCGCCAGGATGTCCTTCAGGTCCTTGCGCGGACCGGTGTAGAAAGGGATCTCCTCGCGCACGTGCAGACGGGCCTTCGTGTCCCTCAGGTCGCGCATGAGATCGACGATGCGGTGGAGTTCGTCGGCCTCGAAGGCGAGGATCCACTCGTAGTCACCGAGGGCGAACGAGGCGAGCGTGTTCGCGTTGATGTCCTTGTACCCGGCGGCCGCGATGCCGTGGTCCCGCAGCATTCGCGAACGCTCCTCGGCCGGCAGCACGTACCACTCGTAGGAGCGGACGAAGGGATAGACGCACACGTAGTCGCCGGCCACGTCGTCGGTGAGGAAGGCCGGCAGGTGAGCCTTGTTGAACTCGGCCGGACGGTGGATCGCGGTGACGGACCAGACCGGTTCGAGCACCGCACCGAGTGCCGAGCGCCGGATGGCCGAGTAGGCCCGCTGCAGCACCTCGACGCTCGGGGCGTGGTACCAGAACATGAGGTCGGCGTCGGCACGCATGGCCGACACGTCGTAGGTGCCGCGGACGACCAGGCCCTCGTCCGCGAGCGCGGCGAGGGCATCGGTCACCTCGGCGGCCAGGGTCGCGCGATCGACGTCCTCGAGGTCACCGGCGGCGGCGAACACCGAGTAGGCGACGTAGCGGATCTGCGCGTTCGCCTTCTCGATCTCCTCGGGGGTCGGTGCGACGTATTCGGCCATGTGGGTGCTCCTTTGTTCGGAACTCGGGTGGTCTGGGAGGTGGGGTCGAGAGCCTCAGAAGGTCGCGAGCAGCCGGTCGGCGACATCCCGTGCCCGCCCGATGCAGGCGGGGATCCCGACCCCGGAGTGGACGTTGCCGACGAGCGCCAGCCCGTCGATCCGCCGGATGTCGTGGTCGAGATCCGTGAACCGGTCCAGGTGCCCCGGGAAGTACTGCGGGATCGCCTGGGACCACCGCTGGACCTCCACGTGCTTGGCGGGGACGACCTTCCCGGTGATCCGGCGCAGGTCGGCCAGCGCGTTCTCCGCCACCTGGCCGTCGGACATCTTCTGCCAGCCGTTCGGCGGGTCGCCGAACCGGCCGATGCTCATCCGCACGACGGCCGTGTCCTCCGGCAGGAGCTCTCGCAGCCACGGCCACTTGTTCGAGGAGAACGTCGCGGCCTTGATGAAGGCCGGTTCCGTGGGCGGTACGAGGAAACCGGAGCCCTCCGGCGGCCCGTCGGGTGTGCCGATGACGGCGGTGACGAGCGCGGAGGAGGCGTACTCGACGTCGCGCAGGGTCCGCACGGAGCGGTCGAGGCGGGGGTCGTCGAGACCCTCGAGCAGGGGACCCGCGGCATAGGCGGGCACCGCGAGGACCAGGTGGTCGGCGAGGTGAGTGACGGTCTCCTCGGCCTCGAGGTCCTCGCACTCCACGATCCAGCGCGAACCGGTGCCCGGTTCGCCGTACCACAGGTCCTTCGCCGCGGTCTGCAGCTCGATCGTGCCGCCGGCCGAGGTGATCGCCGCGGCGAGCGTGGCCGCCAGCCGGTTCACCCCGCCCTTGATGCTCATGAAGACCGGCGGCGCCTGTCCGTCCTGGGTGCCGGGCACGTCTCCCCCGGCCTTCCCGGCGCCCCCGGCGGCCTTCTGGGCGCGCACCTCGGCGACCCGGTCGAGGACCGAGGTGCCCTCGTGGAAGGCCGGCAACAGCGCCGGGATCGTCGCGGCCAACGAGAGGTCACGACTCCGACCGGCGTAGACCCCGCTGAGCAGCGGGTCGACGACCGTGTCGACGAGGGCGTCACCCAGGCGCTCCGCGAGGAACCGGCCCACGCTCGTGTCGCCGTCGTCCTCGGCGTCGGTGAGGAGTTCGTGCTTCGCCCGTTCGATCTGGTCGGGGCTCAGCAGGCCGTCGAGGACCGACGGGTCCTCCGGCACACCCATGAGGGTCCCAGGCGGGATCGGGTGGAGCTGCCGGTGGGCGAACAGCGAGGAGGACTGCGCAGGATCCGGGTACTCCGGCTCCAGCCCGAGCTCGGCGGCGAGTTCGAAGGCCTCCGGCCGCCGGGCCAGGCACGCCTCGGCGCCGATGTCCGCACCCTCGGGCACGAGCCCGCCGAGCGAGGTGGGCTTGAGGAGACCACCGATGCGGTCACGGCTCTCGACGACCGTGAGGTCGACGTCCGGCCGCTCCGTCAGGATCCGGTGCGCCGCGGTGAGACCGGAGATCCCGGCACCGACGACGAGCACCCGAGGTGCCCGGGCGCCCTGCCCACCGGTGGCGGGCCGTGACTGCGTGGCGGACATGCTGATCACTCCTTGGGGTGGATGACTCGTCCCGACGGCCCCGTGAGGCCGTCCGGTACCGACGCTACCGTCGCGACGGTCAGGAGGCGAGGGGGCGAGGTATCGGACACGACCCGGGACCGGGTACAGGGCGCCTCGACGGCGTCAGTGGTGCTCAGACACTCGCACGTTCGGCGAGGACGGCGCGGGAGACCCGGTGGACCTCCTCGACGACGAGGCCGGGGACGGCCGGGTCTGTGGTCGGCAGGACGCCGTGGCCGAGGTTGAAGACGAAACCGCCGTGGTCGAGGCCCGCGCGGACGATCGCCTCGACGCGCGGCCGCAGGACCTCCCAGGGTGCGAAGAGCATGGCCGGGTCGAGGTTGCCCTGGAGCGCCTGCCCGGGGCTGACACGGCGGGAGGCGGCGGCGAGGTCGACGCGGAAGTCCACGCCCATGACGTCGGACCCGGCGGTGGCCATGTCGCTCAACAGCTCACCGGTCTGCACGCCGAAGTGGAAGGCGGGCACACCTTCGGTCCGCAGTTGTTCGAAGATCCGGGTGGAGTGCGGGAGCACGTGGGTCCGGTAGTCACCCGGGGACAGGTAGCCGGCCCAGGAGTCGAAGAGCTGGAAGGCCCGCGCACCGGCGGCGAGCTGGACGCGGATGAACTCCGCGGAGATGTCGGCCAGGCGGGCGAGCAGGTCGCGGAAGAGCTCGGGGTCGCCGAGCATCATGGCCTTCGTGCGCTCGTGGTTCTTCGACGGGCCACCCTCGATGAGGTACGAGGCGAGCGTGAAGGGGGCACCGGCGAAACCGATGAGCGGGGTGTCCCCGAGTTCCCGGGTGAGGCGGGTGACCGACTCGGTGATGTCGGGGATCATGTCCGCGGTCAGTTCCGGCAGCCGGTCGAGGTCGGTGCGGGTCCGCACGGGTTCGGCGATGACCGGTCCGACACCGGGCTCGATCGTCACGTCGACGCCGGCGGCCTGGAGGGGCACGACGATGTCGGAGAAGAAGATCGCGGCGTCGACCCCGTGGCGGCGGACCGGCTGCAGGGTGATCTCGGTGACGAGGTCCGGTGTCCGGCAGGCCTCGAGCATCGCGGTGCCCTGCCGGAGTTCGCGGTACTCCGGCAGGGAGCGCCCTGCCTGCCGCATGAACCAGACGGGCGTGTGTTCCACCGGCTGCGAGAGGGCAGCACGTACGAGAGTCGAAGCCATGGCCTCATCTTCTCACCACCGCGCACGGGGATGCGACGCGCGGTGTGGGAGCCGGGAGTGAGACGCCGCACATCCGACCGAAGGGTGGCGCACCTCGGCGTGGGAGGACGCGGGGAACACTCATGAAGTCCTAAGGTTGTACCCGTGGCAGCTCCATCACCGCTCACCCGGATCCCCGAGCCCTTCGCGGCCGTGTGCGAGGTCCTGCGCACCGCGCAGGGCACCTCGCACCTGTCCGTGCAGGAGATCCCGGCCCCGGGCAAGTTGGCCCCCTACGCGATCGCGCTCGGCGCGGAGGTCCGTGCCGACCCCACCTTCCTCGCTCACAGCGGGGAGGACATCGAGGAACTCGCGACCGGACGCGTCGTCGTCCTCTACGACCCCGCCCGCCCGGCCGAGTGGGACGGCGAGTTCCGGGTCGTCAGCTACATCCGGGCCGAGCTGGAGCGAGAACTCGGCAACGAGGCGATGCTCGGCACCGTCGCGTGGTCGTGGCTGGAGGAGGCCCTGGAGAAGCACGGCTGCGAGGTCCGCGGCGCCGGGGGCACGACCACCCGGGTGCTCGCCGAGAGCTTCGGCACGCTCGCCGACCGCCGCGCCACCATCGACCTCGAACTCCGCGCCTCGTGGACGCCCGTCGTCGAGGACCCCCACGAGATCGGAGAACACGTGCGCGCCTGGACCGATCTGCTGGCCACCGTCGCCGGCCTGCCGCCCCTGCCGGAGGGTGTCATCGCCCTCCCGGGACGGCGGCGCTGAGATGAGCAGTACCGTCGCACCCGAGGACGCCGACCTCCCCCTGCTCGCCTCCCCCGCCGGCGGCCTGCCCGAGGTCGTCGACACCGTGCCCCGCCTGCGGGTCGCCGCCAAACGCCTGGAGAACGGCACCGGGCCGGTCGCCGTCGACGCCGAACGGGCCTCCGGCATCCGCTACGGCCACCGCGCCATGCTCGTGCAGCTCAAACGGGAGGGCGCCGGGATCGTCCTCGTCGACCCCGAGGCGCTGCCCGACCTCTCCCTCCTCGACGAGGCGCTCCGCGGGACCGAATGGATCCTCCACGCCGCCACCCAGGACCTCCCCTGCCTGGCGGAGCGCGGCATGCACCCCGACGCCCTGTTCGACACCGAGGTCGCCGCCCGCCTGCTCGGGTGGGAGCGGTTCGGACTCGCCGCGGTCGTGGCACGGACCCTCGGGCTGCGGTTGGCGAAGGAGCACTCGCACGTCGACTGGTCGCAGCGTCCCCTCGACCCAGCCTGGGTCGAGTACGCCGCGCTCGACGTCGAGGTGCTCATCGAGGTCGCCGACATCATGCAGGAGATGCTCCTCGACGCCGGCCGCGGCGAGTGGGCCCAGCAGGAGTTCGACGCCCTCCTCGACTTCGAACCGCGGACCTACACCGACCCGTGGCGACGGACCGCCGGGATGGGCAAGATCCGTTCCCGCCGGGTGCTCGGCCGCCTCCGGGAGGTCTGGCAGCTGCGGGACGAGACCGCACGGGCCCGGGACGTCGCCCCCTCGAAGCTCATCCGGGACCGTGACATGGTCGAACTCGTGGGTCTGCGGATCTCCTCCCCCGACGACCTGCGCCAGACCCATGCCGGGCGGTCCCTGTCCGCGGCCGGGCGACGCCGGGTGTTCATGGCGATCAAGCACGCCGACGCCCTGCCGGAGACCGACCTGCCGCCCAAGCGTTCCCCCGATTCCGATCCCCGCCCGCAGGTCGACCGGAACACCGCCCGGGACCGCCTGGAGGTCATGAAGGCGGCGGTCGCCGGGGTCGCCGAGGACCTGGGACTCGCCCACGACGTCCTCCTGACCCCCTCGCTTCTCAAGCGCCTGGCGGCGCGGACGAACGTCGGCCGTCCCTCGGACGTCTCGCGGTTCCTCCGGACGGAAGGCGCCCGGCCCTGGCAGGCCGAGCGGGTGTCCGGTCCCATCGCCCGCGCTGTCGAGGCGCTGGAGCGCTGAGTCAGACGCCGCCCGCGCCCCGGCACCCCACCTCGGAGTCACGCCTCAGGCTGTCCGGGCTTTCCCCAGGTCGGCTTTCCGCGCGACGTCGGCCGGCAGGATCTCGAGGATCCGGGCGACCATCGAGTCGACGTCGAGACCGGCGTACTCCAGGATCTCGTCGCGGGTGCCGTGCGGCAGGAACTCGTCGGGCACGCCGAGTTCGACGACACCCGTCCGGTCTCCCGACTCCCGGAGGTCCTGGCGGATCTGGGATCCGATCCCGCCGATCCGTACACCGTCCTCGATGACGGCGACGAGCGAGTGGTCGGCACCGGTCACGATGACGGAGTCCGGGACGGGCAGCACCCACCGCGGGTCGACGACGGTCGCCCCGATCCCGGTAACGGCCAGGCGATCGGCGACCTCGAGCGCACGGTCGGCCAGGGCCCCGACGGAGACGATGAGGACGTCGTCCCCCAGGCCCGCGGGCGCCTCGGCGAGCACGTCGACCCCGTCGGCGGTCCGGCGCAGGGCGGGGACCTCGGGGCCGACGTGGCCGCGGGAGAAGCGGACGACGGTGGGGGCGTCGGAGACCTCGACGGCCTCGTCGAACTCCTCGACGAGACGAGCGGCGTCACGGGGCGCGGCGAGCTGCAGACCGGGGACGATCTGGAGGAGCGCCATGTCCCAGATCCCGTGGTGGCTCGCACCGTCCGGGCCGGTGACGCCGGCGCGGTCGAGGACGAAGGTGACGCCCTGCCGGTGGAGCGCGACGTCCATGAGCAACTGGTCGAAGGCCCGGTTCATGAAGGTCGCGTAGAGACACACGACCGGGTGGAGGCCACCGTAGGACAGACCGGCGGCACTCGCTACGGCGTGCTGCTCGGCGATCCCGACGTCGAAGACGCGCTCGGGGAACTCCTCCTGGAACTTCTTGAGTCCGACCGGGATGAGCATGGCCGCGGTGATCGCCACGAGGTCGTCACGTTCCCGGCCGACCCGCAGGATCTCGTCACCGAACACGGAGGTCCAGGACTGCTTGCCCGAGGGCTTGGCCTTGCCGGTGGCCGGATCGATGACGCCGACGGCGTGGAACTGGTCGTCCTCGTCGTGGACCGCCGGGGCGTAACCGTGGCCCTTCTCGGTGATCGCGTGGACGACGACGGGGCCCTGGTCGTAGTTCTTGGCCCGCTGGAGGGCCAACTCCATCGCCTCGAGGTCGTGGCCGTCGACCGGGCCCAGGTACTTGAGCCCCATCTCGTCGAACATGCCCAGGCCCGAGCGTTGCGGGCTGGCGCCGTCGACGGAGTTCGCGACCATGTCCTTGAGCCCACGCTTGACTCCGTGGAGGGCGGTGTAGACCGCGCGGCCGGGCGCTCCGCCCTGTTCCAGGCGTTCCTTGCCCCAGCTGAGCAGGCGTTCGTAGTCGGAGCTCGCCTTGAGCGAGTCGAGGTGCTGGGCGAACCCGCCGACGGTCGGCGCGTAGGACCGGCCGTTGTCGTTGACGACGATGACGAGATTGCGTTCGGAACGGTGCGCCTCGGCGGCGATGTTGTTGAGCGCCTCCCAGGCCTGGCCGCCGGTGAGGGCGCCGTCGCCGATGACGACGATCACGTGCCGGTCGGTCTCGCCGCGCAGGGCGTGGGCCTTGCTGATGCCGTCGGCCCAGGACAGGGCGACGGAGGCGTGCGAGTTCTCGATGACGTCGTGCTCGCTCTCGGCCCGACTCGGGTACCCGGAGAGGCCGTCCCGGGCGCGGAGGTTCTCGAACCGTCCGGCCCGGCCGGTGAGGATCTTGTGCACGTAGGACTGGTGCCCGACGTCGAAGAGGACGACGTCCCGGGGTGAGTCGTAGACGCGGTGGATGGCCGTCGTGAGTTCGACGACCCCCAGGTTGGGGCCCAGGTGTCCACCGGTGGCGCTCACCGTCGAGATGAGATGCTCCCGGATCTCCTTGACCAGGACCTGGCACTCGGCAGCATCCAGGGCCCGGACGTCCGCGGGCCCGGAGACGTTCTCGAGGAAACTCATCCTTCCATCCTACGCAGACAACTGGGAGAGGACTGATGCACCGGCGCGCCCGCACGTATTCCGTCCGTCACGCTCCCGTCACTTGGCGGTCACCCGGCGGTCGTGACCTGGCCATGTGCCGGTCATGTCACGGTGGCCGAGCGGAGCGCACCTTCACGTGCGGACACCTCGGGCCTACTCTCGTGGGACCACGCGTATCCCACGAGGACGGAGGCCGGACCATGCACCACACCGACGGATCGACCGGACGGGTACTCCAGTGCCGGACCTGCGGGGTCGAGTACCCGGCCGCCGCACTGCCGGACGTCTGCCCGATCTGTGCCGACGAACGTCAGTACCTGCGCCCCGACGGCCGCCAACTGTGGGCCGACCCGGACGACTTCGACGGGGACGTCTCCCTCCACGAGGTCGAGCCCGGGGTCTGGCGCATCGACACGAGTGGTGCTCCCGGGATCGGCCAGCGCGCGTACCTCCTCGTCAGTGGCTCGGGGAACGTCATGATCGACGTGCCCGGTGCTTTTCACCCCGCCGCCGTCGCCACGATCCACGACCTGGGAGGGATCCAGGCGATCATCGCCAGCCACCCGCACATGTACGCGGTCCAGAGCCTGTGGTCGGCCGCCTTCGACGACGCCCCGGTGTACGTCTCCGCCCCCGACGAGCACTGGCTCGCGGTCCGGCCCACCCGCTGCCTCGTCTGGGACGACGAGGTCGAACTCGTCCCGGGAGTCGTCGCCTCCCAACCCGGCGGCCACTTCCCCGGGAGCACCGCCGTCCACTGGGCCGGCGAGGACGGCGCCGGGGTCCTGTTCACCGGCGACACGATCGGCGTCAACCGCGACGGTGAGACGCTCGCCTTCATGTGGTCCTACCCCAACCGGATCCCCTTGTCCGCCGCGGTCGCCGAGCGGATCGCCGGCCACGTCTCCCGCCACGACTTCGCGCGCCTCTACGACAACTTCGGTGGGACGATCGCCACCGACGCCCGCGCCCGGGTCCGCACCTCCGCCGCCCGTCATGCCTCCTGGGCCCGCGGAGACCACGACCACCTCACCGGAGGTTCCCACTCCCTCCCCCACAGCCGCCGAGGCGCCCGCCACCCGCACATGTGATGCGCGGGTGGCGGGCGCCTCGCGAGCGGGAAACGGCGCGGGAACGACGCCGGCCCGTGACCTCACGAGGTCACGGGCCGGTCGGCACCCCCGCGGTGACGTCACCGCGGCGGGGTGCGGATCACTTGGTGTCGTTCACCAGCGAGCGGAGCACGTACTGCAGGATGCCGCCGTTGCGGTAGTAGTCGGCCTCACCGGGGGTGTCGATGCGGACGACCGCGTCGAACTCGACGGTGGTGCCGTCCTCCTTGGCCGCCGTGACCGTGAGCGTCTTCGGCGTGGTGCCCTCGTTGAGGGCGGTGACACCGGCGATCGAGTAGGTCTCGGTGCCGTCGAGGCCCAGCGAGTCCGCGGACTCACCGGCGGGGAACTGCAGCGGCAGGACGCCCATGCCGATGAGGTTCGAGCGGTGGATGCGCTCGAAGGACTCGGCGATGACGGCGGACACGCCCAGGAGCTTGGTGCCCTTGGCGGCCCAGTCGCGGGACGAACCGGAGCCGTACTCCTTGCCGCCGAGGACGACGAGCGGGATGCCGGCGGCCTGGTAGTTCTGCGACGCGTCGTAGATGGTCGTCTGCGGCGCGCCCTCCTGCGTGAAGTCGCGGGTGAAGCCACCCTGGACGTCGTCGAGGAGCTGGTTGCGCAGACGGATGTTCGCGAACGTACCGCGGATCATCACCTCGTGGTTACCGCGGCGGGAACCGTAGGAGTTGAAGTCCTTGCGCTCCACACCGTTCTCGACCAGGTACTTGCCGGCGGGGGTGTCCGCCTTGAAGGAACCGGCCGGGGAGATGTGGTCGGTGGTGACCGAGTCGCCGAGCTTGGCGAGCACGCGGGCGCCGGAGATGTCGGAGACCTTCGGCACCTCGAGGGTCATGCCGTCGAAGTACGTGGGCTTCCGGACGTAGGTGGAATCGGCGTCCCACGCGAAGGTGTTGCCCTCGGGGGTGTCGATCTGCTGCCAGCGCTCGTCACCGTCGAAGATGGTGCCGTACTCACCGGTGAACATCTCGGTGTCGATCGACGAGGCGATGACCTCCTCGATCTCCTCCGGCGAGGGCCAGATGTCGGCGAGGAAGACGTCCTCGCCGTTCTCGCCCTTGCCCAGCGGCTGGTTCTCGAAGTCGAAGTCCATGGTGCCGGCGAGCGCGTAGGCGACGACCAGCGGCGGGGACGCGAGGTAATTCATCTTCACGTCCGGGGAGATCCGACCCTCGAAGTTGCGGTTGCCGGAGAGCACCGCGGTGACGGAGAGGTCCTGCTCCTGGATGGTCTTCGAGATCTCGTCCTCGAGCGGGCCGGAGTTACCGATGCAGGTGGCGCAGCCGTAACCGACGACGAAGAAGTTGAGCGCCTCGAGGTCCTCGATGAGGCCGGCCTTCTCGTAGTACTCGGTGACGACCTTCGAACCGGGGGCGATGGAGGTCTTGACCCACGGCTGCGAGTTCAAGCCCTTCTTGCGGGCGTTGCGGGCCAGGAGGCCGGCGGCCATCATCACCGAGGGGTTCGAGGTGTTGGTGCACGAGGTGATCGAGGCGATCGCCACCGCACCGTTCTTCAGCTCGAAGTCCCGACCGTCACCCATGGAGACGGGGACCGACTTGGCCTCCTCGCCGGGCTGGGCGTAGTTGTGGATGTCCTTGGCGAACTGGTCCTTGGCGTCGGTCAGCTCGATGCGGTCCTGCGGACGCTTGGGGCCGGAGATCGACGGAACGACCGTGGAGAGGTCCAGCTCGAGGTACTCGGAGTACTCGACCTCGACCGAGGGATCGTGCCAGAGGCCCTGTTCCTTGGCGTAGGTCTCGACGAGGTCGATCTGCTCCTGGGAACGACCGGTGAGACGCAGGTAGTCGATCGTCACGTCGTCGATCGGGAAGATCGCGGCGGTCGAACCGAACTCCGGCGACATGTTGCCGATCGTCGCACGGTTGGCCAGCGGCACGGAGCCGACGCCCTCGCCGTAGAACTCGACGAACTTACCGACGACGCCCTTCTGGCGCAGCATGTCGGTGATCGTGAGGACGACGTCGGTGGCGGTGACGCCGGCCGGGATCTCACCGGAGAGCTTGAAGCCGAGGACCGGCGGGATGAGCATGGAGACCGGCTGGCCGAGCATCGCGGCCTCGGCCTCGATGCCGCCGACGCCCCACCCGAGCACGCCCAGGCCGTTGACCATGGTCGTGTGGGAGTCGGTGCCGACGAGGGTGTCGGGGTACGCGCGGAGCACGCCGTCGACCTCACGGGCCATGACGGTGCGGGCCAGGTACTCGATGTTGACCTGGTGGACGATGCCCATGCCCGGGGGGACGACCTTGAAGTCGTCGAAGGCGGTCTGGCCCCAGCGCAGGAACTGGTACCGCTCGCCGTTGCGCTGGTACTCGATGTCCATGTTGCGCTGCATGGCGTCGGCCGAACCGAAGGCGTCGATCTGGACCGAGTGGTCGATGACGAGCTCGGCCGGTGCCAGCGGATTGATCTTGGACGGGTCGCCGCCCAGGTCCTTGACGGCCTCACGCATGGTCGCGAGGTCGACGATGCAGGGCACACCGGTGAAGTCCTGCATGACGACGCGGGCCGGGGTGAACTGGATCTCGGTGTCCGGGTCCGCCTTGGGATCCCAGTTGGCGAGGGCCTTGATGTGGTCCTCGGTGATGTTCGCACCGTCCTCGGTACGAAGCAGGTTCTCCAGCAGCACCTTGAGGGCGTACGGCAGCTTCTCCGAGCCTTCGACCGCGCCTAGGCGGAAGATCTCGTAGGACTTGCCGGAAACCTCGAGAGTGCCCTTCGACCCGAAGGTGTCGACGTTGCTCATCGTGAGCCTCCTGTTTGGTTGGCACGTTGATACTCGTCAGATCCGACTGCCCGCACCGGCCGGAACGACCGACAGGCCACCGACGTACGCGCGCGCAGACATATAGACAAGAAAAGCCTTGCCTAAAGTATCTTGATGTCGAGATAAATCCTAGCAGCACCCCCGCCCGACCGGTACCTCCCCCCGGGGGATCTCCCCCTGGCGGGCCGACCCGGCGCTCCGTAACGTGGGAGGTGCACGGTGACCTCCACCGTGCCACGCACGCCTTCTCAGGAGAACCCATGGATCCCTTCACACTCGGTGCCGGCTTCGGACTCGGCGCACTGGTGCTCGGCCTCATCTGTCTGTGGGCCTGCCGGAAGATCGCCCGCGGCAAGAACCGCTCGACGTTCTGGTGGGGCCTCTGGGGCTTCCTCGCCACATGGATCGCGCTCATCATCGTCGCGGTGCTGCCGGACAAGAGCCACGCCCGCTACTGACACTCCCCCGGTACAAGACCTGCGCCCGGTGTCCTCCACGGACACCGGGCGCAGGTCTTCTCAGCGTGTAAAGACTTCTCAGCGCGTGAAGACGCTGAGGAACTCCGTGTGCGCGGTGAGCGGGAAGTAGTCGTGCGCCGCGGTCTTCTCCAGACGGAATCCCGAGCCCACGAGTGCCGCCGCGTCACGGGCGAAGGTCGCCCCGTCGCAGGAGACGTAGACGATCCTCTCAGCGGCCGAGTCCGCGAGCAGCCGGGTGACGGCCGCGCCCGCACCGGCCCGCGGCGGGTCGAGGACGACGGTGTCCGCCTCCGGCAGGGACTCCAGCTTCTCGATCCGGGCGGTGGTGAAGTCCGCGAGTACTCCCGCGGCCTCCGCGTTGACCTCCGCGGACTCGATGGCCGCGTCCGATCCCTCGATGCCGGTCACCGACACGCCGTGGGCCCCGGACACGGCCAGGGAGAACAGTCCGACCCCGCAGTAGAGGTCGAGCACCCGGCGTGCGCCGGTGGTCTCCTCGACGACCCGGGCGGACAGTTCCCGCGCCGCGTCCCGGTGGACCTGCCAGAAACCGTCGGCCCGGACCCGGAAGGGCGTGTCGATCCCGGCAACGTGCTCCGTGAGCAGCCCGTCTCCGAGGACCGGCCGCAGGACCGTCCGGGCCCCCGCGCCGCCCCGGTTCCGCCCGCCGCGCGCCGATTGCCCGCGACGGGCGCCGCGGCGGGGCCTCCGGGACGGGTCCGGCTCGCGGACGAGCAGGTGCCAGCCGGGGCCGGCCGCCTCGACGGCATGACGCAGTGTGGTGCGCGACTCCGCCTCGGGGGTGCCGTCGACGATCACCGCACCGCTCGCGTACTCGCCGGCCCGGTCGGCGGCCACGGCGATCTCCAGCCGGTCGGCCCCGGGCAGGGAGAGGTGGTGGAGACCGAGCATCTCGATCTCGGGCACGGCGAAGGGCACGAGCTCGACCGGGACGACCCGGTGGGAACCGGTGGCGTGCATGCCGACGGTGCCCTCGGCGTCGACGGCGAGCTGGACCCGGGTCCGCCAGTCGAGACCGGCGGTGGGGTCGGCGGCGGTGGCGGGCGCCTCGTGGGCGGCGGGCAGCACGCGCGGGGTCAGGTCGAGGCCACCGATGCGGCGGAACTGGTCCGCCGCGGCCGCCTCCTTGAGCTCCCGGCTGTGGGGCAGGTCGACGTGGGCGTACTCCATCCCGCCGACCCCGGCGGCACCGAGTGCGATCCGGCGGTCGTCCACGCGGTGGGGAGAGGGTTCGTGGACATCGACGACCTCGGCGCGGGCGAGTGCCTTGCGGACCTCGGTCACCCGGACGGTCACCCGCTCGCCCGGCAGGGCACCGGAGACGAAGACCACCCGTCCGTCGACCCGGGCCACGGCCTCTCCCCCGGCCGCCGCGTTCCCCACGTCGAGGGTGAGCCGGGTGTCGATCGCGAGGTCGGTGTGTGTCATCAGAGGTGATCCAGTGCTTTCTTGTCGATGTCGCCGGCGCGGCGCAGGAGTGCGTCACGGTTGCGGCGGAAGGAACGCAGTCGCCAGGGCACGGTCGCCACGACGACGTTCGGCACGATGAGGAGCCGCGACTTCAGGCGCAGGACCGTCTGGTTGTGCAGCCAATTCTCCCACCAGCGTCCGACGATGTACTGCGGGATGTACACGACGACCAGGTCACGCGGGGACTTCTGCCGGATCGCGCCGATGTGGTTCATGATCGGGCGCACGAGTTCCCGGTAGGGCGAGGCGAGCACCGTGAGCGGGACCGGCATGCGCAGGTCGTCCCAGTCCTTCTGCAGGGAGTCCGCGGCGTCCTCGTCGACGGCGACACTCACCGCCTGGAGGAAGGTGGGGCGGGCGGCACGGGCGAAGGAGATGGCCCGCAGAGTCGGCTTGTGGACATCGGTGACGACGACGACCGCGTGGACGTTCGAGGGCAGGGCGCGACGTTCCGACTCGTCCTCCTCGGGGGCCAACTCCCGCTCGACGCGGGTGTAGTGCCGGTGGATGAGGCCCATCCCGAGGTAGAGGACGACCATCGCGGCCAGGGCCAGCCAGGCACCGGACAGGAACTTCGTCACGACCGCCACACCGAGGACCACGAGCGCGATGACGAACCCGACGGTGTTGACGACGAGGTTGACCCGCATGCGCAGGCGGGTGGGCGAGGCGACCATCCGGCGGATCCTGGCCCGCCAGTGCTTCATCATGCCCAGCTGTCCGAGCATGAAGGCGACGAACACCCCGACGAGGTAGAGCTGGATGAGCTCCGGTGCCCGGGCCTCGAAGCCGACGACAAGGACCGCGGCGGCCGCCGCGAGCAACAGGATGCCGTTCGTGAAGGTCATCCGGTCACCGCGGGTGGCGAGCTGATGGGGCAGGAAGCTGTCACGGGCGAGCCGGGACGCGAGTCCCGGGAACCCCTCGATCGCGGTGTTCGCGGCGACGAGGAGGACGAGCGCGGTGACGAGGAGGACGAGGAAGGAGACGAGGGGCGCCCCGGAGAAGACCGCCTCGGACAACTGGGCGAGCACCGGGGGAAGACGGTAGTCCTCGGCGACGGCGCCGCCACCGGGCATGACGAGCTGGGCCTGGGGGTCGGCCACGTAGACGACGCCCACCCGCTGGGCCAGCCAGGTGAGCCCGACGAGCATGAACGCCGAGAGACCACCGGTGAGGACGAGGGTCCGGGCGGCGTTCACCCCGCGCGGAGCCGCGAACCGGGGGACGGCGGTCGCCACCGTGTGGGCACCGGCGAGGGCCACGGAGCCGGCGGAGAACGAGCGCAGGACGATGAAGGCCGCGCCCAGACCGACGAGCAGGGTGTTCGCCCCGGGATCGGGGACGACGGTGAAGCCGGTGGTCTCGGCGACCGGCACGTCGCCGCCGAGGATGCGGAAGGTGCCGACGACGACGGTGGTCACCACCGCCGCGAGGAACAGGTAGGTCGGGGCGGCCAGGACGCCTCGGGCGCGGAACGATCCGCGCAGACCCACGAGCATGACGAGGACGATGCCGACGACCGCGACCCAGGTCCGGTGGGGTGCGAGCACCGGGAACGCGGCACCGATGTACCCGGCGAAGACGGTGGTCGAGACGGCGAGCGTGAGCACGTAGTCGACGAGGAGGGCCGCGGCGGCCCCGAGACCGAACTTGCGCCCCAGGTTCTTGGTGGCCACCTCGTAGTCGCCACCGCCACCCGGATAGGCGCGCAGGTTGAGTCGGTAACAGAGGACGACGACGAGGATGACGACCCCGACGGCGAGTCCCACCCACGGCGACACCGTGAGGGCCACGAGCCCCGAGGCGGCCAGGGACAGGAGGATCTCGTCGGGCGCATAGGCGACCGAGGACAACATGTCCGAGGCGAAGACGGGCATCGCCGTCCGCTTCGGCAGCGCCTCCGTGCGGTAGTGGTCGCTGCGGAAGGGCCGTCCGACGAGTAGTCTTCTGACTGCATCGGAGATACTGGTAGCCACGGGCCCATCGTAGGGGACCGGCCCCGGACCACGGGTGGTCACCACCCGCTGACCTGCAGGGAAAGGAACACACCACAGGTGCACTTCGTCATCATGGGTTGCGGTCGCGTGGGCGCCACGCTCGCCCGGCAGCTCGACAAGGAGGGCCATTCGGTGGCCGTCGTCGACCAGGACCCGGACGCCTTCCACAAGCTCACGAAGGCCTTCTCCGGGAAGACCGTCACCGGGGTCGGCTTCGACCGTGACGCCCTGGCCCGCGCCCGCTGCGAGGACGCCTACGCCTTCGCCGCGGTCTCCAGTGGTGACAATTCCAACATCCTTGCCGCGCGCGTCGCCCGGGAGACCTTCGGCGTCAAGCACGTCGCCGCCCGGATCTACGACCCGCGCCGCGCCCAGGTGTTCGAACGACTGGGGATCCCGACCGTCGCGACGGTCCGCTGGACCGCAGAACAGATGCGCCGCCGTCTCATGCCGCAGGGAGGGGTCACCGAGTACCGGGACCCGTCCGGCCGTCTGTCCCTGGCCCAGATACATCTGAATCCCGAGTGGATCGACCACCCGATCTCCCAGATCGAGGACCGTGCCGATGCGCGGATCGCCTATCTCACCCGGATGAGCGAGGCGATGACGGTCACCCCCGAGACGATCATCCAGGACGGGGACCTGGTCCACGTCGTGTGCGAGAAGGAACGGGTCGACGAGATCGTCCGGCTCCTCGACATGCCGGTCCACCGCGAGGACCGCAATGCCCTGTTCGCCCCCGAGGAGGACGCATGAAGGAGGCCGCATGAAGGTCGTCATCGCCGGTGCCGGGTCCGTGGGCCGCTCCGTCGCCCTCGAACTCAAGGACAAGGGCCACGACATCGTCCTCATCGACCGCTCGAAGGCCGCCATCCGCCGCGACCTCGTGCCCGGGGCCACCTGGGTGCTCGCCGACGCCGTCGAACTCGACCACCTCGGCGACGCCGGGATGGAGGAGGCCGACGTCGTCGTCTCCGCGACCGGTGACGACAAGGTCAACCTCGTCCTCAGCCTGCTGGCGAAGACGGAGTTCGGAGTACCGCGCACCGTGGGCCGGGTGAACAACCCGCGCAACGAGTGGCTGTTCGACTCCAACTGGGGCGTCGACGTCGCCGTGTCGACCCCGCGTCTCATGACCGCGCTCGTCGAGGAGGCCGTCGAGGTCGGCGGCCTCGTCAACCTCATGCATCTGGAGAAGGGTCGCGCGACCCTCATGGAGTTCACCGTCCACGAGGGGGCCGACGTGCTCGGCCGCCGCACCGGCACCATCGAATGGCCGCCGGACACCGTCCTCGTCGCCATCGTCCGCCACGGCAAGGCCTTCGCGCCCGACCCCGACGACCTCATCGAGTCCGGCGACGAGCTGTTCTTCATCTCCAGCACGGAGCGCCGCGACGGGCTGCTCGCCCTCCTCCGCAGCTGAGCCAGGTCTCCTTAAAGAGAAACAGAATCGAGTGTGCGCAGAATGGCGTGTCGGACCGTATCCGACGCCATTCTGCGCACACTCGATTCAGCGGACCGGAAAGCCTGTCGTCAGCGGCCGAGAAGGCGGTAGGAGGGGTTGAGGGCGACGGGGCCGGCGGCACGGTCGTCACCGGAGCCGTCGCAGAACCGGCCGTCGAGTTCGAGGGCACGACCCGTCGCGATGCCGGGGATCGCCCGGCGGCCCAGGAACCGGGCCGTGACGACGCCCTTGCCGTCGCTCACGTCGACGGACAGCTGGGGCGCCTCGTCGGGCACGGAACGGGTGAGGGAGACGATGACGCCGGCGACCTTCGTGGCCATCCGGGGGCGCACCGCGTCCATCGGGGTCGCCCCCTCGACACGACTGACGGCACCGAGGTCCGTCTCCTCCTCGACATCGCGGGAGGCGAAGCGTTCCAGGAGTCCCATCAGCGGACCTCCGTGATCTCCGGGCCGCGTTCGAACGGGTTGAGGTCGTCGGAGCGCTCGGCGGCCCGCGCGCCCTCGTCCGTCTGCTTATCGGAACCCGCCGGGGCGGCCTTGGGCTCGCGGAGGGGCAACATCTCACGTGGGGGCATCGCCTCGGTGCCACGGACGACGACGGTGCCACGGACGAGGTCCTGCAGCTTCTTCTGCAGGTCCTCGTCGCCGAGCGCCTTGCCGCCGTAGACCGCACGGAGGAACCAGCGGGGGCCGTCGACACCGGCGAACCGGGTGAGCTTGAGGCCCACGCGGCCGTCCGGCAGCTTCACGGGGGTCTTGGTGAGCAGTTCCCGGCCGAGGTCGGAGTAGAGATCGGCAACCTGGCCGCCGTTCTTCGTCGTGTTCTCCGCGATCTGGGTCCGCACGGTCTCCCACAGGCCCTCGGACTTCGGGGCCGCGAAGGCCGAGAGCTGGACCGAGCCGCCCTCGAGCACGAGCGTGACGGCGACGATCTTCTTCGTCTTGTCCTTGACGTCCAGGCGCACCTGCATGCCGTTCTTCACGGGCACCCGCAGGGACCCGAGGTCGACACGGTCGGCCGCGGGGATCTCGTCGTCCTCGTCGAAGGGACCGGCCTCGGTCCGGTCGGCCGGGGCCGACTTCTCGACGAGGTCCTCGTCGACGTCGTCCTCGAACCCGTCACCGGTGTCCTCGGGACCCTCCGCGTCGACCGGCAGGTCCCGGTCGTCGTCGGTCGCACCGGGCTGCGGTGCGTTCTTCTTCCCGAGGAAGCTGAAGAGTCCCATGTCGTCCTTTGCTCGTGTGACGTGTCTGGCCGGGCCGTGCCCAGTGTAGGCGCCTGCGACGAGAGCGCCACCCCGCAGGACTCGCGGGACCGGTGGGATTCCGGAGGACAGGGCGCCTCGGCGGCGGAGAGTCCGGCCGAGAGGTCAGCGGTGGGGTGCCGGGGCCCGGGCGGCGTGAAGGTCAGCGCCCGGTGGCCGGCGTGAAACCGCCGGTGGAGCCGAAGCCGCCCTCACCGCGGGCGGTCGGGTCGAGGCAGTCGACCTCGACGAACTCGGCGCGGACGACGCGCTGGATCACCAGCTGTGCGATCCGGTCGCCCCGGGAGACGACGAAGGGGAGGTCCGGGTCGAGGTTGATGAGCGGGACCTTGATCTCACCGCGGTAGCCGGCGTCGATGGTGCCCGGCGCGTTGACGACGGTGATCCCGTGCTTGGTCGACAGGCCCGAGCGGGGGTGGACGAAGGCGGCGGTGCCCTCCGGGAGCGCCAGCGCGATCCCGGTGCCCACGAGCTTCCGCTCGAAGGGCTGGAGGGTCAGGTCCTCCGTCGAGTACAGGTCGGCGCCCGCGTCACCCACGTGTTCGTAGGACGGCACCGGGAGTCCCCGGTCGATGAGCTTGAGTTCGATCCGTTGTTCGTCTGCAGCCACGAGAGCGCACTCTAACCGCTCGGGTCGCTGTGGGAGAATCGGAGGCATGTCCGCATCGTCCGATCACCTCTCCCCCACGCCCGGCGACACCACCGGACCGTCCGACACGGTCCTCCACGCCGAACGCCTGTGGCCACCCTTCTCCTGGTGGTTCGTCACCGCCTGCCTGTCAGCGATGACCTCCCTCATGGTCATCCCGATCTGGTCGGCCGGCGGCGTGATCGTGCCCGTCGTCGTGTTCTTGCTCGCCGTCCTCGGGCTCCGAGCGGCCTCGCCGCGGATCGTCGTGACGGCCGATGCCCTGCACGTCGGACGCGCCTGGATCGAGCGGGAGTTCGTCACCGACGTCGAGGCCTTCGACGCCGAGGAGTCCTTCGCCGAACGCGGCCCCCGCATGGACGCCCGTGCCTTCTTCCTCATCCGTCCCTGGGTCAAGCGTGTCGCGAAGATCACGATCGACGACGCCTCCGACGACACCCCCTACTGGCTCGTCTCCAGCCGCGACCCCGAGGCCCTCGCCGCCGCCTTGCGCTGAGACCCCGTTCTGGCCCGCTGAATCGCTTTGGCCCCCTGAGATGCTCATCTCAGGGGGCCAAAGCGATTCAGCGGGCCAGGAGTCCTCCGCCGGAGGCGGCGTCGGGCTCAGCCGGTGGGGTGCCGGGGCTCGGGCGGCGTCGGACTCAGCCGGTGGGGTGCCGGGGCTAGGGCGGCGTCGGACTCAGCCGGCGCAGTCGGTGCAGATCGGGTGTCCGCCCTCGTCGCTCGCCAGCTGCGAACGGTGACGGACGAGGAAGCACTCCATGCAGGTGAACTCGTCGTTCTGCTTGGGCAGCACACGCACGGAGAGTTCTTCGTTGGACAGGTCGGCGCCCGGCAGCTCGTAGCTGTCCGCCGCGACCGCCTCGTCCTCGTCGACCTGGCTCGCCTGCTTCTGGTTGCGTTCGGCCTTGAGCTCTTCGATCGAGTCGTTCTTGAGCTCCTCGTCCTGCTTGCGAGGTGCGTCGTAATCGGTCGCCATGTGGTCAGATCACTCTTTCGCGGGAAGGATTGTGCGGTGGAGGTGAACGCGCACAAAGGGGCTGATCCGGGCTGTGGCAACGGGCTGCCTGGCCGATCTGAGCGGGCCGGTGTAGGGCCCTCTGTGCAATGTCCCCGCTATTGTGCACGTCCGACCCTGTTTTGGCAAGGGTGAATCATGTCACATTTTCCGGGCGCATTGTTGCGGCACTCGTGCTGCATTGCCGCCCGGAACATGCCACCACCGGGGTCGGTCGTTCTCGGCGGAAATGATGCCACGCCCGCCGGTCCCGTGGGGACCCCACGGGCGTGACGTCCGCCTCAGGTCAGGTGCAGGTCAGGCGAATGGCCCGAGGACTCACGAACGACTCAGACGGCGTCGATCGGCTGCCGGTCGCCGGTGCCGGCGGCGGCCCACACCGGGGTCGTCCCCCGGTCGACGGCGCCACGGCAGCACTCGATCGAGCACGCACCCGACCCGGCGGTCAGCGCACCCTGGGGCGTCACCGCCGGCGTCGGCGGCTCCTCACCCCGGCGCTGGGCCGCCCGCTCGAGCACGAGGTCGACGAGCCCGGACACGAACTCCGGCCGGGTGCCCACCGTCGGCGCCCGGAAGTAGTCGAGCCCCAGGTCCGCGGCGGTCTGCCGCGCCTCGGTGTCGAGGTCGAAGGCGACCTCCATGTGGTCGGAGACGAACCCCAGCGGTACCGTGACGATGCCCGTCACGCCGGCCTCCTTGAGTTCCTCCATCCGGTCGTTGACGTCCGGATCGAGCCACGGCACGTGCGGGGCTCCCGACCGCGAGCAGTAGACGAGCTCCCAGTCGAGCGGCATGTCGTCACCGAGTTCGGCGACCATCCACTCGATGAGTTCCCGGTGCTGTGCGGCGTACCCGACGGTCTCCGCCTCGGAGGCGTCCTGCATGCCCTGCGGGATCGAGTGCGTGGTGAAGAGCACGCGGTGGACCTCCGGATCGAGGCGACCGTCGGTGACGACGTCCGCGAGACCGGCCAGCCCCTCGCGCAGGCACTCCAACTCCGCGCGGGCGAAACCGGGATGGTTGAAGTACTGGCGGATCTTGTCGAACCCGACCGTGTGGCCCTCGTCGGCCAGGGCGATCCGCGTCTTCCAGAAGTCCTCGCGGTACTGCCGGCACGACGAGTACGAGGAGTAGGCGGAGGTGTCGATCGCCAGGAACTGCGTGCGACCGTGCTCGACCACCTGGTCCCGTACGACATCGGTGAGGTAGGGCTCCCAGTTCCGGTTGCCCCACAGGACCGGGACGTCCAGGCCCCGGGACTCGACCTCCGCCTGCAGCGCCGCGAGCAGCGCCCGGTTCTGGTCGTTGATCGGGGACTTCCCACCGAACCCGTAGTAGTGCTCGCCGACCTCTTCCAGTCGTTCGTCCGGGATGCCACGCCCCTCGGTCACGTTACGGAGGAACGGGACGACCTCCTCGGGCTTCTCCGGTCCGCCGAAGGACATGAGGACGATGGCGTCGAAGGGTTCGAGTTCTGCAGAAGTCACCTTCGAGATTGTACCGGCACTGGAACGCCCACCCGGCGCGAGATACCCCACACGGAACGCGGAATCCCACCCCTCGACACCGCTGATCCGGCGACTCGCCCGCCCGGTTCCCGGCCGCGGGCCTGCCCCCGTGACACGATGCCAGGCGACAACGCGTTTCACGGAGGTCGGACCGATGACGGAATTGACACTGCACGGTGTGCACGAGGACGAGGAGCACCTCGTCCTCGTCGACGACGCCGGCCACGAGTACACGGTGGCCATCGACGAACGCCTCTTCGCCGCCGTCCGACGGGACCGGTCCCGCCTGTCCCGCCTGCACGCCGACGGCGAGTCCGTGCGCCCCCGGGACATCCAGGCGATGATCCGCTCGGGCATGACCGCCGAGGACGTGAGCGAGTCCACCGGCGCGTCCCTGACCCACGTCCGCCAGTACGAGGGCCCCGTCCTCGCCGAGCGCGCCCACGTGGCCGATCGGGCCGGCCGGGTGCCCGTCTTCCCCGAGGGGGACACCGAGGCCACCCCGACCCCGCTCTCCGCCCTCGTCCGCCGCCGCCTGCTCGTGCGCGAGGTCGACCCCGACTCGATGTCCTGGGACGCCTGGAAGCGCCCGGACGGCACCTGGTACGTCGAACTCCGCTTCGTCGCCGCCGGCAAGGACCGGACCGCCGGGTGGTCGTTCGCCCGGGGCGCGGTCGACCCCCTCGACGACGAGGCCCGCTGGCTCACCGACACCGGCCCCACCGACTCCGGCCCGATCCCCACCTTCGGCACCGCCCAGGAACGGGACCGTGGCATCGGCGCGGACGCCGGCCGCACCGGCGCCACCGGGGCCGACCCGGACACTCCCACGGATGCGTCCCGGAACGGTCGCCACAAGGAGGAGACCGGACGGATCCTCGAGAGTCTGCGCCGTCGCCGGGGTCGCCAGGCCGCCGCGCGGGACGACCAGGAGTCCGCGGGCCGCCCCGCCTCCGCCCTCCCCAAGCCCGCCCGCGCCGGTGGCCTGCACGCCGTCACCCGCACGCCCGAGCGCACCCCGGACGGCGCCCACACCGCCCTGAGCGCCCCCGAGGAAGCCCTCGACGACCGCGTCATCGCCGTCCCCCGCCCGGGCCAGGCACCCGAGGTGCCCGTCCGCCCCGTCGCCCTCCGCGACGCCGAGCCCGCCTCCTCCGGTCGCGCGCTCCGCAGCACCGAGTACGAGGATCTCGCCGACGACCCGGCCCAGCTCTCCGTGCTCGACGAGCCCGGCGTCGCCGAGGACATGACCGACCTCCCCTCGAACGCCACCGTCCCGATCCTCCGCCGCGAGGACGCGGCCCACACGCCGGGCGACGTCGAGCACGACGCCGACAGTGCGGAGTCCGCGGACGGCACGACCGACGAGGACACCTCCGACAGGGACGCAACCGGTCAGCACCGACCGTCCGCGCAGGACGGCCGCACCACCGACCCCGCCGCCGAGGCGCCCTCCACCTCGCCCTCTCCGGCACCGACCGGCGACGCCCCCGCACGCCTCGGTGGTGGACCGGCACGTCTGGGCGGAGGTCCGGCACGACTCGGTGGAGGTCCGGCACGCCGGGGCGGCGGTCCCGCCCCGGTCCGACCGGTGGGGCAGGACGATTCCGCCCCGTCGACGCAGGCTCCCGCCACCGGGACCGACACCGCGGCCGGGAACGACACCGCGGCGCAGGGGCCGAACGACCCGGCCGCGCAGGACGCCCCGACGCAGGGTTCGATGGCGCAGGGCTCGCCGACACAGGATTCCGGCGACGACTCCGGCTCCACGGGGTCGAACGGCGGCAACCGGTCCAAGAAGGGCCGCTCCTCGGTCCCCAGTTGGGACGAGATCATGTTCGGCGGCCGCCGCCCCTGAGCTTTTCACCGCCCGCTCCCCGGCACCCCACCCTGAGCCCGACGCGTGCACCGTCCATCCGGGCGCACGCAATGTGAGATGTCGGCTCTCTCGTGAGTGCAGTGTTCGAACACTGCATCTCACAAGAGAGCCGACATCTCACATTCAGATGGCGCGGGCGGGTACCCCGACCTCGTCACCGGCATCCGTGCCGGGCACGTGGGCGGCGAGGTCCACGTGACCGTCGCCGGGGCGCGCCTCGCCGGTGCGGTGGGTGACGAGGAGGACCATCCGGTCGTCGAGCCCCGCCCGAAGATCGTCCATGAGCGCGGCGGCCAGGGGCGGGTCCAGATGCGCCGTCGGCTCGTCGAGGACGACCACCCGTGACCGCGCCAGGAGCGTGCGTGCCACCGCCAGGCGCTGCCGTTGACCACCGGACAGGTGCGACCCGCCGGCCCCGATCCGTGCGTCGAGCCCGATCTGCTCGACCAGGTCCCCGAGCCCCACGCGGCGCAGCACCTCCTCCATCTCGGCCTCGTCCGGGGCGTCCTCCCGGTCCCGCGCGATGAGCAGGTTGCCCCGCAGCCCCGAGTCGAAGACGTGTGACTCCTGCGGGCACCACGCCACCCGTCCGACCAGCGCCTCCGGCCCCCGGTCGAGGACACTCCTGCCGTCGAGCCGGTAGTCCCCGGCCACGGGGGCGAGGAACCGCAGCACCACACTCACGAGGGTCGTCTTGCCCGACCCCGAGGGGCCCGTCACCACGGTCCACTCACCCGGTCTCATCCGCGCGTCCACCCCGGAGAACACCAGCGCGAGTGTTCCCGGCCAGCGGGCCGCCACCCCGTCGAGCTCGACGAGGCGCGGATCCGGCACAGGGCGCACACCCGGGAGGTCGTCCCGGCCGTCCCTCGCACCCGGCGCGTTCTCCGCGCCACCCTGCTCGCTCGCCCCGGCACCCGGCCCGGTCTCGCCGTCACCGGGTGCGTCGAGTTCCGGCACCCGGGCGAGCACCGCGCGTAGCGTCGGCCACTGTTGGAGGGCGGCGAGCGCGTCGGCCCAGGTGTCGAGGAGGGCCAGCGGCAGCAACACGGTGACCGCCAGCAGCGCCGGATCGAGGGAGCCGGCGAGCACCGCGGGCGCAAGCACCGGCAGCATGAGCGCACCGGTGACGATCCCGGTGCCGGTGAGGAGCGCCTCGCCGGTACCCGTCGCCCGGACGGCACGTCTTTCGGCCCGGCCGGCGCGGGAGTCGAGCGTGGCGAGATCGGCGACCGCGGCCTCTCCCCGGCCGTTGCCCACCAGGTCCTCGCGTGCGTGGAGGAGGGCCGCGAACCGGGCGAGCACCGCACGTCGGACCTCCGTGCGCACCCGGGTCGCCCGGGCGTCGAGGAGGAGCGTGAGCGGTGGCACGCCGCCGAGTGCGAGCACCGACCCCAGCGCCAGGACGAGCCCCGCCCACGGGTGCACGAGAGACAGGGTGACCACCGCAGCGACCGACACGACCACCGCGACGACCGGCGGCAGGACGACCCGTGGCGCCAGGTCCCGGACGTCGTCGACATCGGAGACCAGCCGCGTCAGTGCCGCCTCCCCACGCTGCAGGTGCCGGTCCGCCGTCCCCGTCCGGGCGAAGGCGCCCCAGATGCGCACCCGCAGGTCGACGAGTGCGTCGAGCATCGCATGGTGCAACGACAACCGTTCCCAGTACGTGAAGACGGACCGCGACAGCCCGAAGAAGCGGACACCGACGATCGCGACGAGCAGGTACATGATGGGCGGCTGCGTGGCCGCGTGCACGATGAGCCAGGCCGACACCGCCGTGAGCGCCGCTCCCGCCGCCACCGCGACGATCCCGCACAGCACCGCGAGCCAGAACCGCGGCCGACGCATGTCCACGGCCCGTGCCAACCGTCCGAGCGCCCGCCGCACACCGATCGCCCCGGCACCGGCGCCGTCGGGTGCAGGACCGTCAGGAGTGGAACCGTCGAGTAGGCGCTCCCTCCCCGTCCACCGGGCACTCCCGTCCGCCGAGGCGCCCTGCCCCCGCTCCTCCCCCGTGCCGTCCCCGTCCGGTCCGGTCGCACCCGTCCCGCGTGCCGGGGCATCTGGAACCATCCGCCCGTCCGCCAGGTGCATGACCTGGTCCGCCCGGGCGACGAGGGCGGGATCGTGCGTCGCGACGACGACCGTCGCCGAGTCCGTGAGCTCCCGCAGGACCGCACGCACCCGCTCGGCCGCGTCCGGGTCGAGATGGGCGGTCGGTTCGTCCGCGAGGACCAGCCGAGCGCCGGCCCACACCCGGACGAGGGCTCGGGCGAGCGCCAGCCGGCGGAGTTCCCCCGGGCTCAGTGCGGCACAGGAGGTCTCCGGCGACAGGTCGAGTCCGACCGCGCGCAGCGCCCGCTGCCGGTCGTCGGCCGAGCACTCCCCCGCGTACAGCCGCAGTTCCGCGTCGAGGGTCGCCGCGTGGGTCCGCGGGGCCTGCGGCACCCAGGCGCGGGCGGATTCCTCCCCGCTCCCACCGATCACGGACCCCGTCACCCGGGTCCCGCCCTCGGCCCGCACGAATCCCGCGAGCACCCCGAGCAGGGTGGACTTCCCCGCGCCCGAGGCGCCCGTGAGCACGGTGAGTCCCCTCTCCGGGATCCGCGCGTCGACCTCCACGAGTGCGGGGACGTCGCGCCCGGCATGGGTGACGGTCAGGCCGTCGATCCGGAGCGCCTCGGCTGCGTCACCTCCCTCGTCCGGGGACCGTGGGGCGGGCACCCGCGCGGCGAGGGGTGTGCCGATGACCTCCTGCACCCGGCGGAAGGCGGCCAGCCCGTTCTCCGTCGAGTGGAAGGCAGCGCCCAGGCGCCTCAGTGGCAGGAAACACTCGGGCGCGAGCACGAGGGCGAACAGTCCGTCCCGGAGCTCCATCCCGCCGTGGACGAGACGGACACCGATGAACACGGCGACGAGCGCCACGGAGATCGTCGCGAGGAGTTCGAGGGCGAGCGCACTGAGGAACGCGACCCGGAGCGTGGTGAGCGTCGTGTCCCGGTACGCCGCCGTGATCCGGCCCAGCGCGGCCGTCTGGGCCCGGACCCGACCGAGTCCCACGAGCACGGGCAGTCCCCGGGCCAGCTCGACGAGGTGGGTGGAGAGTCGGTCGAGCGCGGCGGTCGCCTCCTGCACGCGTTCGGCGGTGTACCCGCCGATGAGCACCATGAAGAACGGTACGAGCGGCAGGGTGAGGCACAGGACCACCGCACTCACCCAGTCGGCGAAGAGGATCCGGGCGATGAGGACGAACGGGACGACGAGCGTGGCGGTGAGGGCAGGGAGCACCTGGGTGAAGTAGTCGTCGAAGTCGTCGAGCGATCGGGTGCCGAGCAGGCCGAGGGCCCCTTCCGGGACGCCGATGTCGCGGGTCGATCCGGACAGTATGCGGGAGGCGAGCGCCCGCCGGGTCTCCTCCCGGACCGTGACGGCCGCGCGGGCCCCCACGCTGCGGGTCGCCCAGGCGACGAGGGCCCGGAGGACACCGCCGAGCACCGCCGTCGCCACGGCCAGGTGGGACCCGGAGTCCCAGGTGCCGACGAACAGGTCCGCCACACCCCGGGACAGCCCGTCGGCGACGAGCACGAGACCGAGCGCCTTGAGCGCGGCGATCCCGGTGAGGAGGGCGAGTGCCCGGCGGCCCGCGATCGAGGCGAGGGCGATCGCCACCGGCGAACGGGTGGAAGGAGTGCGGGGCATGGGGTCCTCTCACCTCGGGGCGGGAGTGGAGCGGGCGGGTGCGCCGAGTGCGGGCGGGGCTCCTCGGGCGCGTTCAGTGGGTCCGGGCGCCGGCGTGACCGCGGATGGCCACCGGCACGACGTGGGCCTCCGGGATGTGCTCGACGCGTAGTCGGCGGGCGAAGACCCGGTAGCTCCAGATCTGGTAGCCCAGCACGATCGGCACGAAAACGATCGCGACGGCGAGCATGACGCCGAGCGTGTAGCCCGAGGAACTCGCCGTGTCGACGGTGAGCGAGAAGGCCGGGTCGAGCGTCGAGGGCAGGACGACGGGGTACATGTTCGTGAAGATCGACACGACCCCGAGGACCAGGAACCCTGCCTGGGCGAGGAAGGCCCGCTTCTCCGCGCCGCGGGAGATCCACACCCACATGAGGACCATGGAGGCCGCGGCGAGCAGGATGATCGCCCACCCCCACCACGTGCCGGTGGCCACCTGCACCCACACGACCCACGCGACGAGTGGCACGAGGAGGAACGGGGCCCATCGGCCGGCCGCCCGGCGGGCGCGCTCGCGGACCGGACCGTCCGTCTTGAGTGCGACGAAGAGGAGACCGTGGAGCCACGTGAAGCCGAGGACGCCCAGGCCGCCGATGACCGCGGGGACCGTGAGCCAGGCGAAGGGACCGCCGATGTTGTCACCGTTGGCGTCGAGCGGCATCCCGGTCGAGGTGAGTGCGAGCATCGCACCCACGCAGAAGGCCGCGACCCCGGAGCCCAGGGCCATCGCCCAGGTCCAGAAGGACCGCCACCGGTCACTGTGGCCCTTCCCGCGGTACTCGATGGAGATCGCCCGGAAGATGAGGGCGAGCAGGGTGAGGGTCAGTGGCAGGTAGAGCGCGGAGAACAGCGAGGCGTACCAGAACGGGAAGGCGGCGAAGGTCGCACCGCCGGCCGTGAGCAGCCATACCTCGTTGCCGTCCCAGACGGGTCCGATGGTGTTGAGCAGCAGGCGGCGCTCCCGTTCGTCCCGGGAGAACCACTTGATGAGCATGCCCACACCCAGGTCGAAGCCCTCGAGGAAGAGGTATCCGAGCCACAGGACGGCGATGAGCACGAACCAGACGGTGGGAAGGAATTCCATGATCGTTGACCTCCAGTGCCGGTGGGGCGCTCAGTAGGCGAAGGACAGGACGTCGTCCTGCGACTCGACGGACTTCGGGGTGGTGGTGGGCTTGCCGAGCTCGGGCATCGCGGACACCACGCCACCGCGGGCGTAGCGCATGATGAGCCTCAGCTCGACGACCATGAGTGCGCCGTAGACGAGGGTGAGACTGATGAGGGAGAAGAGTAACTCCCCCGGGCTCACCTGTGGCGACACCGCAGCCGCGGTGAACAGCCACACCCCATCGACCCCCGAGGGGTCCGGGTTCGGGGCGACCACGAAGGGCTGACGGCCCATCTCCGTGAAGACCCAGCCGGCGGTGTTCGCGATGAAGGGTGCGGCGATCCCCCACAGGGCCAGCCGGTCGAGGAACCACGACCGGGGCACGGTGCCACGCCGGGTGATCCACAGGGCCACGGCCGCGAAACCGGCGGCCAGCACCCCGAAACCGATCATGATGCGGAAGCCCCAGTAGGTGACGAACATCGAGGGCTGGTAGTCGATCTCCTGCCCGGAGTACTCCCCGTACATCTCGCCCTCGGGCAGGGTGGTGCCGTAGGAGGCCTCGTACTCCTCGATGAGGGAGTTGACGCCGGGCACCTCGGTCGTGAAGTCGCCCTTCGCGAGGAAGGAGAGGAGGCCGGGGACCTCGAGGACCGGCACGACGTCCGCGCACTCGTTGGAGTCGAGGTTGCCGAAGGTGAGCACGGAGAACTCGGTCCCGTCGTGGCAGGCCGCCTCCGCCGAGGCCATCTTCATGGGCTGCTGCTCGTACATGAGCTTCGCCTGGATGTCACCGGTGGCAGCCACCGCGAGGAAGGCCGCGACCGCCACCCAGCCGGCGATCCGCAGGGAACGCCACCACACCATGTAGTCGGTCCGGTCGCGGCCGGGCACCTCGGGCGCCTCACCGACGACCACCTTCTTCGTCACGGGGTCGACGGTGTCGATCCCGTCGACCCGCCGCCGCCACAGGTGGTGCCAGGCGATGCCGAGCATGAACCCGGCGCCGACGGCCACCGCCCCGGCGAGCGTGTGCGTGTAGGCGGCCATCGCCGTGTTGTTCGTGAGCACCGCCCCCACGTCGGTCATGACCGCCCGGCCGTCGATGAGTTCGACACCGACCGGGTGCTGCATCCACGAGTTCGCCACGATGATGAAGTAGGCGGACAACCAGGACCCGATGACCGCGGCCCACAGGACGGTAAGGTGCAAGCGCCGGCTCACCCGGCCCCAGCCGAAGATCCAGATCCCCAGGAAGGTCGACTCGAGGAAGAAGGCGACGAGCGCCTCCATCGCCAGGGGTGCGCCGAACACGTCACCGACGAACCGGGAGTACTCCGACCAGGCCATCCCGAACTGGAACTCCTGCACGATGCCGGTCGCGACACCCATGATGAAGTTGATGAGGTAGAGCTTCCCCCAGAACTTCGTGGCCCGCAGCCAGTACTCGTTACCGGTGCGGTGGTACATGGTCTGGAGGACCGCCACGAGCAGTCCGAGGCCCAGTGTCAGGGGCACCATCCAGAAGTGGTAGACGGTGGTGATGCCGAACTGCCACCGCGCGATGAGGACCGGGTCCACGCTCGCCTCCTCGGTCGAAGGATCATTTGTCTTCCACGCACGTATTCTACGCCGCGTAGAAGTTCTACGGATCGTAGAATACGCCCGTCCGGCCGATTCGGAGGTATGACGTCCCACATGGAGGACGGACGCGTCCCACGCCCGACGATACGGCCGGATGCAGGAAAATGCGACGGAACTCACAGATTTCGACCATGTTTCACGGGTGCGTTCTCCCACGTGACACCCGGTGTCGGGCCCGACACATCTCATCGTGCGGATTTGTCGACAGCGCGTAGAATAGTGGCGACATCGGTGCTGGCCGACGAGCCGACACATGAGAGCCGAGGCAGAGGAGACACGTGGAAACCCTGGGTGAACTGGAACGCAGCGTCCTGAACACGCTGTGGAACGCGGAGGACGGGCTCACCGCCGCCGGTCTCCGTGAGGAACTCCAGGGCCGCGATCTGGCCCTCACCACGGTCCACACCGTCCTCACCCGCCTGGAGAAGAAGGGCTTCGTCCGTCGCGACCGCGGCATGCGCCCCCACAAGTACCTGGCCTGCTCCTCCCGCGAGGACCACGTCGCCGACCTCATGAGCGAGGTCCTCGACCAGGCACCGGACCGTCAGGCGGTCCTCGCCCGCTTCCTCGGCACCGTCTCCGAGTCGGACACCGCCTACATCGGTTCCCTCCTCGGCTTCCGCCGCTGAAAGTTGCTCCGCCCGGGTCCTGTGGTCCCGGCACAGGCGTCCTCCCCCTACCGCTGATTCCTTCTCTCTGAGACCCCCGGACTAGGCTCGAACCATGGTGTTGTCCGGATCGGTCCTCGTCGTCCTCGCCGTCGTGCTCGCATGGCCGATCCCCCTCGTCCTGTCCCGGCGGGCCGACCGGTACCCCGGTCCTGATCCGATCTCCGAGGTCGTCCTCTGGCAGGCCGTCGGACTGGCCGGTGGTCTCTCGCTCATCGGTACCGCCCTCGTCTTCGCGGTCGCCCCGTTCTCGGAATCCCTGCACGACGGACTCACCGGACTGCTCGCCGTGGTCCGCCACCCCTCACTCGCCCACGGTCTCGCGTGGTGGCAGTGGATCCTCCTCGTCCTCGCAGGAATCCTGTCCGTCCGTCTCATCGGCTGCCTGTACCTGCAGTGGCGGGACGTGCGGCGGCACCGGCGCAAGCACGCGGCCCTCGTCGAACTGCTCACCGAACCCTCGGAGGAACTGCCCGGGACCCGGGTGATCCCGGCCCAGGAGCCCGTCGCCTACTGTCTGCCCGGCCGACGGTCCGGCACGACGGTCGTGTCGACCGGTCTGCTCGAGGCACTCACCCCCGCCCAGCGGCGCGCGGTCGTCACCCATGAGCAGGCGCACCTGATCTTCCGGCACGAGCTGCTCGTCCTGCCCTTCGCGGCCTGGAACCGCGCGCTGCCGTTCCTGCCGGTCACCTCGGCCGCACTGCGCAGCGTGTCCTCGCTCATCGAACTCATGGCCGACGACATGGCCCGGAAGTTCGTCGAACCCCACGACCTGTCGACCGCGATCGCGACGACCGCGGAGGTCTACCCCGGTGACTACCGCAACGACCTCACCGAGGCCCGCGTCGCCCGTCTTTCCGGTCAGCCGCCCACCCGCCGGAGGAGCACCCGGGTGACGAGCCTGCTGCTCGCGGCCGTCCTGCTGCTCGCCCCGACGGTCATGTTGCTCGGCCCCGTGGTCCGCAGCCTCCTCTGAGCCCCTCGCCTCCCGGACACCGCGCGCCGTCGGGCGGCGTCGGGCCCCGGTGGGACCCGGATCAGGCGTCGATGCGTTCGGCGTCGAGGACCGCGGCACCGTCGATGATGAACTCCTTGCGGGGTGCCACCTCGGAGCCCATGAGGAGTCCGAAGACCTCCTCGGCGCGTTCGGCGTCGGCCATCGTCACGCGGCGCAGGCTGCGCATGGACGGGTCCATGGTCGTCTCCGCCAGCTGGTCCGCATCCATCTCACCCAGACCCTTGTACCGCTGGATCGGCTCCTTGTAGCTCTTCTTCTGCTTGTCGAGCTTCCCCAGCAGGGCGTGGAGCTCGGCCTCCGAATAGGTGTAGACCACCTCGTTCGGCTTGCCGCGGGTGCCCTTGATCTCCACCCGGTGCAGCGGCGGCACCGCGGCGAACACCCTCCCGGCGTCGACGAGCGGACGCATGTAACGGAAGAAGAGCGTGAGGAGCAGGGTGCGGATGTGGGCACCGTCCACGTCGGCGTCCGTCATGATGATGACCTTGCCGTACCGCGCGACGTCGAGATCGAAGGAGCGGCCCACCCCGGCGCCGATCACCTGGATGAGCGAGGAGCACTCCGCGTTGGCGAGCATGTCCGACACGTTCGCCTTCTGGACGTTGAGGATCTTGCCGCGGATGGGGAACAGTGCCTGGTGTTCGGAGTCGCGGGCGGCCTTCGCGGTGCCCATGGCGGAGTCACCCTCGACGATGAACAGTTCGCTGTCGGCGACACCGGTGTTCCGGCAGTCGTAGAGCTTGGCCGGCAGCGAGGAGGACTCGAGTGCCGTCTTGCGCCGCTGGTTCTCCTTGTGGGTGCGGGCCGAGATCCGGCTCTTCATCTCCGCGACGAGTTTCTCCTGCAGCATCTTCACCTGCAGTTTGTCCGACTTCTTCGCGGAGTCGAGGACCGCACCGAGTTCCTTCTCGACGGTCTTCGCGACGATCTGGCGGACCCCGGCGGTACCGAGGACCTCCTTCGTCTGCCCCTCGAACTGCGGCTCGGCCAGGCGGACCGTGACGACCGCCGTGAGACCGGCCAGGACGTCGTCCTTCTCCAGCTTGTCCTTGCCGACCTTGAGACGACGTGCGTTCGCCTCGATGTTCTTGCGCAGGGTCTTGAGCAGCGAGGTCTCGAACCCGGACAGGTGTGTGCCACCCTTGGGGGTGGCGATGATGTTGACGAAGCTGCGGACCTTCGTCTCGTAGTCCTTGCCCCACCGCAGGGCGATGTCGACGCCGACCTCCCGCTCGACCTCGCGGGAGACCATGTGCCCGTTCTCGTCGAGGACCGGCACGGTCTCCTTGAAGGTCCCGGTGCCCTCCAGCCGCCAGGTGTCGGTGACCGCCTCGTCGTGGGACAGGTGCTCGACGAACTCGGAGATCCCGCCGTCGAACCGGAACTCCTCGGTCCGGGAGGGGATGATCTCCCCCTCCTCGTCGCGCACGATCCCCCGGTCGTCGGTGATCGACAGGCGCAGGCCGGGTACCAGGAAGGCCGTCTGCCGAGCCCGGGTGACGAGGTCGTCGTAGGAGAACTGGGCGTTCTTGAGGAAGATCTGTGGGTCGGCCCAGTAGCGGGTCCGGGTACCCGTGGTCCCCCGCTTGGCCTTGCCGACGACCTCGAGCTCCGCCGGACCCTCGAAGGGGGTGAAGGGGTTGTCCGGGTGCGGGCCGTTCTTCCCGTCGTCGAACCGGCCGGGGGTCCCGCGGCGGAAGGACAGACGGTAGACCTTCGAGGCGCGCGTGACCTCGACGTCGAGGCGCGCGGACAGGGCGTTGACGACCGAGGCGCCCACACCGTGGAGACCACCCACCGCGGCATAGGACCCTCCGCCGAACTTGCCACCGGCGTGCAGCTTGGTCATGACGACCTCGACACCCGTGAGGCCCGTCTTCGGCTCGGTGTCGACCGGGATACCGCGCCCGTTGTCCGAGACCTCCACCGAACCGTCGGCGTGCAGGACGAGGGCGATGTCCTCACCGTGGCCGGCGAGCGCCTCGTCGACAGAGTTGTCGATGATCTCCCACAGGCAGTGCATGAGACCGCGGGAGTCCGTCGAGCCGATGTACATGCCCGGTCGCTTGCGGACGGCCTCGAGCCCCTCGAGGACCGAGAGTTGACGGGCTCCGTACTCGCCCTGCTCGTCGATGGACGTCTTCTTCGCCACGGACACACCTTTCTTCGCCGGATGACTCGGACAAGTGTACGAAAACCCCTCGGACACACATCTCTCCCACGCCGACCAGCGGGGTCCCACGGCCCACACATCCGTCTCCGGCATACTTGCCTGCGTGACGAGTCGCACAGCGCCCCCGCCTTCCTGGACCGCCGGATCCCGCGCCAGTACCTCCGCCCGCTGCCGAGGCGCCCTCCCGCCCCGGTCTCCCCGGGCCCGGGTACTCCCGGCCGTCTTCCTCCCGGCACTCCTCCTCACCGGCTGCGGTGTCGTCGCGGCGGAACCCGGCAGCTCACCGGACTCCCCCACGCCCACCCCCGTCCCGTCCGCGGGCGACGGTACGGGCACCGACCCGACGGAGGGCACAGGAGGAGAGGGCGCCTCGGCCGCGGCGGACCCGGAGGACACGACCGCACTCGAGGGGCTCGTCGTCGCCCTCGACCCCGGCCACAACGGCGGGAACTCCGGTGCCCCGTCGGAGATCAACGCGCCGGTGGACGACGGCCGCGGGGGCACCAAGGCCTGCAACACGACCGGCACGGCGACCGCCTCCGACTACGCCGAGCACACCTTCAACTGGGAGGTCTCCCAGGAGCTGCAGGATCTACTGGAACGCTCCGGCGCCGAGGTGGTCCTCAGTCGGAAGGACGACGAGGGTGTGGGCCCGTGCGTCGACGAGCGCGGCGCCTTCGCCGACGAGGCGGACCTCATGGTGAGCATCCACGCCAACGGGACCGAGGATTCGTCCGCACAGGGCTTCCACGTGATCGTGCCGGAAGCGAACGACCGCCACGACGACGCCGAGGCGCTCGCGGAGTCCGCCCGTGCGCTCGGTGAGGAGGTCGCCGCCGCCTTCGTCGCGCACGACCTCGACCCGAACCCCGCCTACGGGGAGGACGGGATCGTCGAGCGGGCGGACATCGCGGGGCTGGCACACGCCTCGGTCCCGGCCGTCATGGTCGAGTGCGGTGAGATGCGCAACGCCGAGGACGCCGCCCGGATGGAGTCGGAGGAGGGCCGTGCCGCCTATGCGCAGGCCCTCTTCGACGGGATCGTGGAGTACGCCGCCGCGTCGACGGACCCCTAGACTGTGCGGGTACTGCAGTCGAGAGTCAGGACCCCTGTGTTCACACCCCCCATGAATCACCCGTGCTGGATCGAGCTGAGCTCCCCGGACGTCGCCGCCGCGCGTGCGTTCTACGGCTCGCTCTTCGGCTGGGAGTTCGAGGAGCCGGGCCCCATGGGCTTCGGTGTGACCGCCCTCAAGGACGGCAAGCGGGTGGCGGGTCTGAGTCCCCAGCCGGCCGACGCCCCTGCCGGACAGCCCGCCTTCTGGTCGGTGTACTTCCGGGTCGCCTCCCTCGACGACTTCCTCGAGGCCTCCGGTGAGGCCGGCGGCCAGGCCATGATGGCGATCCCCGAGTTCGACGGCACCGCCGGTGTCGCCCTCGTCGCGGACCCGGCGGGCACCGCCTTCGGCGTCCTCGAGTACCCGGACGAACGCGGTTTCACGACGCTCGGTGCCGTGGGTGCGCCCATGTGGTTCGAGCTCCACACCAAGGACTTCTCCGTCCGTGACTTCTACTCCCGCGCCTTCGAGTGGGAGTTCACGGTCGAGGGCGACAGCGACGACTTCCGGTACGCCACCTACGAGCTCGGCGGTGTCCGCGAGCCGGAGAAGGAGGCCCACCCGGTCGGCGGCCTGCTCGACAACACGAAGCTGCCGATCCCGGCCCACTGGGAGTCCTACATCCGCGTCGACGACGTCGCGGCGACGACCGCCCGTGTGAAGGAGCTGGGCGGCGAGGTGCTCGCCGACGCCCACGAGTCCCTGCACGGCACCGTCGCCCGCTACATCGACGCCCAGAATGCCGCCTTCACGGTCATCCGCCCGAACTGAGCCCGACGACGAAGGCCCCGGACTCCAGTGGAGTCCGGGGCCTTCACGTCTCAGTCGAGCGACATCACTCGAGGTAGTCGCGCAACACCTGCGAGCGCGACGGATGCCGCAGCTTCGCCATCGTCTTCGACTCGATCTGCCGGATCCGCTCGCGGGTGACGCCGTAGACCTTGCCGATCTCGTCGAGGGTCTTGGGCTGACCGTCGTTGAGGCCGAACCGCATGGAGACGACACCGGCCTCGCGCTCGGACAGGGTGTCGAGGACGGAGTGCAGCTGCTCCTGGAGGAGGGTGAAGCTCACGGAGTCGGCCGGGACGACGGCCTCGGAGTCCTCGATGAGGTCACCGAACTCGGAGTCGCCGTCCTCGCCGAGCGGGGTGTGCAGGGAGATGGGCTCACGGCCGTACTTCTGCACCTCGACGACGCGCTCGGGCGTCATGTCGAGTTCCTTGGCCAGTTCCTCCGGCAGCGGTTCGCGACCGAGGTCCTGGAGCATCTGCCGCTGGACGCGGGCGAGCTTGTTGATGACCTCGACCATGTGCACCGGGATACGGATGGTGCGGGCCTGGTCGGCCATCGCGCGGGTGATCGCCTGGCGGATCCACCAGGTCGCGTAGGTCGAGAACTTGAAGCCCTTGGTGTAGTCGAACTTCTCGACCGCACGGATGAGGCCCAGGTTGCCCTCCTGGATGAGGTCGAGGAAGAGCATGCCGCGCCCGGTGTAGCGCTTGGCCAGGGACACGACGAGGCGCAGGTTGGCCTCGAGGAGGTGGTTCTTGGCGATGCGCCCGTCGTGGATGATCCACTTGTAGTCGCGCTGGTCCCGTGCGTCGGTGACCTTGCCCTCCTTGAGCAGGTGCTCGGCGTACATGCCGGCCTCGATGCGCTTGGCGAGGTCGACCTCCTCCGCCGCATTGAGGAGCGCGACCTTGCCGATCTGCTTGAGGTAGTCCTTGACCGGGTCCGCGGTGGCGCCGGCGCTCACGACCTGCTGGGCCGGGGCGTCGTCGTCGACGTCGGAGACGACGAAGCCGCCCTTCTCCTCGACCGCGGCCTTCTTCTCGAGCTCCTTCTGCTTCTCCTCCTCCTGCTGCTCGAGGACCTTCGCGTCGACCGTCTCCTCCGGCTCCGGGGCGATGACCGCCTCGATGTCGTCGGACTTCTTGCGCCGCCCGCCCTTCTTGGCAGGAGCCTTGGACGCCGCAGCGGTCTTCGTCGTCGACTTCTTGGCCGTCGACTTCTTCGCGGTGGTCTTCTTGGCCGTCGAGGTCGAGTCCTCGCTCTTCGACGCGGCGGACTTGGACGTCGTGGACTTCGTCGCGGTCGACCGGGTGGAGGTCGACGTCTTGGCCGTCGACTTCTTGGCCGTGGTCTTCTTCGCGGTCGACGTCGCGGACTCCGCGGTACCGGTCGCCGACCGGTCCTCGGTCGCCTCTGCGTCTGTGGTCGTGGACTTCTTGGCTGTCGGCACGCGTACACCTTTCGGACGAGTCTTGCGGCGGTCCCCCGCGTCCGGCGCTCGTGGTCCGGTCCGGACTCCCGTGGAATCCGGTCCCGCACCGCCCCAGGGCACAAGGAGGACCCAAGTCAACCCCGCGGGGATTCACATCCCGTGCGGAACGACTGGGTCAACGCGCCATTCTGGCACGTTATTCCGACCGGCGCGAATTACCACCGCTCGGAACCCCACCGCAACCCTCACATCCCGTGATCCGCTTCACAGGTTTGTCGCCCTGCCCTCCCTGCGGGTTCAGGCGGCGCACCTCCCGTCCTCTCCGGGCCACATCCCCTCCGGGCCGTACTGCCACCGGGGCATCCGACCGGCGTCGACCATCGCGCGCACGATCCGGGACATCGTGTGCTCCGGGTCGAGCTCGAGGGCCCGCCCGGCGGCCTCGTCGGCGAAGGTGTTGCGTCCCCGGGCGAACTCCAGCCAGGCGAGCATCCCGAGCACCGCCGGTCGGACCTCCGGGAGCACGAACTCCGCGGCTTGACGCAGGTAGCCCACGGACGCCTCGAGCGCGGCGAAGTCCGGGCGCCGGGCAGACAGCCCGGGCATCTCGGCCACCGCGTTCGGGTCCGCGGCGAGGGCGAGCGCCCGCAGTCGGAATTCCGCCGGTTCCAGGGCCCGCAGATCCACCGGACCGAGAGCCGGATGGTCGAACCCGAGCACGCACTGGAGCGCGTCCCGTCCACTCAGGTGGGAGAGCACCACGTCCAACCCGAGCACCCCCTCCGGGCTCGGGAGTGCCACCTGACGATCGTCCGCCGGACCCGCGGCCTCCCCGCCGTCCTGCGGGTCCAGTGCGATCCGGACGTGGAGCAGGCACAGATCGTGCTGGACCGCCGCCCAGGCCGCGACCTCGTCGGACCGTTCCCCGTCTCCGGAGTCCTCCTCCCCCGAACCCTCCCGCAGTTCGGCGATCCGGGCACGGCGGGCGTCACCGGAGGCGTCGAACCGGGTCGCGGCGGCGAAGTCGGACTCCGGGGCGGAACCCGTGAGGACGAGTGCGAGTGCCGCCGCGGACCGGTCGGCCTCCGCCGCGGGGTGGACGAGTCCGGGTTCGGTGGCAGATCCCAGGTGGTCCCGGCTGCTCCACGCCGGGTCCGCCAGGTCGACCCCCGCTTCGACCAGGGCGTCGGCGAGGTCGAGGAGCGGTTCCACGGCCGGGCCGAAGACCGTCTCGTCGACGGTCCGCGCGACCGGATCGAGAGCCGCCTCGAAGCATTCCCCGAAGGCCGCGAGCATGACGAAGTCCGGCATCCGTCCGTTCGCCACGAGGATCGCCGAGGCGCGGCTCGCCGTCCCGGCCAGGGTCCACGGACGGTCGGCGCCCACGCCGGGCATCCACTGCGGGTCGGGTTCCCAGGACAGGATGGCCCCGACCGTCCGGGCGCCGGTGTCGTCCTCGACCAGGGTGACGGCCACCAGCCGGTCCTCCGGGCGGTAGCCGAGCAGGTGCGGCACGATCCCCACGATGTCCGCCGGGCCGCTCACCCGTAGGACCTCCCGCCGTGCGTCGACGTCTCGGCGCGAAGACCCCCGCGGCTCCTCGGAGTTCCAGTGTCGCGTCCCCCGCTCCCCGGGGTCCGCGTCCGGGTTCGTCCAGTGCGTGTGCGGCGTCCCTCCTCCCTGCCGTCCGTTCCCGCCCTTCTGTGTCTCGTCGGTGTGCGTCGATGTCCCGGTGTTCTTCTCCTGTGCGTCCATGCCGACGACACTCCCGGACGGCCACCGGCACCGACAGACCCCGGATCCACCTGTGGACCGTGGGGTCGGGGTCCACAGGGCAGGGCGCCTCGGGTGCGGTCAGTCTGTGACCGCGGGTCGGGGCACGTACCGGACCCGGCCCGACATCCGCCGTCCCGTGCGCCTCGGAGGCGCCTGCGTCCCAGGTGAGATGGGACACCGTCGGCCGGCACCCGCGAGACCCGCGGACCCCCGGACCCCGGGGCCACACACCCCCGCGGACACCTCGCGGCGTGTCCGTGACGTGAATTTTCGCTGCACGCGTTCGTGGGATCACGGTTTTCCACCGCGAGGAACGGCATAATTGAATGCCGATCGAAAGGTGGATGGTGAGCGAGAAGAGCGAGATCGACCACGAACAGGACCGCCTGGACGTGGTCTACGGGCGCCTGGACGTGATCCGGGAGGAGACCCGCGGGAAGCTGGGGGACGTCCGACGCAGCAGCGTGGGCGGGCACCACCAGAACAGGTCCGAGAGGGATGCCTTCGCGACCATGTACGAGGACGACCTCATCCGGCTGGACAACGCCGAGGAGGGACTGTGTTTCGGTCGGATCGACGACGTGCACGGCGAGTCGACGTACATCGGCCGGATCGGTATCTCCGACGACGACCGCACCCAGTTGCTCATGGACTGGCGGGCGCCGGCCTCTGAACCGTTCTACCGGGCCACCGCCGCCCATCCGGGTGAGGTCGTGCTGCGTCGGCACATCGCCACGCGCGCGCGGAAGGTCACGGGGATCGAGGACGACGTCCTCGACCTCGACGCCCTCGACGATGCCCAGCGGAACGCCCTGCACGGTGAGGGTGCCCTGCTGGCCGCCCTCGGCGAGCACCGCACCGGGCGGATGGGTGACATCGTCGCGACCATCCAGTCCGAACAGGACCGCATCATCCGCCAGGCGCTCGACGGTGTGCTCGTCGTCCAGGGCGGGCCGGGCACCGGCAAGACCGCCGTCGCCCTCCACCGCGCGGCCTACCTGCTCTACCAGCACCGCCGCAAGATCGCGAAGTCCGGCGTCCTCCTCGTGGGGCCCTCGCCCGTCTTCCTCAAATACATCGAGAAGGTCCTCCCCTCGCTCGGCGAGACCGGCACCGTCCTCCTCACCCCCGGACAGCTGCTGCCCGGTGTCGACACGACGCTGCGGGACGCCCCGGCGACCGCCGCCGTCAAGGGTGACCTCCGCATGGTCCGCGTGATCGCGCGCGCCGTCCGGGGCTACCAGCGGGTCCTGCCCGAGGACCAGGAGGTCCGCGTCGGCCAGTACACGATCGTCCTCACCCGCCAGGTCGTGCGGAAGGCCCGGGAGCGCGCGCGCCGGACCGGGGACCCGCACAACAAGGCCCGCAGCACCTTCGTCAACGCGGTGCTCCGCGGTCTCGCCCCGGTCCTCGCCGAGGAGATGGACGTCGCCGCCGACGAGGAGCGCATGCCCGAACTCGTCGACGAGCTGCGGAACTCCCGCGACGTCCGCCGGGCCGTCAACCTCGCCTGGCTGCCGCTCACCCCCACCGGGGTGCTCGACGCACTGTTCTCCAAGCCGCACAAACTCGTGGCCGCTGCCGACGAGGTGCTCTCCCTCGAGGAGATGGCCGAACTCCGCCGCCCCGCGGGCTCCCCCGTCACCGTCGAGGACGTCCCGCTCCTCGACGAGATCGCCGAGCTCGTCGGCGAGGCCGAGGTGACCCGGGCCCGCCGCGAGGACGAGGAGGTCGAGTACGCCCAGTCCGTCCTCGACATGATGGGCGTCGAGGGCATGCTCGCCGGCAGCTCCGTCACCGCGGAGTCGCTGGCCGGCCGCTGGGAGGAGTCCGGTCCAGCCCTCAGCGTCGGCGAGCGCGCCGCCGAGGACCGTGAGTGGACCTACGGACACCTGGTCGTCGACGAGGCCCAGGAACTCAACCCCATGCAGCTGCGGCTGTTGTTCCGCAAGGTGCCGAGCAAGTCCGCGACCCTCGTCGGGGACCTCGCACAGGCCAGCGAGGTCGACACGGCCCGCACCTGGGGCTCCGTCCTCGAACCCCATGTCGGTGACCGGTTCCGGACCGAGGAACTCACGGTGTCCTACCGGACGCCCGGCCGGATCATGGCGATCGCCAACGCGCTCCTCACCGCGCACTTCCCGGCCCTGTCGGTCCCGGCCTCCGTCCGGGACGGCGACCACGACCCGGTCATCGAACGCCCGGAGGACATGCCCGCCCTCGCGCGGTCCCTGCCCGGCGTCGTCCGCGAGGAACTCGCCGCACTCGGCGGTGGACGACTGGCCGTCATCGCCGCACCGGAACACGTGGAACTCGTCGAGCACGCCCTCGGCTCGGACGCCTCGATCGACGTGGACTTCGGTCTCGGTTCGGTGAGCATCGACCACACGGTGGCGGTGCTCACCCCCTACGAGGCCAAGGGTCTGGAGTTCGACGGTGTGGTGATCGTCGAACCCGCGGCGATCGCCCCGGCCGGCTCCGCCCGCGGCATCGGTGAGCTGTACGTGTCGCTCACCCGTGCGACCTCACGCCTGCGGGTGCTCGGGGTCGCCGACAGCGTGCTCGCCTCGACGCCGGTCGTCGCCGGCTGAGTCACACGCCGCCCCACCCCCGGCACCTCACCGGCTGAGAGCGAAGACGGGCCGCCCACCGATGTCGGCCCCGTGAATCGCTTTGGCCCCGTGAGATTCTCATCTCACGGGGCCAAAGCGATTCAGCCGGCCGGAACCGCCGGCGACGAAAAGGGCCGCGGGCATCGGAGGGGAAGCCGATGCCCGCGGCCCTTTTCGTCGCCGACGGTTCCGGCCGGCTGAATCGCTTTGGCCCCGTGAGATTCTCATCTCACGGGGCCAAAGCGATTCAGCCGGCCGGAACCGCCGGCGACGAAAAGGGCCGCGGGCATCAGCTTCCCCTCCGATGCCCGCGGCTGATCCGTACTCTACATGTTTTTCAGCCCGAACACATCTGGCTATCAGGAACCGAAAGAAAATCCCGGGATCCAGACGCATCCCGGGCGTGTCGCCTGGTGAGGCGGGTGCAGGACCACCGGGGCCCGGGCGTCAGTCCACGGTGCCGGCGGCCGGGGCCCGACCGGCGGCGAGGTCGGCGCGCAGGGAGGCGATCGCCGCTTCGAAGTCCTCGAGCGAGTCGAAACTCTGGTAGACACTCGCGAACCGCAGGTAGGCCACGTGGTCGAGTTCCCGCAGGGGTTCGAGGATGGCCAGGCCGATCTCGTCGGCGTCGATCTCCGCGATCCCGCGGGAGCGGATCTTCTCCTCGACGGTCTGCGCGAGTTTGGCCAGTTCGTCCTCCCCGACCGGTCGTCCCTGGCACGCCTTGCGCACCCCTCCGACGACCTTCTGCCGGGAGAACTCCTCGGACACACCGGAGCGCTTGATCACCGTGAGGCTCGTCGCCTCCATCGTGGTGAAGCGGCGACCGCAGTCGGGGCACTGTCGGCGCCGTCGGATGGACGAGCCGTCCTCGGCGGTCCGGGAGTCGACGACCCGGGAATCAGCGTGACGGCAGAAGGGGCAATGCATGTCAGGCCTCTCCCGTGAACCGCAGGGCGACGGCCGACCCGTGGGCCGGGAGGTCCTCCTCCCGCGCGAGCGCGACGACGTGCTCGGCCACCTCGGCGAGCGCCGCCCGCGGGTAGTCGACGACTTGGCTGCCCTTGAGGAAGGACTGGACACCGAGGGCCGAGGAGTGTGCCGCGGTCCCGAGGGTCGGCAGCACGTGATTCGACCCGGAGCAGTAGTCCCCGAGGGCCACCGGTGAGTGGTCACCGACGAACACGGTGCCGCCGTTGACGACCCGGTCGACGATCGCGTGGGGGTCGGCGACCATGAGCTGCACGTGCTCGCCCGCGTAGGCGTTGAGCACCGCGACCCCGGCGTCGAGGTCGTCGACCAGGACGATCCCCGACTGCCCACCGGACAGGGCCTTGTGCACCCGCGTCCGGTGCTCGGTCACCTCGGCCTGTGCGACGAGCTCCCGGCGGACGGCCGCCGCGAGCTCCTCGGAGGCGGTGACGAGCACGGAGGCCGCCAGCGGGTCGTGCTCGGCCTGGCTGATGAGGTCCGCGGCGACATAGCGCGGATCGGCGCTGTCGTCCGCGAGGACGATGATCTCGGTGGGCCCGGCCACCGAATCGATCCCGACGACGGACCGCACCGTCGCCTTCGTCGCCGCGACATAGGCGTTGCCGGGACCCGTGATGAGGTCGACCGGTTCGAGGGTCTCCCCGTCGTCGAATCCGTAGGCGAAGGCCGCGATCGCCTGCGAACCGCCCATCGCCCACACCTCCTCGACACCGAGCATCGCGGCGGCCGCGAGGACCGTGGGGTGCGGCAGACCGTTCGACTGCGGGGGCGAGGCGATCGCCAGGGACCGCACACCCGCCTCCTGCGCAGGGACGACGTTCATCACGACGGTCGACGGGTAGACCGCCAGCCCGCCGGGCACGTAGAGGCCCACACGCTCGACCGGCAGCCACCGGGTGCTCACGGTGCCGCCACCGACGAACTCGGTCGTGACGGTCCGGCGGACGTCGGCCGCGGCGACGGTCCGGGCCCGCCGGATCGTCTCCTCGAGGGCCGCCCGGATCGTCGGGTCGAGTTCCTCCAGTGCGGAATCGAGTGCGTGCTGGGGCACCCGCAGGTTCTCGACCCGCACACGGTCGAACCGGTCGGTGTACTCCAGGACCGCGGCCCGGCCGCGCTCCCGGATGTCCTGGATCATCGGCGCGACCGCGGCGACCGCGTCGGAGATGTCCACCGAGGCCCGCGGCATCTTGCTGCGCAGGGTCCGGCGGTCCAGGGGCGTCCCCCGCAGGTCGAGCAGGTTCATCATCGTTTCGGTCACCCCGACAGTCTAGTCTTCCCGCCCGAGATGGTCAGCGCGGGGTCCGCGCCGCGGACAGCCCTATGGTTGAGGAGTCTTCCCGCCCGAGATGGTCAGCGCGGGGTCCGCGCCGCGGACCTCGCCACCCACCGGAGGAGTTGCCCCGCCCGAGTCAGTCAGTTCCGGGTCCGCGCCGCGGACAGCCCTACAGTTGCGGAGTCTTCCCGCCCGAGATGGTCAGCGCGGGGTCCGCGCCGCGGACCTCGCCACCCACCGGAGGAGTTGCCCCGCCCGAGTCGGTCAGTTCCGGGTCCGCGCCGCGGACAGTCCCACCCCACCTCAGGCGAAGGGGTTCTGTCCCCCGCTGGGGACCAGGCAGCGGGGACCGAGCAGTCCCTTGAGGTCACCGAACAGGTTCGGACCCGGGGAGACCCGCAGTGTCCGGTCGAGTCGCATGACGGTGGTCTTCCCGGGTCGGGTGAGTTCGAGGATCACGTCGGCCTGTCCGGAGTTCGCCTGCAGGACGGACTTGAGCTTCTCGGCGAGTTCCGGGGTGCACCGTTCCATCGGGACCGTGAGGTTGAGGGGGCGGTCCTCCGGGTCGGTGACGTCGGGGATCGTCATCGACTGGGCCATCATCGACGTCCCGCGGTCCTCCGACTTGCGGATCCGCCCCGTCACGGTGACGACGAGGTCCGGCTGCAGGAGGGAGGCGACCGGTTCGTACACGTCCCCGAAGAACATCACCTCGATGCCGGCGTCGAAGTCCTCCATCGCGACGATCGCATAGGGCTTGCCCGAGTTCTTCGAGACCTTGCGGGTCACCTGGGTGATGAGCCCGCAGATCTTCACCTGGGAGCCGTCGGGCCGCGGGCTCTCCGGGTCGATGACCGAGGCGATCGACGCCTCCGCCTCGTTCTGGATCACGCCCTCCAACCCGTTGAGCGGGTGGTCGGAGACGTAGAGGCCGAGCATGTCGCGCTCGAACGCGAGCTTCTCCTTCTTCTCCCATTCCGGACGGTCCGGGATCTGGATGTGGAAGGCCGGTTCGTCGTCCTCGCCACCACCCAGACCCGCGAACAGGTCGAACTGCCCGGCGGCCTCCTGCCGTTTCACACCGACGACCGCGTCGACGGCCTCCTCGTGGACCTCGACGAGGGAGCGGCGGTTCTCCCCCAGTTCGTCGAAGGCACCGGCCTTGATGAGCGACTCGATGGTGCGCTTGTTGCACACCTGGCTCGGCACCTTGCCGAGGAAGTCGTTGAAGGACGTGAAGTCCCCCTTCTCCTCCCGCGCCTCGACGATGCCGGCGACGACGTTCGCCCCGACGTTGCGGACCGCGCCCATCCCGAAGCGGATGTCCTCCCCGACCGGGGTGAAGGTCTGGGCCGAGGTGTTGACGTCGGGCGGCAGGACGGAGATGCCCATGTGCCGGCACTGGTTGAGGTACATGGCGAGCTTGTCGCGGTTCTGGCCGACCGAGGTGAGCAGGGCCGCCATGTACTCGGCCGGGTAGTGCCGCTTGAGGTAGGCCGTCCAGAAGGAGACGACACCGTAGGCCGCCGAGTGGGCCTTGTTGAAGGCGTACTCGGAGAAGGGCAGGAGGATGTCCCACAGCGCCTGGGCCGCGGACTCGGAGTAGCCGCGTTCCTTCATCCCCTCGAAGAAGCCGACCTGCTGCTTGTCGAGCTCGGCCTTCTTCTTCTTGCCCATCACGCGCCGGAGGATGTCGGCCTGGCCGAGCGAGTACCCGGCGACCTTCCGGGCGATCGCCATCACCTGCTCCTGGTAGATGATGAGGCCGTAGGTCTCGTCGAGGATGTCCTTGAGCGGTTCCTCGAGCTCCGGGTGGATGGGGGTGACCGGCTGCTGCCCGTTCTTGCGCAGCGCGTAGTTGGTGTGCGATTCCGCACCCATGGGGCCCGGACGGTACAGGGCCAGGGTCGCGGAGATGTCCTCGAAGTTGTCCGGCTTCATGAGCCGCAACAGGCTCTGCAGGCCGCCGCCGTCGAGCTGGAACACCCCGATCGTGTCACCGCGCGACAGGAGTTCGTAGGTCGCCTCGTCCTCCAGGGGCAGACGCTCGAGATCGAGGGTCTCCCCCCGGTTCTGCTGGATGTTCTCCAGGGCGTCGGAGACGATCGTGAGGTTGCGCAGACCCAGGAAGTCCATCTTGATGAGGCCCAGGTCCTCACAGATGGGGTACTCGAACTGGGTGATGACCTGGCCGTCCTGGAACCGGCGCATGATCGGGATGACGTCCTCGATCTTCTCCGAGGACATGATAACGCCGGCCGCGTGCACACCCCATTGACGCTTCAGTCCCTCGAGACCCAGCGCGGTATCGAAGGTCTCGCGCGCCTCGGTCTCGGTGGCCAGCAGCTCCCGGAACTCACCGGCCTCGTTGTACCGCTTGGCCTGCGGGTCCTCGATGTTCGCCAGCGGGATGTCCTTGGCACCCTCCGCCGGCGGCAGCGCCTTCGTGAGGCGTTCACCGAGGGAGAAGGGCTTGCCGAGCACGCGCGCGGAGTCCTTGAGCGCCTGCTTCGTCTTGATCGTGCCGAAGGTGACGATCTGGGCGCAGTAGTCCGCTCCGTACTTCTCCGTCACGTAGTCGATGACCTCGCCGCGGCGGCGGTCGTCGAAGTCGACGTCGAAGTCGGGCATGGACACGCGCTCCGGGTTGAGGAAGCGCTCGAAGATGAGCCCGTGCTGGATCGGGTCGAGGTCGGTGATCCGCATCGCGTAGGCGACCATCGAACCGGCACCGGAACCCCGCCCCGGTCCCACGCGGATCCCGTTGTCCTTCGACCAGTTGATGAAGTCGGCGACGACGAGGAAGTAGCCCGGGAAGCCCATCTGGATGATGATGTCGAGCTCGTAGTCGGCCCGCTCCCGCGCGCTCGGCGGCACCCCGTCCGGGTAGCGGTACTTGAGCCCGTTCGCGACCTCCTCGATGAGCCAGGAGGTCTCGTCGTGCCCGGGCGGACACGGGAACTTGGGCATGTAGTTCGCGTCGGTGTTGAACGAGACCTCACACTTCTCGGCGATCTCGAGCGTGTTGTCGCAGGCCTCGGGTATCTCCGCGAAGAGGCTGCGCATCTCCGCACCCGACTTCAGGTAGTAGCCGCTACCGCTGAACGCGAAGCGGCTGCCGCCCTGGTCGTAGGTCGGTTCGATGAGCTTCGAACCGGACTGGATGGCCAGCAGCGCCTCGTGCGCCTTGGCATCGGACTCGTGCGTGTAGTGGAGGTCGTTCGTCGCGACCAGCGGCAGGTCGAGCTCCTTGCCCAGACGCAACAGGTCGTTCGTCACCCGCTTCTCGATGGACAGCCCGTGGTCCATGAGCTCGAGGTAGTAGTTCTCCGCGCCGAAGATCTCGCGGTACTTGGCCGCCGCGGCCTTCGCCTCCTCGTACTGGCCCAGACGGAGGCGCACCTGCACCTCGCCGGAGGGACAGCCGGTCGTCGCGATGATGCCCTCGGAGTACTGCTCCAACAGTTCGAGGTCGATGCGCGGCCACTTGCTGAACACGCTGTCGAGCGAGGCGATCGAGGCGGCCTTGAACAGGTTGTGCATGCCCGTGTTGTTCTTCGCGAGCAGCGTCATGTGAGTGTACGCGCCACCACCGGAGACGTCGTCACCCTTCTGGCTCTCGTCCGTCCGCCACTTCACACGCGACTTGTCGGTGCGGTGCGTGCCCGGGGTGATGTACGCCTCGAGGCCGATGATCGGTTTGATACCGGCGCCCGTCGCCTGCTTCCAGAAGTCGAAGGCGCCGAACAGGTACCCGTGGTCGGTCATCGCGATGGAACTCATGCCCATCTCGCCGGCCGCCGAGAACAGGTCGCCCAGGCGGGCGGCCCCGTCGAGCATCGAGTACTCGGTGTGGACGTGCAGGTGTGTGAAGTCCTTCGTCGCGGTCACCCTCGGGTCCCTTCCTCTCGGTCCTACGTGTTCACCGGCCCCCAGTCTCTCACCACCGCGGTCGTCCACCGCCGCAGTCATTCACCACTGCGCGGCGGCGACGCGTTCGAGCGCCGTGGCGAGGTCGTCGGGGTAGTCCGACTCGAACTCGACCCACTCTCCCGTGCTCGGGTGCGTGAAGCCGAGCTTCACCGCGTGCAGCCACTGGCGGGTGAGCCCCAGTTTCTCGGCGAGCACCGGGTCCGCGCCGTAGGGCAGGTCGCCGCAGCAGGGGTGCTTGGTCGCGGACATGTGGACCCGGATCTGGTGGGTCCGCCCGGTCTCCAGGTGGACCTCGACGAGGGTCGCGGACTTGTACACCTCGAGCACCTCGTAGTGGGTGACCGCGTGCTTGCCGTCCTGCCGGACCGCGTACAGCCCGTCGCGCCGAGGATTGCGCCCGATCGGCGCCTCGATCGTGCCGACAATCGGGTCGGGCAGGCCCTGAACGAGGGCATGGTAGGTCTTCTCCACCGTGCGCTGCTTGAAGGCGCGCTTGAGCACGCTGTAGGCGTGTTCGCCCTTCGCGACGACCATGACGCCCGAGGTCCCGACGTCGAGACGGTGGACGATCCCCTGCCGCTCGGGTGCACCCGAGGTGGCGATCGAGTACCCGGCCCCGGCGAGTCCGCCGATCACCGTCGGACCCTTCCACCCGGCGGCCGGGTGGGCGGCCACGCCCACCGGTTTGTCGACGACGACGATCGCCTCGTCGTCGTGGAGGACCGTCATCCCCTCGACGGGCTCGGCCACGACCTCCAGGGGGTCCTTCTGCTCGGGCATGACGACGTCGAGCATGGACCCGGCGTGCAGCCGCTCGGACTTGCCGACGACCTCTCCACCCACGCGCACGCCCCCGTCGGCCGCGATCTGGGCCGCCGCGGAGCGCGAGAGCCCGAGCAGTCGGCCCAGGGCGGTGTCCACCCGCTCCCCCTCCAGTCCCTCCGGGACGAAGAAGCTGCGTTCGGTCATCGGTCTCCCCTCTCCTGTCGTGTCTCCTCGCCTGCCCCGGATCCCGCCGCCGAGGCGCCCTGTCCCTGTCCGTCCGTGTCCCGGCTGCCGTCGAGCCCGACGCCCCGGAAGGTCAGCAGGATGATGACGGCCGCCGCACCGGTGATCGCCACGTCGGCGACGTTGCACACGAACCAGTACAGGTCGAGGAAGTCGATGACGTGTCCGTGGAAGAAACCGGGAGCCCGGAAGAACCGGTCGAGAAGGTTGCCCGTGAGACCACCGAGCAGGAGGCCGAGCCCCCAGGCCCACCCCCGCGAACCGAGGCGGCGGGCAGCCAGCAGGATCCCGACGAACACCCCGGTCGCGATGAGCGCGAACAGCCAGGTGGTGTTCTCCCCCATGCCGAAGGCGGCACCCGGGTTCCGGTAGAAGGTGAACCCGGCGAGGTCCCCGAGCACGGGGATCCGGGGCCGGCCCTGCAGATGGTCGACGGCGATCTGTTTCGTCACCTGGTCGACGGCGACGACGGCCACGGCGATCCCGGCGAGGATCGTGACGAGGCGACCGCGCCGTGCGGGTCGGGTGGTGGATCCGGTGCTCACAGGGCGCAGACGCTCCTCGGGTCGGGGTCGGGGTTCGGGTCGGGCCCGGAGTCCGGGGACCTGACGGGCGGACACGATCCTACCCGCCCGGACCGGGGAGGACGCACGGAGGCCCCGTGCCCTCGGGAGAGGGAACGGGGCCTCGTGTCGACCGTGACGAGTGTCTCAGGCCTTCTCGTCCAGGGTCTCCGGCTCCAGGGAACCGGAGCTCTCCAGGTCGCGCAGCTGGTCGTTGAGGTAGCTCTTGAGGCGCGTGCGGTACTGGCGCTCGAAGTTCTGCAGCCCACCGATCTTCGACTCGAGGTCGGACTTCTCGTTCTCGAGGGTGGTGAGCACCTCCTCGCGCTTCTTCTCGGCGGCACCCACCAGGTCCTTGGCCTTGGTCTCGGCCTCGGACACGAGGGTCTTCGCCTTCGACTCGGCCTCGGAGATGAGCTTGTCGCGGGTGGCCTCACCCTCGGCGACGTGCTCGTCGTGGACGCGCTGGGCCAGCGCGATGAGGCCGTGCGCGTCGCCACCACCGACGGCGGCACCGGCAGCAGCACCCGCACCCGCGGCGGCAGCAGCGGGAGCGGCGCTCGAGGCGGGGGTGGCGGCGGGAGCCTGGGCCGGGGCCGGAGCCTCCGTCTTCTTCTCGGCGGCCGGGTTCTCGGCCTTGTCCTCCGGGGCCGGGGTCTCAGCCTTGGTCGCCGGGGCCGGGGTGTCCTTGGCCCCCGGCATCGCCTGGGTGGCGGCAGGGTCCTCGGCCGGGGCAGCTGCGGGTGCGGCCGCCTTCGGTGCCTCGGGGGTCTTGGCAGCGGCGGCCGGTGCACCGGCCTCCAGCTCGGCCACGCGCTTCTCGGCGGTCGACAGCTTGGTGCGGAGGTCGTCGTTCTCGTCCGTCAGGCGGCGCAATTCGAGGACGACCTCGTCGAGGAAGTCGTCGACCTCGTCCTGGTCGTATCCGTCGCGGAACTTGACGTGCTGGAACCGCTTGTTGACTACATCATCAGGCGTGAGCGCCATGAGGCCACCTTAGGTCGACTGTGCAACTTCGTGTACGAATGACCGACACCCCACCTGACGTGGCACGCCGATCGTCACGGACACATTACAACACGGGAACGGAACTTGTCGCTCGCGTGTATCCACGTGGGATTTCACCCATTCGGTGAGCGGTCCGGGGGTGCCGCCGTGGCGGTGCTCCCGGACCGCTCAAGCGAAGGACACGGACATCTGCATGGCGACCATCGACAGGATCTGGACGGCCAGGAACACCAGGATGAAGCCGAGGTCCAGCGCGATCCCACCCAGGCGCAGGGGCGGGATGAACCGACGCACCAGCTTCACCGGCGGATCCGTGAGGGTGTAGACGATCTCGCTGAGGACGAGCACGAATCCCTTGGGCCGCCAGTCCCGGGCGAACACCTGGATGAGGTCGATCACCACCCGGGCGAGCAGGACCCAGACGTAGAGGCGGAGCAGCAGGGCGATGAGGTAGAACACGAGGCTCATGGAGTCATCGTCTCATTTCTGTGGGCGGTGGGGTTCGGTCGTACGGTGTGCCGTCCGTCGTGCACACACGTCGGACGGCGGGCCACCAGGGTAGCCCGCCGTCCTGAGGATCGCGTGAACGCGCGCGTGCGTCAGCTCTGGTTGAAGAAGCTCGCCTGGGTGCTCGCGCCGGTCTCCTCCTCGCCGGAGACCTCGACGTTCTCGGGGGTGAGGAGGAAGACGTTGTTCGTCACCTTCTCGATCGACCCGCGCAGGCCGAAGATGAGGCCGGCAGAGAAGTCGACCAGGCGCTTGGAGTTCGCCTCGTCCATGGCGGTGAGGTTCATGATGACCGGCACACCGTCACGGAACGCGGTGCCGATCGCCTTCGCGTCGTTGTAGCTGCGCGGGTGGATGGTCCGGATCCGGTTCATCGACGCCGCGGGCGCCGTCTCGACCGGGCGGACTGACGAGCGGATGGGGGTCACGGCGGCAGGCTCCTCGACGGTGGTGTCGTCGTCGACCTCGTCCTCGAGGTCCTCGACGTGGTCGGTCTCGACGCGTGCGTGTCGGTCGCGGGTCGGCTCGAGGTACTCCTCGTCCTCCTCCACGAATCCCAGGTAGGTTCCCAGTTTCTTCATGGCGCCCATGGCAGATCCTCCGGTCTGTTGTCCTTGCCCAGGAATCTACCGGCGGATGTCCACCACCGGCCGCACGTCACTGGGCGTGTCGCCGCCTTGCCGTCCGTCCCACCCGGGCAGCGGCTCCTCACCCACCCTCGCGGGTCATCCACACGAGTCCGGCGAACCGTCCGGTCCGCCCACCGTCCCGCCCGTCCCGGCGGTGCGAGAAGAGCGCGGGTGTCTCGACGGTGCAGTCACGGCTCCACCGGGCCACGTGCACCCCGGCCCGGGAGAGCTGTTCGACCACCCCGGCGGCCACGTCGAGGGCGGGGGTGCCGGTGGCGGAGACCGCCGCCGACACGGGTTCGACGGCCGCGACCTCGGCCCGCATCGCGGCGGGCACCTCGTAGCAGCGGGGGCAGACGGAGGGGCCGACGAAGGCGGTGAGGTCCCTGGCCCCGGCCGCGACCATCGCCTCGACACAGCGGGTGACGACCCCGGCGGCCATCCCGGGACGTCCCGCGTGGACCGCACCGATGACCCCGGCCTCCGGATCGGCCAGCAGCACCGGGGTACAGTCGGCGACGAGGATCGCCAGGCCCAGGTCGGCCTCCGTCGTGATCTGCGCATCGGCCTCGACCACGGACCCGGAGAGCGTCCCGGAACCGGTCACGTGGACGGCGTCACCGTGGACCTGGGAGACCCACGAGACCTGCTCGGGGTCGAGCCCCACGACGGTGGCGAGCAGCGACCGGTTCGCCTCGACCGCGTGGTCGTCGTCGCCGACGTGGCGGGCGAGGTCGAAGGAGTCGTAGGGGGCCTGCGAGAAACCGCCTCGTCGGTCCGTCACGGCCATGTGCACGGTGGCACGCGACCCGGGAACGACGAGGCGGTCGTGGAGCACGGGGTACTCCTCGTCCTCAGCGCAGGAACTCGGGGATGTCGATGTCGGCCGGCTCGAAGCGACCGTTCGACTTCTCCTCGGGCAGGGCGGAGGGCACCTCGGGCGCCTTCTCCTCCGTGGACGCGGCAGGATGTGCCGCAGGTGCGGCGGCCGGGCGGTCCTCGGCGGGGCGCGAGGTGCCGGCGGCCGGGGCCGGCTCCGCCGGGGTCCGGGTGGCCGGACCGGCGGCCGGCTTGGCGGTCGACTTCACGGTGGTGGGCGCGGTGATCGTCGCGTCCTTGCCACCGTCGGGACCGGCATTGCCGTCGAAACCGGCCGCGATGACCGTGATCCGGCACTCGTCGCCCAGGTTGTCGTCGATGACCGTACCGAAGATGATGTTCGCCTCGGGGTGGGCGGCCTCCTGCACCAGGCGTGCGGCCTCGTTGATCTCGAACAGGCCGAGATCGGAACCGCCCTGGATGGAGAGCAGCACACCGTGTGCACCCTCGATGCTCGCCTCCAGGAGAGGCGAGGCGATCGCGGCCTCCGCGGCCTGGACCGCGCGGTCGTCCCCGACCGCCGAGCCGATGCCCATGAGGGCCGTCCCGGCGTCCTTCATCACCGACTTCACGTCGGCGAAGTCGAGGTTGATCATGCCCGGGGTCGAGATGAGGTCCGTGATGCCCTGGACACCGGAGCGGAGCACCTCGTCCGCGGACTGGAAGGCCTCGATGACGGACACGTTGCGGTCCGAGATCGACAGCAGGCGGTCGTTCGGGATGACGATGAGGGTGTCGACCTCGTCGCGCAGGGTCGCGATACCGTTCTCCGCCTGCTGCGAGCGACGGCGACCCTCGAAGGTGAAGGGACGGGTCACGACACCGATGGTGAGCGCACCGAGGGAGCGTGCGATCCGGGCGACGACGGGAGCCGCACCGGTACCGGTGCCGCCGCCCTCACCACACGTCACGAACACCATGTCGGCGCCCTCGAGTGCCTCCTGGATGGACTCCTCGGAGTCCTCGGCCGCCTTGCGCCCGATCTCCGGGTCGGCGCCGGCGCCGAGGCCACGGGTCAGCTCGCGGCCGATCTCCAGCTTGAGGTCCGCCTCCGAGAGGAGGAGGGCCTGTGCGTCGGTGTTGATGGCGATGAACTCGACGCCCCGCAGTCCGGCGTCGATCATCCGCTGGACGGCGTTGACACCGCCGCCACCAGTGCCGACGACCTTGATGTCAGCTCCGGATTGTGGGAATTCAGCCAAGTCGGTTCCTCTTTCGGCGCGTCGGCCCGTGATCGTCCGAGTCAGTCGACTTCTGATGCCGAGGCAGGTCCGGGACACGGGAGGTGTGTCTTGCGTGCTCCCACTCTAACGGTTCCCACCCGGGCCCCGGCGCTCATCCACGCCGCGGGCGCGTTCCGCGTGTCCTGTATCGGATGCCGCCCGCACCCCCGGCACCCCACCGGCGTGTCCCCGTGTCCCATCACTCCGTCGCGTCGACGGGCTCCTCGGGGTCGACCGGGTCCGCACCCTCGGTGACCGGGACTCCGGGCACCGACACGTCGATCATGTGGGCCCCGGTCTCCAGCAGGACCGTGGCGACCTCCATCTTCCGGTCGAGGTCCGCCGTCGTGCCGACCCGCAGGGTCACCTCCTCGGCCGTCCCGGCCGCTTCCTCGGCACCGTCCTCCGCGTCCGAGGCGCCCTCCCCCTCGCGCGTCACGACGAGTGCGATGTCCGCCGGGGAGGTCGCCTGCATCCGGTGGACGGTGAGACCCGCCTCGGCGGGCAGGGCCCCGAGGACGGTGAGCGCATCGGCGACGATCGGTTCGGGCCCGGGCGTGTCGGAACCTGCCGAGTCCCCGGTGTCGGCACCGGACGCCTGCGCGGACTCCAGGACGAGCACCGGCATCCCCTCGGGGGCGGCAGCCGGGGCGTCGAGCGGGACCCCCGCGGCGTCGTAGGTCGTCCAGTCCTCCCCCGTGCGCACCGCCAGCACCGGCGTGCGGTCGGTCAGTTCGACGTGGATCGCCCGGGGACCGGACCAGCGGACCTCGGCCGCGGCGAGTTGCGGGTGCGCGGCGAGCACGGCGGACTCGACGGCGCCCGGACGCACCCGTGGCAGGGGTGTGCCGCCGTGGGCCACCCACAGGTCCGTCTCCAGTTCCTGCGTGTCGACCCGCTCGCTGCCGGACACCGTCACGGTGTCGACGGCCAGCAGCGGGCTGAACCACGCGACCCCCGCGAGTGCGAGGACACCGGCGAGGACACCCGCGAGGACGAGGCGGATACGCCGACGCCTGCGCCGGAAGTCCTCCAGGCGGCGGGTGAGGCCGAGCGAGACCGTGTCGTCGCGCTCCCCTGCACCGGCACCGTCAGGGGCGGTGCCGGCGCCGCCGGCTCCGGTCGTGTCCGTCCCGGTGGGACCGTCCGGATCCCCCGGACGGCCCCCGCCGTCAATCCTGCGGACCACCGTGATCCACGGCCCGGTCGAGCGCGTTCACGAGTTCCGGTCCGAGGATCGTCACGTCCCCGGCCCCGGCGGTGAGCACGACGTCACCCGGGCGGACACGGTCGGCCACGAAGGACACCGCGTCGTTGAAGGCCGGGAGGAAGGTGACGTGCGCCGGGTCCAGGGGCACCTCGTCGGCGACGATCTGACCGGTGACACCGGGGATCGGGTCCTCGCGGGCGGGGTAGACGTCGAGGACGACGACCTCGTCGGCGAGTCCCAGCGCCTGCCCGAACTCCGCGCGGAAGTTCTTGGTCCGGGAGAACAGGTGGGGCTGGAAGACCACGTGCACCCGCCCGCCCGGGGCGACGACGGACCGGGCGGCGGTGAGGACCGCGGTGAGCTCCGTCGGGTGGTGGGCGTAGTCGTCGAAGACGCGGACCCCGGCGGTCGAGCCCTTGAGCTCGAACCGGCGGCGGGTGCCGCCGAAGGACTCGATCCCGGCGACGGCGGTCCCCACGTCGAGCCCGAGGGCCCGGACCGTGCACAGCGCGGCGGTCGCGTTGAGCGCGTTGTAGACGCCCGGCTGCCGCAGGTGCACCGGCCCCACCCGGGTGCCGTCCGGCAGGTCGAGGGAGAAGACGCTGCCGCCGGACTCCGAGGCGGTGATGTCCCGCACCCGCACCTCGGCGTCGGCACCCGTGCCGTAGGTGAGGACCCGAGTCCCGGCGGCGCGGGCCTCGGCACCGATGGAGGCGGCCCCCTGGTCGTCGGCGCACACGACGAGCGTGCCGTCGGTGGCGCGGACGTTGGCGGCGAAGGACACGAAGGCCTCCCGGACCTTCTCCCAGGTGCCGTAGTGGTCGAGGTGGTCCGGCTCCGCGTTCGTGATGATGCCGACGGTGGGCCGGTAGAGGAGGAAGCTGCCGTCGGACTCGTCGGCCTCGGCGACGAAGACGTCACCGGAGCCCTGGTGGGCGTTGATCCCGGTGGCCGTGAGGACCCCGCCGATCGCGAAGGAGGGGTCCGCCCCGCAGGCCTGCAGAGCGACGGTCGTCATGGAGGTCGTCGTCGTCTTGCCGTGGGTACCGGCCACCGCGACGGCCCGACTGTCGACCATGAGCGAGGCGAGTGCCTCGGAACGGTGGAGGACCCGCAGACCCTGTGCGCGAGCGGCCACGAATTCCGGGTTGTCGGCCCGGATGGCGGAGGACACGACCACGGTGTCCACCTCGGCGACGTTCTCCGGGGCCTGTCCGATCGACACGTGGGCGCCGAGGGCCCGCAGGGTCGTGACGACCGAGGAGTCGAGTGCGTCGGACCCGCTCACCGGCACGTCGCGCATGAGCATGATCCGGGCGATCCCGGACATCCCGGCTCCGCCGATTCCGACGAAGTGCACCCGGCCCAGTGCGTCCGCCGCCGGGACGCCGTCGACCACCGGGTCGCCGTCCACCGTGGCGACACCGTCCGTCGAGGGTCCGCCGTCGGCCGCGTGCTGCGGGGAGGGGGTGGGGGTCATCGGGTCACCGGTCCTTCCGGGTACGGAGTTCAGAGGCAGTGAGGAGGTGGTCGGGGTAGGGCCGAGCGGGGTGGTCCCGCTCGGCGGCCCGGTAGAGAACCCGGACCATGGTGCGGGCGGCGGCCGCGGGGAAGTCGAGTTCCCGGGCGGCCTGCTCCAGCCGGGCCAGCCGGTCGGGCTCGGTGAGCAGGGGTACGATCCCGCTGATCACCCGGTCTGCGGTGAAGTCCGCGTCGACGACCATGTGGGCGGCACCGGCCTTGACCGCCTCGGAGGCGTTGAGCCGCTGCTCGCCGTTGCCGATCGGCAGGGGCACGTAGACGGCGGGCACCTGCATGACGCTCACCTCGGCGACGGTCCCGGCCCCGGCCCGGCACACGAGCAGGTCCGCGGCGAGGTAGGCGTTCTCCATGCCGTCGACGTAGTCGACGACGTGGTAGTGCGGGTGGTCCGCGGCTGCGGCGGCGAGGTCCTCGCCCTTCCCCCGCCCGGTGATGTGGAGGACCTGGATCCCGGCGGCCGCGACCGCGTCCATCGCGTGGAGCATGGCGTCGTTGATCGACTGCGCGCCGAGGGACCCGCCGGTGACGACGAGGGCGGGCATGTCGGGGGCGAGCCCGAGGCGCCCGGCGGCGGCCGCCCGCACGGACGGGTCCCGGCGGTCCAGGTGTTCGATCCCGGCCCGCATGGGCATCCCGACCCGATGACCGGGCAGCGGGGTCCCGGCGAAGCAGTAGCCGATGTTCTCCGCCGGGGTGAACTTGGCCGCGAGCTTGTTCGCCATGCCCGGACGGGCGTTGGCCTCGTGGACGACGACCGGCACCCCGGACAGTCGTGCGGCCAGGTAGGCCGGGGTCGACACGTACCCGCCGACTCCGACGACGACGTCGACCTCACGCTCCTTGAGGAGCCGGCGCACCCGCGAGATCGTGCCGAGCAGCTTACCCGGGAACCGCAGGACCCCGAGATCGAGACTGCGGGGCATCGGGACCTTGTCGATCGTCGTGAGCTCGTAGCCGGCGGCCGGCACCAGTCGCGTCTCCAGCCCCTCCGGGGTGCCGAGCACGGTGACGCGTGCCTCGGGGTCCTGGAACCGCAGGTCGTCGGCGATGGCGAGCATGGGCGAGATGTGCCCAGTCGTCCCGCCCCCGGCGAAGAGCACGGACAGGGGCCTGGTGGGTGAGGGCATGGATCAACGCTTTCGGGTGGACGGACGGCGGGCGAGCACGGCGAGGGACCGACGGACCCGGTCGGAGTGGGCCGCCATGGCCTCCCGGGCACCCGGTTCCTCACGGGCGAACGAGAGAACCATACCGACAGCCATGAGCGAGGCCACCAGGGCGGAGCCGCCGGCGGACACGAAGGGCAGGGGCACACCGATGACGGGCAGGAGTCCGGCGACCACCCCGATGTTCACGACGGCCTGGCCGCAGAACCACAGGAACACGCCGGCCGTTGCCGTCTGGACCAGGCGGTCCTCGGTGCGCAGCACGATCCGCACCATGCCGTAGCCCAGGCACGCGAAGAGTGCGACGACGACGAGCGAGCCGACGAGGCCGAGCTCCTCTCCGATGATCGCGAAGATGAAGTCGTTGTGCGCCTCCGGCAGCCACGACCACTTCTCGCGCGAGGCGCCGAGCCCCACCCCGAACCAACCGCCGGAGGCCAGGGCGAACAGCCCGTGGTTCGACTGCCAGTGCTGGCCGAGCGCGTCGGCGTCGGTGTGGTCGGAGCCCATGAACAGGGCGGTGATCCGCGCCATCCGGTTCTCGCTCGTGAGGACGAGGGCCGCGACCATCCCGACGACCGCAAGACTGCCGGTGATGAAGTACCGCCACGGCAGGCCGCCGACGAACAGCGCACCTGCGAGCAGCATGAAGACGATGAGGCCCGTGCCGAGGTCGCGCCCGGCGATGATCGGTCCGACGCACAGGAGCAGGACGACGAGCATGGGCACGAGTTCGCGGAACTCCCGGAGGCGGTTCCGCTTGTGGGCGAAGAACACACCGAGCCACAGCGCCAGGGCGATCTTGGCGAACTCGGAGGGCTGACCGCGGAAGGGGCCGATCGACACCCAGCTCAGCGAGCCGTTCTCGGCCGCCCCGATCCCGGGGACGAAGGGCAGGAACTGGAGGACGATCGCACCGATGATCGCGGGCACCGCGATCACCTTCCAGAACTTCGGGCGGATCAGCGACAGGACGAACATCGCCGCGAGCCCGACGAGGGCGAACAGTGCCTGCCGGTTGAACACCGCGAAGGAGTTGCCCTCGCCCCCGGCATAGGCCTCGATCGACGAGGCGGAGAGCACCATGACGAGCCCCAGCCCCGTGAGCGCGAGCACCGCGAACAGGACGATGTAGTAGCTCGTGACCGGCAGGTCGAGCACCCGCCGCAGCTGCGCCCACCACCCGGCCGGCAGGGCCGAGGACGCCGGTGCCCGGCGGGCACCCGAACTCCCGGCCCGCGTGGACGTCCCGGCGCGGGACCGCGCCGCCCGGGCCCGACCCTTCCGGTTCTCCACTCCGGCCGACATCAGACCCCCGGGTTCTCCGCCGCCGAGGCGCCCTGCCCGTGGTCCCCGGCAGTGCGCTCTCGCACGGCCGCGGCGAACAGGTCGCCCCGCGTGCCGTAGTCGAGGAACTGGTCCATGCTCGCCGCGGCGGGTGCCAACAGCACCGTGACGGAATCTCCCGCGTCGGCGGCGAGTCCGGCGGCCGCCTCGACGGCGGCGGTCATGACGGCCCGGCCCCGTGCGGTCTCCGGGGTCCCGTCGGGATCCGGCAGGTCCTCGATCTCGACGACAGGCACGTCCGGGGCGTGGGCGGCCAGGGCGGTACGCAGGGGCGCACGGTCGGTGCCCACGAGCACGACCCCGCGCAGACGGTGGGCGTGGGATTCCACGAGCGCGGAGTACTCCGCGCCCTTCGGCAGTCCCCCGGCGATCCACACGATGTCCTCGAAGGAGGCCAGGGCGGCATCGGCCGCGTGCGGGTTCGTCGCCTTCGTGTCGTCGATCCAGGTGACACCGGCGGCGGTGATCACGTGCTCGAGGCGGTGGCCGCCGGCCACGTGGTCCTTCAAGCCCTGGGCGATCGCACCGGTGGGCACGTCGAGGCTGCGGGCCAGGGCCGCGGCGGCCAGGGCGTTCGCCACCTGGTGGGGTGCTGCGGTGCCCCCGGGGTGACCGGAGGCCGTCGCGACGTCGGCGAGGGTGCCGAGTTCCGCGGCGGCGGAATACCGGTTGGGCACGTAGGCCCGGTCGACGAGGACGTCCTCGACGAGTCCGAACGAACCCGGTCCGGGCATGCCGAGTCCGAAGCCGACGGCGCGGGCACCGGCGATCACCTCGGCGTCCTCGACGAGACGGCGGGTGGCCGGGTCGTCGACGTTGTACACCGCGGCCTTCTGCACGTTCGTGTAGGCCCGGCCCTTCGCCGCGGCGTACTCCGCGGACCCGCCGTGCCAGTCGAGGTGGTCGTCGGCGAGGTTGAGGACGGCCGCGGCGTGGGCGCTCATCGAGTACTGCCAGTGCAGCTGGTAGCTGGAGAGTTCGATCGCGAGCACCTCGGCCGCGGGGTCGAGGACCGCCTCCAGCAGGGGTGCACCGATGTTGCCGCAGGCCCGGGCGTTCAGCCCCGCCGCCTGCAGCATCGAGGCGAGCATCGAGGTGGTCGTCGTCTTGCCGTTCGTGCCGGTGACGACAAGCCAGGGGGCGGCGTTCGTGCCACGCACCCGCCAGGCGAGTTCCACCTCGCCGATGACGGGGATCCCCGCCTCCTGCGCGGCGACGAGCACGGGGTGGTCGGGCCGCCAGCCCGGCGAGGTGACGACGAGGTCGGGCAGGTTCCCGGCCGTCGACCGCGGCACCGTGGTGACGTGCTCGGGTCCGCGCCGGACGTCGACGTCGAAGACCTCGAGGATGGTGATCTGCTCGCCGAGGTCCCGCTCGGCGTTCGCGTCGACGACGATCACGTCGGCACCGCGCTCCCCCAGGTGCACGGCGGCCGGGAAGCCGGAGACACCGAGACCGGTGACGAGCACGGTGAGGCCCTCGAGGGAACTCGACGGCCCGTGGAGGGCCTCCGGGATCCGGTCGGCCAGGGGGTAGTCGACGGGCTCCCAGCCGGCCGGTCGCAGCGGCGGGACGGCCGGGGTCGTCGGGTTCGTCGGCGCGGTCGGGTTCGTCTCAGCGTCCAAGATGTGCCACCCATTCCGCGTAGAAGATCGCGATGCCCGCGACGACGAACAGCAGGGAGATGATCCAGAACCGGATGACGATGGTCACCTCGGCCCAGCCCTTGAGTTCGAAGTGGTGTTGGAGCGGCGCCATCCGGAAGATCCGCTTGCCGGTGAGCTTGAAGGACCCGACCTGGAGGATGACGGAGAGCGTGATGATGACGAACAGGCCACCGAGCACCGGCAGCAGCAGTTCGGTGCGGGTCATGATCGCCAGACCACCGATCGCGCCACCGATCGCCAGGGAACCCGTGTCGCCCATGAAGATCTTGGCCGGTGAGGCGTTCCACCACAGGAAGCCGACACAGGCGGCGGCCATGGAGGCCGCGACGATGATGAGGTCGCGGGGGTCGCGGACGATGTAGCACCCGTCCCGGGCGACGGTCTGCAGGTCACAGTTCTGCGTGGACTGCCAGGTCGTGATGAGCACGTAGCCGGCGAAGACGACGGCTGCGGCACCCGAGGCCAGACCGTCGAGGCCGTCGGTGAGGTTGACGGCGTTCGACACCGCAGTGATGAGCAGGTTGGCCCACACGGTGAAGAGGACGAACGCGACGAGCAGACCGGCGACGGTCGAGGTCCCGAGGAAGGCGAGGTCGAGCGGCGTGTCACGGACGAAGGAGATCGCCGACGAGGCGGGAGTGCGCCCGTACTCGTTGGGGAACTGGAGGGCGAGGACGGCGAAGGAGATGCCGACGAAGCCCTGCCCCAGCAGCTTGCCGCGCGGGGTGAGTCCGAGCGAGCGCTGTTTGGAGACCTTGATGTAGTCGTCGAGGAACCCGACGGCACCGAGTCCCGCGGCGAGCCACAGGACGAGGAGGCCGGAGGGGGTCGGCGCACTGCCGGTCACCAGGTGCCCGATCGCGTAGGCGAGCAGGGTCGCACCGATGATGACGACACCACCCATGGTGGGGGTGCCGCGCTTGGTGGCGTGGGACTCCGGACCGTCGTCCCGGATGAACTGACCGTAGCCCCGCTTCACGAGGACCCGGATGAACAGGGGTGTGCCCACGAGGGTGAGCACGAGCGCCGAGATGGCGGCGACGACGACGGCGATCATGCCCCGGCTACCCCCGCGATCTCGTCACCCAGGAAGCGCAGACCGGCGTCCCGGGAGCTCTTGAACAGCACGATGTCACCGGTCCGCAGTTCCGCCTGCAGGAGGTCCCGGGCGGCGGCGATGTCGGGCACCCACACGGCCTCGTTGCCCCAGGAGCCCTCGAGCTCCGCGGCACTGAAGATCGGCTTCGCACCCTCGCCCACGGCGACGGTGCGGGAGATGTTGAGGCGCACCACCTGCTCGCCGACGTCGGCATGGGCCTGCCGGGACTCCTCCCCGAGCTCCAGCATCTCGCCGAGGACGGCGACGGTGCGGCGCGGCGGGTTCTCGGCGTCGCCGGCCCCCATGGCCGCGAGCGTCTTGAGCGCGGCCCGCATGGAGTCGGGGTTCGCGTTGTACGCGTCGTTGAGGACGGTCACGCCCTCGGGCGAGTCGATGAGTTCCATCCGCCACCGGCTGGCCGCGCCCGAGGTGGCGAGCACCGTCTCGATCGAGCGGGCCGGGACGCCGCAGAGGTGGGCGACGGCCGCGGCCGCGAGTGCGTTCGACACGTGGTGCTCGCCGAGCAGCGCGAGTTCGACCGCGGCGGGCTCGGCCTCGGGCAGGTGGAGGGTGAAGCGGGTGCGGCCCGAGGCGGTGATCTCCGTGTCGGTGGCCCGCACGACGGGCGCGTGGTCACCGGCGTACCCGGAGGGGCTGAACCACAGCGTGTTGACGCCCTCGGCGAGCGAGTCGGCCATCGCGGCCACCCGTCCGTCGTCGGAGTTGAGCACGGCCCAGCCTCCGGGGACCAGGGACTCGACGAGTTCCGTCTTCGCCTTCTGCGTGTTGTCGATCGACCCGAACACGCCGGAGTGGGCGGTGCCGACGTTGAGCTCGACGGCGATGTCGGGGCGGACGAAAGAGGTGAGGTAGCGCAGATTCCCGATGTTCCGGGCCCCCATCTCGAGGACGAGGAACCGGGTGGTCTCGTCCGCACGGAGGGCGGTGAGCGGCACACCCACCTCGTTGTTGTACGAGTTCGGCGGCCACACGGTCCCACCCTGCCCGGTGAGCAGATCGGCGACGAGGTCCTTGACCGTCGTCTTGCCGGCGGAGCCCGTGATCGCAATGACGGTGATCTCGCCGCTGGCCCGCAGGGCCTCGACGTTGAGCCGCGCCAGGGCGCCGAGCGCCTCGGTGGCGTCCTCGACGAGCAGGGTCGGGAGGGGGCCGTCCTCGGTGGTCGGGAGCGCCTCGCCGATCACGAGGGCCGCGCCGGCCTCCACGGCCGCACCGGCGAAGTCGATGCCGTCGAGTTCCTCCCCGCGGCGGGCGACGTAGACGTCACCCGGCCCGACCTCCCGGGAGTCGGTGACGACCCCGCCGGTGAGCAGGACCTCCGGCGGGATTCCGTACAGTTCACCGTCGAGCGCGGTGGCCACGTCGTGGGCAGAGAAATGCTTCATATCGCAGTGAACCTTACCGTTCCGGCCCGTCGGAGGCCGCCAGCGCGACCGCTTCGCGTGTCCTCTCGCGGTCGTCGAAGGGGTGGACGATGTTGCCCACCGTCTGCCCCGTCTCGTGGCCCTTCCCGGCCACCAGCAGGGTTCCCGTCGCTCCGGCGGCGGCCACGCCGGCGGCGATCGCGGCGGCCCGGTCACCGATCTCGTGAACATCGTCACGTCCGACGCGGGCGCGTCCCTGCGCGATCTCGTCCTGCACACCCAGCAGCACCGCGCGGCGGATCGCCGCCGGGTCCTCGGAGCGCGGGTTGTCGTCGGTGACGATCACCACGTCCGCGCCACGTGCGGCAGCCGCACCCATGAGCGGCCGCTTGAGCGCATCCCGGTCCCCGCCGGCCCCGAACACGACGACGAGCGGGTCGGAGTCCCGCAGACCGTCGAGCACCTTGGCCAGGGCGTCGGAGGTGTGCGAGTAGTCGACGACGGCCCGCGGGGCCGCCGGGTGGACGACCTCCATCCGGCCGGGCACGGACACGGAGAAGTCGCACGCGGCCGCCTCCAGGGCGTCCGGGGCCACCCCGTGCAGGTGCAGCATGACGACGGCCAGTGCTGTGTTGAGCACGTTGAAGTCCCCGGGCAGCGGCGAGCGGGCCCGGATCCGCACACCCTCGGGTCCGACGAGCACGAAGGCCTCGCCGCTCTCCTCGGCCACCCGCCAGTCCGGGGCGTCGGCGGGCTCCCGCGAGATCGTCACGACCGGCACCGCGGAGGTCCGGGCGAGCTCCCGGGCCCAGTCGTCGGCGAGGACGACGGCACCCGTCCGGGCGAAGCCGGGGGTGAACAGTCTCGCCTTCGCCGCGAAGTAGTCGCGCATCGTCGGGTGGAAGTCGAGGTGGTCCTGGGTGAGATTGGTGAACCCGACGACGTCGAAGGTGACCCCGTCGACCCGGTGCTGGTCGAGGGCGTGGGAGGAGACCTCCATCGCGCACACGTCGACGTCCTTGCCGCGCATCCGCGCGAGGATCGAGTGGAGGTCCGGCGACTCGGGGGTGGTCCGGGCACTCGGCAGTCGCGTACCGGCGATCGTCGTCGCGACCGTGCCGATCACACCGGTCGTCCGTCCCAGACGCTGCAGCAGCCCGTCGAGCAGGTAGGTGGTCGTCGTCTTGCCGTTCGTCCCCGTCACACCCAGGACCCGTGGGGCCTCCGGATCGGTCCGGTAGACCTGCGCGGCCAGGCCGCCGAGGTGGGCGCGCGGGTTCTCCACGGCGAGCACGGTGAGGTCCGCGAGGGCACCGTGGTCCAGTGCCGACCGCAGCAGCGCGTGCCCCTCGGCGTCGGTGAGGACGGCCCGCAGGCCGCGGGTCACGAGATCGGGGGCGAAGCGGGCTCCGTGCACGTTGGCACCCGGGAGGGCAGCGTAGAGGAACCCCGGCTCCACGGTGCGGGAGTCCTGGGAGACCCCGGTCACCTCGACGTCGACGGGTCCGTGGACCACGCAGTCGGCGGGCAGGTGCAGTGAGGACAGCGTGATCATTCCCATTCCCTTGCAGGCAGATCCGGTGTGGTGGTGGAGGGTGGCACGCCCAGGTGACGCAGGGTGAATCCGGTGACGTCGGAGAACACGGGGGCGGCGGAGGTCCCACCGTAGTAACCCTTGCGTGGGCGCTGCAAAGTCACCGAGACGACCACCTCGGGGTCCTCCGCCGGTGCGTATCCGACGAAGGAGGACGTGTACCCGTCGTAGCCGCCCGAATCCGAGGGCGCCTGCGAGGTGCCCGTCTTGCCCGCCACCCGGTACCCGGGCACCGCGGCCGGGCCACCCGTGCCCTCGGCGACGACACCTTCGAGCATGGCGGAGACCTGGGCGGCGGTGTCCGCACTCACGACCCGGGTCCCCTCCCCTGGATCGACCGGGGTGACGGCGCCGGAGGACCCGACGGTGCCGGAGACGAGCTGGGTCGGCACGGCCACGCCGTCGTTCGCGATGACGGAGAAGGCCTCCGCCGTCTGGATCGCGGTCGCCGCGACACCCTGGCCGAACATGACGGTGTACTTGGTACGACCGTCCCAGTCCTCGACCGGGTGGAGGATCCCCCCGGTCCCCCCGGGGAAGTCGACGGCCGAACGCTGGCCGAAGCCGAAGTCGGAGAGGTAGTCGTGCCGCTGCTCAAGGCTCAGTTCGTCCCCGGCGAGGATCGTACCGGTGTTCGAGGACTCGGCCATGATCCCGGCGAAGGTGAGCTTCTGGTCCGGGTGGCTGTGGGAGTCCTTGAACACCTCGTCGTTGGGGGCGGTCCACTCGTAGGGGACGGTGAACTCTGTCTCCGGGGTCACGAGTCCCTCCTCGATGAGGGCGGCGGCCGTGATCATCTTCGCCGTCGAACCCGGCTCGAACAGGTGGGTGAAACTCCGGGCGCCCATGTCCTCGATCTCCGAACTGCCGTAGTCGTTCGGGTCGACCGAGGGCGCCTCGGCGACGGCGAGCACACGCCCGGTGTCCGGTTCGCGGATGACGACCGAGCCCCATTCCGCCTCGTGCTCGGCAACCGCGTCCCCGATGGCCTGCTGAGCGTAGTACTGGATGGTCGGGTCGATGGTGGTGCGCAGGCCCTGGCCGTCGACTGCCGGGGTGATGTTCGAGTCGCCGAGCGGGATGTAGTCGCCGCGGGCACCCCGTTCGTACTGCTGTTCACCGTCGACACCCTGCAGGACGTCGTCGTACTTGAGTTCCAGACCGGCCAGGGCCTCCCCGTCGGTGCTCACGAACCCGAGCAGGTTGCCGCCGACCGCCCCCGCGGGGTAGGTGCGGATCGAGTACTCCTCGGTCGTGAGTCCGGGGATACCGAGCGCGCGGATCTCGCCCCACACCTCGGCGGTGAGACCCTCGGCGACGGGGTTCCAGCGGCGGTCACCGTCGAGCTTCTCGAAGACGAGACCGGGATCGGTCTCCAGGATCGGGGCGATCGCCTCGGCCGCGCCCCAGGCGCCGAGCGGCTCACCGTCCTCGTCCTCGTAGAGGTCGATGTTCTGCTGGTCGACGACGAGGCGGTAGCGCGCGGCGTTGTCCGCGAGCACGGTGCCGTCGGCGGCGGTGATGGTGCCGCGTTCGGCCGGCAGGGTCTTCGTCACGAGCCGCGAGGCGAGCGCCTGCTGGGCCAATTGCATCTGGTCCATCCCCTGGATGGCGACGAGACGGGCGGCGATGACGACCATGACCACCAGGCAGCCGACGACGAGGAACCACATGCGGGCCCGGGGGTCGGCCCCGCGTCCCGCCTTCTTCTTCGTTGCCATCTCACCTTCCGCTCACGTGGATGTCCGCCCGTGGTGTCGGCCCGCGCCCCCGAGGTGCACTGCCGGTTACTCCGGGCCGCGCTGTCACTCCGGAGTTCGCAGCGCGGGGCTCGGGAGTGTCGTCCCGGAACCGCCGACGGCCGGCAGCACCTCGTCCGATCGTAGGTTGGGGCGGACCGCGTCCCGGGCATCGGCACGCGGGCCGGGCACGGCCGACCGGTCGGCGGTCTCCCGGCCGGGCACCTCTCCCGGGCTCAGCACGGTGCCGTCGGAGAGCCGGATGTACTGCGGCGAGGTGTCGCGCGTCATGCCCTGGTCCTCGGCGGCGGCCGCGATGTTCTGCGGGCTCTCGCGGTAGCTCACGTCCTCGGCCAGCGAGTCCCGTTCGACGACGAGGCCCTCGTGTGTGGCGCTCAACTCCTCCACCCGGTAGGTCGTGTGGGAGATGAGGATGTTGAGCAGCAGCACGCCCACGAGTCCGAGGGCGAGCAGGCCCACGACGACGAGGGAGAAGGGCGCCCGGGACCGGGCGAGGTCGGGGACGACGAGACGCAGGCGGCGGACGCCCGCGCCGGTCAGGCGCCCCGGATCCGCAGAACGGACCCGCGGGGCGGGACGGGTGGGGACCCGTGCGGTGTTGTCACGACTCATCGCCGGGCCTCCTGCGGGTCGGTGGACGGGTGGCGGGTCTTCTGCACGGCCCGCAGGCGGACGCTCGCCGCCCGGGCGTTGTGTTCGATCTCCGCGGCGTCGGCCTTCTCGGCGCCCCGGACGATCTCGGTGAGCCAGGGCTGCAGGTGCGCGGGCACGACCGGCAGATCCGGTGGGGCCTGGGTGCTGGTCCCGTGCCGGAACACCTTCTTCACGATCGTGTCCTCCAGGGACTGGTAGGACTCGACGACGACCACTCCCCCGACGTGCAGGGACTCCAGTGCCGCGGGTAGGGCGGTGCGCAGGATGTCGAGTTCCGCATTCACCTCGATCCGCAGCGCCTGGAAGGTGCGCTTGGCCGGGTGGGACCGCTTCCGGGCGTTCTTCTGCTCGGGGACGACCCGCTGGAGCATCCCCGCCAGCTGGTCGGAGGTCTCCCAGGGCCGTTCGGCCCGGTCGGTGACGATCACCTTCGCGATCTTCCGCGCGAAGCGTTCCTCGCCGTACTCGGAGATGATCCGGGCGAGTTCGGCCTCGGGGTAGGTGTTGAGCACCTCGGCGGCGGTGAGCGGGTCCTCGCGGTTCATCCGCATGTCGAGCGGAGCCGGCCGGGAGTAGGAGAAGCCGCGCTCGTCCTCGTCGAGCTGCAGGGAGGAGACCCCGAGGTCGAAGAGCGCCCCGGACAGACCCTGTGGGTCGACACCGTGCTCCGCGAGGACCTGGGGAAGTTCGTCGTCGGTCGCGTGGACCGCGCGGAAGCGGTCACCGAAGCCGGCCAGGCGCGTGGTCGCGACGGCGAGCGCGTCGGGGTCACGGTCGAGACCGATGAGGAGGGCGTCGTCGAAGGCCCGGAGGATCCCCTCGCTGTGGCCACCCATCCCGAGGGTGCAGTCGACGAGCACAGGACGGCGACCCGCCGCCCGGGCCGCCTCGACGCCGACGCCCAACAGGTCGACACAGCGGTCGAGCAGGACGGGGACGTGGGGGTAATCGGTCATCCGGCCGGTCCTCCTTCTCGTGCACGGACCGTGTGGCACGGACCGTGGGCGTGTGGCGTGCTCCGACGGGTACGGGTGGAACCGGTACGGGTGGCGGTCCCGGACGGTCTCCGCCGTCAGGCCCGGAACCCCGTCCGTCGTGGCCCTGGCACCGGGGAAGAGTGTCAGGACGGCGGGGCTTCGGAACCGGGGAAGTATCCCGAAACCCTCCACGACGGCCGAGGATCCCGACCGGACGACTCAGATGACGCCCGGGATCACCTCGTCCGCTCGATCGGCGAACCCCTGCTCGGTCCGGTCCAGGTACTCCTCCCAGGTGGTGGAGTCCCACATCTCGACACGGTTGCCCATGCCGATGACCGCGACGTCCCGGTCGAGTCCGGCGTACTTGCGCAGCAGTTGGGGGACCGTGATCCGCCCCTGCTTGTCCGGGTGCTCGTCCGAGGCGCCGGAGAGGAACACACGCAGATAGTCACGGGCGTCCTTGCTGGTCATGGGCGCCGATCGCATCTGCTCGTGAATGGACTCGAACTCCCGGGTGGGGAACAGGGTGAGGCAGTGTTCCTGACCCCGGGTGATGACCAGTCCGTTCGCGAGTTCCTCCCGGAACTTGGCAGGCAGGATGAGGCGGCCCTTGTCGTCGAGTCGCTGGAAATGCGTACCCAAGAACACTGACGCCTCACCCCTTTCGAAACCCGTCGGCTCCGATGACGCCCACTGTACTCCACTTCCCCCCACCTTCCGGGGAAAAATCCCCCGATCGACGGTCCTGAGTGGTGTTTCACCAGGTCAGAGTGGTGGTGGGAAGTGGGGGAGAAAGCGTCGGACACGCGTGTCGGGAGGGGTGCGCGGCGCCTCGGCGGCGGCCCGGGAGCCCTGGTGTTGGGCGGCGGGGAGGGATGTGGGGGCCGTCCGGGAGGGAAGTGGGGGACCTCCAGGGGAGGGATGGAGGGAAGAGAGAGGAGGAGAGTGGGGAGGCGGGAGAAGGCACCCGGGGAGGGATGTGGGGAGGGAAGTGGGGCGACCCGCGGGGAGAGGAGTGGAGGCCCTGGTGGTGGTTGCGGGACAATGGTGGGCATGACGACTCCTCGTGATGCCCAGGCGCCGGACGCCACGGCCGTCGACCACGTCCAGCGGATCGCCCAGGACATGCGGCAGGCCATGAACTCGGCACTCGCCGGCAAGGACCACGTCGTACGGACGGCGGTCATCACCTTCCTGTCCGGGGGCCACCTGCTCCTGGAGGACGTGCCCGGGGTCGGCAAGACCCTGCTCGCCAAGGCGCTGGGCCGCACCGTCGGCGGCTCCGTGCGGCGCCTGCAGTTCACCCCGGACCTGCTGCCGGCCGACGTGCTGGGCGTCAACATGTTCAACCAGGAGACGCGCCAGTTCGAGTTCCGCCCGGGTCCGGTGTTCTCGAACGTCGTCATCGCCGACGAGATCAACCGGGCCTCCCCCAAGACCCAGTCGGCCATGCTGGAGTGCATGGCCGAGGACCAGGCGAGCATCGACGGCACCACCTATTCGATGCCGCGCCCCTTCATGGTCGTCGCCACGCAGAACCCGATCGACATGGAGGGCACCTTCTCACTGCCCGAGGCCCAGCGCGACCGGTTCCTCGCCCGTACCTCCGTCGGGTACCCGGACGCGGGGAGCGAGTCCGCCCTCCTCGACTCGCACGTCGACCACGACCCGCTCGCCTCCGTGCCGGCCGTCACCTCGCTCGACGAGGTGGTCGCCGCCCGGGAGACCGTCCGCCACATCACGGCCACGCAGGACCTGCGTGACTACGTCGTCGATCTCCTCACAGCCACCCGGACGGATCCCGACGTCGCCCTCGGTGTCTCCCCGCGCGGCGGCGTGCACCTGCTGCGGGCCGCGAAGGCGCTGGCCGTCATCCAGGGCCGGACCTTCGTCACCCCGGACGACGTGCAGGCCCTCGCCGTCGACGTGCTCGCCCACCGGGTCATCCCGCGCACCGGCGACGACCCGGAACTCGCCGCGCGGATCGTCCGTGAGGTCGTCGAGCGCACCCCCGTGCGCTGAGCCCCCGCCGGACCCACCCATGCGTCTCAACAGTCCCGGTGTCGTCTTCCTCCTCGTGGGGGCCACCCTCTGTGTGGCCGCCTACCGGTTCTCGCTGCCCGGGCTCCTGCCGGCCGGGATCATGCTCGGCGTCCTCGTCGTCGTCAGCCTGCTCGTCGCGGCCCTGTCCTCGGCCCGTCTGGAGGTCCGGATCGACGCGGCACTCCCCACACCCGGGGGCACACCGGCCGGCCGCGTCGGCGAGGAGATCCACCTGCGCGCGCGGATCCGCAACCGGGTCCCCGTTCCCCTGGGCCCCTTCACCGTCCGGTTCGACCCGGTCCCGGGAAGCGGTGAGGTGAAGACCGCGGACATCCCCGGTATGCCGGTCGGCGGGCGGCTGACCGTCGAGGCCGCTCTCCTCCCCGTGCGCCGTGGTCCCGGTGGTCTGCGCGCGCTCGTCGCCCGGGTCGACGGCCCCTTCGGTCTGTGCGCCGTGACGAAACGGGTCCACGGGGACTACCCCGTGACCGTCGGCGCCGCCCACCTCGACCTGCCCCGCCCGGCCTCGGCCGGGGCCGGCGGCCGCGAGACGAGCCGCCACCGCGACACCCTCGGACGGACCGAGCGTGACCTCCTCACCCGCGAGTACGTGCCCGGTGACGACCTCCGTCACGTCCACTGGAAGTCCACCGCGCGCACCGGTGACCTGCGGGTCCGCCCGGAGATCGCCGAGGACACCCCGCACCTCGTCGTCGTCCTCGACGTCCACGGGGACCTCTCACCGCGCCCGGAGGGGCCGGACGGTGGGACGGGCACCTCGGGAGCGCGCGCCGCGGACGCCTCCCCTCCCCCGCAGGACCCGCTCACCGAACTCGCCGTCCTCGCCGCCACCGCCGCCGCCGAGGCGCACCTGGCCGCAGGCTTCTCCGTGCAGTGGGTGGCCGGGGACACCGACACGGAACTCGTCGGTCGGCGCGGGGCCGAACGCCTGCGGCTGCTCTCCGCGGCTCCCCACCTCGTCCCCGACGCCACCGACACCGCCCTGCCCGCGCTCGGCCACGGCGCAGACCTCCTCCTCGTGACCCGCGACCGCGACCGGGCCACGGTCCTCGAGGGCATGCTGCGTCGTCCCCGGGCGGGCCGCCCGGCGCACGTCCGTACCCTCGTCGCCGCCGAGGCGCCCGCCGGGAGCCCGGCCGACCGCGACCTCTCCGCGGACCTCTTCTCCACCGGTGTGGCCGTCCCGGCCGACTGGACTCCGTCCCTCGTCCCCTCGACCGCGTCCCGGAGGACCACCCGATGACACTCCCCTGGAGGACCTGCTGCTTCGTGATCGCGGCGATGCTGCTCACCGCCGCGAGCCTCGGGGCGGTCTTCGCCGATCACGCCTGGTTCGCCCAGGTGGCCGCCGTCGTCGTCGGCGTGGCGGTCGCCGGTGCCGTGTCCCGCTCGGTCGGTCGCCTGCAGGAACTCGGTCTCGTCGTCCTGCCGCAGGGGCTCGTGGCACTCGTCCTCGTCCTCGCACTCACGGTCCACGACACCTTCGCGCTCGGCCTCGTCCCCACCCCGGGAACGGTCGTCGGCCTGTTCGACCTGCTCGGGACCGGTCTCGACGACGTCTACTCGACCTCGGCCCCGGCGGAGTCGACGGAGGGCTTCCGGGCCCTGCTCGTCTGCGGGTTCGCCGTCATCACGGTCCTCGTCGACGGCCTGGTGAGCGACCTGCGGACCCCGACGGCCGGTGGTGTCCTCCTGCTGCTCGTCTACATGGTCCCCGTCGTCCTCGCCGCCGCGCAGCTGCGCTGGTGGCACTTCGCCGCCGTCGCCGCGGCCTTCCTCGTCCTCCTGCTCTCGCGGTACGCCGACGCCCCCGGACTGCGCGGTCCGGTGACGGCCGCGGGGGCCGGTGGTCTGGCCCTCCTCGTCGGTGTCCTCGTCCCCCTCGCCCTGCCGCCCATCACGCCGAAGGCCCCGACGACGACGCCCACCGGCGACATCACCGTCGTCAATCCCTTCCTCGATCTCGGGGAGGACCTGCGGACCGGCGACGACGAGGTGGTCCTGCGCTACACGACGGACGACCCCCTCGCCCCTCCCCTGCGCCTGACCTCCGTGAGCGAGTTCGACGGGGAGACCTGGTCACCGGCGCCCTTCGACATCGATCCCTTCGCCGTGGCCGTCGACGGCCTGGCCTACCCGCCGGGTGTCTCCGGTGACACGCACGTGGTGGAGCGGCGGATCGACGTCGAGGTCGACGGGCTCGCCCAGCAGCACCTGCCGACCCCCTACTCCCCCGCACTCGTGGACGGTGCGAGCCGCCGCTGGATCTACGACCCGGCCACGCTCACGATCGTCGGCAACGGCGAGGTGACGACCGGGATGTCCTACGGCGTCGACTACCGCTCGGTCGAACCCACGCCGGCCCAGTTGGCCGCGGCCGCACCGGTCGAGGCCGCGGAGTTCGCCGACACCCTGGCCCTCCCCGACGACCTCCCGGCCGTCGTCACGGACACCGCCGCGGACGTCACCGCCGGGACCGCGAACCCTTACGAGGCGGCCGTCGCCCTCCAGGACCACTTCCGCTCCGGCGAGTACGAGTACTCCCTCGACGCCCCGGACGTCGCCTCCGGTGACGCCCTCGCGGACTTCCTGGCCGACCGTCGGGGGTACTGCGTGCAGTTCTCCGGGGCGATGACGGCGATGGCACGCAGTATCGGGATCCCCGCCCGGATCGCCGTCGGTTTCACCCCCGGCACGCCCACCGGGGACGGGTCCTACGAGATCTCGATGGACCAGGCACACGCCTGGCCGGAGCTGTGGTTCGAGGACGTGGGGTGGGTCCGGTTCGAGCCGACCCCCGGTGGACCGGCCGGCACTCCCCCGCCGTGGACGACGGAGGACGGCGAGGACGGGTCGGAGGAACCGGCCCCCACTCCGACTCCCACCTCCGAGACCCAGGAGGAGACGGCCCCGGCTGAGGAGCCGACGGCGGAGGAGACCGCTCCGGCCGGGGCGGAGGAGTCCGGCGAGGGCAACGGCGGGTTCTCCGTGCCGCGCTGGGTGTGGACCACGCTCCTCGTCGTCCTGGCAGGCGGGCTGCTGCTCGCCCTGCCGACCGTGCTCCGCCGGGCCCGGCGCTCGTCCGGCCTCGCCGCCGCCTCCCCGGAAGCCTGGTGGGCCGAGGTCCTCGCGACCGCCCGGGACGCCGGTGCGCCCCTGGCATCGACCGTCACCGTCGCCGCCCATGCGGAATCCCTCGACGACGCGCTGCGTCGGGCCGTGCGCCGGGACCTCCTCGACGCCACGGAGGCCGAGCAGGCCCGGACCGGTCTCGAGGGGATCCGCACCGCCGTCGAGGCGCAGCGCTACGCCGGCGCCCCGGACGTCGCGGATTCCGATCCCACCGGACGCCGGGCCGCGGTCCGGGCACTCGACACGGTCCTCGGCGC